>NZ_BAAANT010000061.1:0-28862 GCF_039529945.1 Kitasatospora kazusensis | reverse complement strand
AGGATGAGGTGGGCGTTGGTGCCGCTGATGCCGAAGGAGGAGACGGCGGCCCGGCGGGGGTGGTCGGTCTCGGGCCAGGGCCGGGCCTCGGTGAGCAGCTCCACCGCGCCGGACTCCCAGTCGACGTGCGAGGTGGGCTCGTCCACGTGCAGGGTCCTGGGCAGCACGCCGTGGCGCATCGCCTGCACCATCTTGATCACGCCACCCACGCCGGCGGCGGCCTGCGAGTGCCCGATGTTCGACTTCAACGAGCCGAGCAGCAGCGGCTGTTCAGCCGGCCGTCGGCCGTAGGTGGCGAGCAGGGCCTGCGCCTCGATCGGGTCGCCGAGGGTGGTGCCGGTGCCGTGGGCCTCGACCGCGTCCACCTGGTCGGCCGTCAGGCGGGCGTCGGCGAGCGCGGCCCGGATCACCCGCTGCTGGGCCGGGCCGTTGGGCGCCGTCAGCTGGCTGCTCCTGCCGTCCTGGTTGACCGCCGAGCCCCGGATCACCGCGAGCACCTGGTGTCCGTTGGCCTGGGCGTCGGAGAGCCGCTCCAGCAGCACCATGCCCGCGCCCTCGGCCCAGGCGACCCCGTCGGCCGCACCGGCGAAGGACTTGCAGCGGCCGTCGGGCGCCAGCCCGCGCTGGCGGCTGAACTCGACGAAGGTGGTGGGAGTGGCCATCACCGTGACGCCACCCGCCAGCGCCATCGCGCACTCGCCGCTGCGCAGCGCCTGGGCGGCCAGGTGGAGGGTGACCAGTGAGGAGGAGCAGGCGGTGTCCACCGTGATCGCCGGGCCCTCGAACCCGAAGGTGTAGGAGACCCGGCCCGAGGCCACGCTGCCCGCACTCCCGGTGCCGATATAGCCCTCGAAGCCGTCCGGCGTGTGCGCGAACAGCCGCGAGCCGTAGTCGCCGTACATCAGCCCGGTGAAGACGCCGGTCCGGCTGCCGTGCAGCGTCTTCGGGTCGATGCCGGCCCGCTCGATCGCCTCCCAGCTGGTCGCCAGCAGCAGGCGCTGCTGCGGGTCCAGCGCCAGCGCCTCGCGCGGGCTGATGCCGAAGAACTCGGCGTCGAACCGGTCGGCGTCGTACAGGAATCCGCCCTGGCGCGTGTAGCTCTTGCCGACCGCGTCGGGGTCCGGGTCGTACAGCTCCTCGACGTTCCAACCGCGGCCTTCGGGGAAGTCGCCGATGGCGTCGACGCCGTCGGCGACCAGCTGCCACAGCCTGTCGGGGCTGGTCGCACCGCCGGGGAACCGGCAGCCCATCCCGATGATGGCGATGGGGTCCGGTACGGCTCCGGTGAGCTTGTCGTTCTGCTGCCGCAATCGTTCATTCTCAAGAAGCGATGCCCGCAGGGCAGTGACGATTTTCTCTTCGGAAGGCGTAGCCATTGGCAGTCCCATGATCGAGTGCGGTCACAGTGTGAGCGTTTCTGGGAGCGCGCCCTGCGGACTGGTTCGCGGACGTTTCAGGTATTCACGGTGACAGCCGAGTAATCCAGTCCGGATGCAGGCGCCGCTCGATGTTCGACAGCGGAGCTAAGTGGCATCTTGGCGCGGCCTAAAGCCGTCGACCGGCCGTGGTCCGTCGGCATTAGAACGGATTAAGAACACCCCGGCATGCTGCCTCAGTTGACAGAGCGTCAGTCGGACGAGTGTGAAGGGAGGGTGTCGGTGCATCCCGTGGGCAGCGTGACGATCGCCCGGTTGGCTGTCGGCTTCTGGCAGGCGCTGGTCGGTCTGGGCGGTCTGTGGCTGCCCCTCCCCGACCCATCGCCGTCCGCGGAGCAAGGGGCCGTCCCGCAGGACCCTGCCCCGCGACACCCCGAGCGGCTCTGCCCGGAGCTGCCTGCGGGTCCTGCGGAGCTGGCGCTCTGGGCGCAGCTCGACGGCCTTGACGGCCTTGACGGGTTCGACGGGCTGGACGCATGGACACAGCAGCCGCCGCGCCGCCGGCCAGGCCGTACCGGTACCGAGAAGGAGGAGTGACATGGCAGACCAGGCTGTCCTGGACGAGACCTGGATCAGACGGTTCCACCCGAAGCCGGACACTGCTGTCCGGTTGGTGTGCTTTCCGCACGCCGGAGGGTCCGCAAGCTTCTTCCACCCGCTGTCCGGGCTGCTCGGCGCGGAGGTCGAGGTGCTGGCTGTGCAGTACCCGGGCCGGCAGGACCGCCGCCTCGAGCCGGCCGTGGAGGACATCGGCGAGCTGGCCGACGAGGTGACCGAGGCCCTGCGGCCGTGGACGGACCAGCCGATGGCGTTCTTCGGACACAGCATGGGAGCCCTGGTGGCCTTCGAGACGATCCGGCGGCTGCAGCGTCAGGGACTCCGGGCACCGGTGGCGTTCTTCGCCTCAGGTCGGCGGGCGCCCTCCCGCCACCGTGCCGAGGGGTTCCACACGCTGGACGACCACGCTCTGGTCGCCCAGATCCGGGCGCTGAACGGCACGGACCGGCGGCTGTTGGACGACCGGGAGACCCTGCGGCTCATTCTCCCCACCTTGCGTAGCGACTACCGGGCTGCCGAGACCTACCAGTGCCCGCCGGACGCCGTCCTCGGCCTGCCGGTCACCGCACTGGTCGGCGACCGCGACCCACGCGTCACCCTGGAGGAGGCCCATGCCTGGCGCGAACACACCACCGGCCCCTTCGACATCCGCGTCTTCCCGGGTGGCGGCCACTTCTACCTGACCGACGCCCGGGCGGACCTGGCCCTGCTCCTCGCCGACCGCCTGACGTGCTGACCGCTCCGGAACGCCGCGCGCCGGTGCAGAGCCGGGACCTACTGCACCGCAGCGGGCCTCTCCGGTCGTACGGCCCTCGCCGTGGGCCGAGAGGGGCCCACATGCCGCCTTCGGTCCTTGCTCCGATCAGGAGTTGATCAGCCGTCGGGGCTCCGCGAGCTTCGTTGTCCGGCCCGCCGACCCGCCGATTCCGGAGTTACCCACTCATGCCCGCATCCACTACCCCGAGGTGAGCGACTGTGCCGGGAAAGCTCCTCGCCATCAGCGATCTGCACGTGCGGCATGCCGACAACCGGCGGATCGTCGAAACGCTGCGGCCCGAGTCCGACGATGACTGGCTGCTGATCCCCGGCGATGTCGGCGAGACGGTCGAGGACGTCACGTGGGCGCTGGACATGCTCAGCCGACGGTTCGCCAAGGTCGTCTGGGCGCCGGGCAACCACGAACTCTGGACCGTTCCGGACGACCCGGTGCAGCTGCGAGGCCCGGAGCGGTACCAGCACCTGGTCGAGCTCTGCCGGGGACTGGGCGTGGTCACGCCGGAGGACCCCTACCCGCTGTGGGAGGGCCCTGACGGACCGGTCGCCGTCGCACCGCTGTTCCTGCTCTACGACTACTCGCTGCGGCCGGCCGGGCAGACCTCCAAGGCGGGCGCCCTGGCGGTGGCCTATGAGGCCGGTGTGGTCTGCACCGACGAGTTCTATCTCCACCCGGACCCCTATCCGAGCCGTGAGGCGTGGTGCCGGGCCCGGCTGGCGGCCACCGAGGCGCGCCTCGGAGAGCTCCCCGCCGACCTGCCGACCGTGCTGCTCAACCACTTCCCGCTGATCCGCGAACCCACCCGGGGCCTCCGGTATCCGGAGTTCGCGCTGTGGTGCGGCACCACCGCCACCGCCGACTGGCACCGGCGCTTCCGCTCCGTGGCCGTGGTCTACGGGCACCTGCACATCCCACGGCTGATCTGGGCGGACGAAGTTCCGCACTACGAGGTCTCGTTGGGGTATCCACGGGAGTGGCACGGCCGAGCGGCCGTCCCTGGCGGACTGACCGAGATCAGGCCGTCCGCGCTGCACATACGAGGTGCCGTGTGATCGGCGAGCTGCTGTCGACGCCCATCGCGACCGCCGAATCCTTCGGCGACCCCGCCGACCCTCCGCCGCTGTTCGCGGTGGAGGAGGCCGTGGTCGCCCAGGCGGTCGAGGGCAGGCGCCGTGAGTTCGGCACCGTGCGGCACTGCGCGCGAGCCGCCCTGGGCGAGCTCGGCTTCGCGCCGGCGCCCCTCCTGCCCGGCGAGCGTGGTGCGCCGCGCTGGCCGGACGGCGTTGTCGGCAGCATGACGCACTGCCGGGGCTACCGGGCGGCGGCCGTGGCCCGGGACGCGGACGTGGTGACGATCGGTCTGGACGCGGAGCCCGACGAGCCGCTGCCCAGCGAGGGCGTGGCGGAGCTGATAGTCCTGCCCGAGGAGCGCGTGATGCTCCGCCGGCTCGCCGCGCAGCAGCCCGGGATCTGCTGGGACCGGCTGCTCTTCAGCGCCAAGGAGAGCGTCTACAAGGCGTGGTTCCCGCTGACCGGCTGCTGGCTGGACTTCACCGAGGCCACCATCCGGATCGACCCGGTTGCCCGCTCCTTCACCGCCCGGCTCCTGGTGCCCGGCCCGCTGGTGGCCGGCTCGCGAATGGCTGGTTTCGACGGCTCCTGGCTGGCCCGGGACGGGCTCCTCGTCACCGCGGTTGCGGTGCACCGGAACTCCCTGCGCTGAGCCCGGATCCACCGGGTGATCGTTGCCGGGGAGGTTCCGTAGAACGAAGAGATGCCTTGCGGCCTGCGATGACGGGAGTTCTCTGGGCTCCACCACGCACGATCGGCAAGGCATCTCGTGAGTGCGGCCCTCTCACGCTGCCCCGGCCGTCACCCGCCGCCCCCCGACGGGCACCCCGCGGCCGTGTGCCGGGCCGCGGGGTGCTCCCGCTCGACCGTGTCCGGTGAGCCGCGAGACCGTCAGGTCACTGTGCCGGGAGCCGCGGCGTGCGCGGCGGCACCGTCCGTCGGGTGCCCGTCGCCTCGAAGGCCGCGCCGAGCGCCAGCAGTGCGTTGTCGTCGTAGGCGCGGCCCGCGAAGGTCAGCCCGACGGGCATGCCGGTGTCCGCCATGGTGCCCATGGGCACGGTCACCGTCGGGATGCCGAGGTGACGGGGCACCAGGTTGCCGTTCGCGACCCAGACGCCGTTGCGCCAGCCGAGGTCGGCGGACGCCTCGCAGACGTCCATGTCCGCGGGTGCCACGTCGGCGACCGCGGGGAACACCACCGCGTCCAGGCGCAGTCCGTCCATCCACAGCTCCAGGTCGACCCGGCGGGTCTCCTCCAGTCCGCGCAGTCCCTGTTCGAGGTGCGGCATGTCGGTGAAGGACGCGTACGGGCGCTCGCGCACCAGGTGCGGGTAGTCGCCGATGGTGTCGTCGAAGCCGGTGTAGCGGTCGGGGAGTTCACCCTCGTGCTTGGGGAAGATGCGGTCGCCGTCGACCTCGGCCAGGGTGGCGAGCGCCGGGTCGTCGTTGGCGCGCAGGAAGTCGTCCCAGGCCCAGGCGGACAGGTCCTCGATCTCGACGGTGAGGAAGTCGCGGCCGACCAGGCCGCGGGTGAGCAGCGAGGGCGCGCCCGGGCGGTCGGACTCGTAGTTGGAGACGACGGGGAAGTCGACCTCGACGACCTCGGCGCCGACGGCCTCCAGGTCGCGGCGGGCGGCCTCCCACAGGGTGATCACCGAGGGGTGGGTGTCGACCCGCCGGCCGGTCTGGCCGCCGATGCCGCCCTCGGGGTTGGTGCCGGCCTCGGGGTCGGCGTTGATGTACATCTTCGGCACGCCGACGCGCTTGCCGGCGAGCGCGGCGCGTGCCGTCGGGGCGTCGGCGGGTGCGAGCGCCGGGTACGAGGCGGGGCGCACCTGCGAGGCGGCGGGCAGTTCCACCCACGGCTGTGCGCGCCACAGGTCGCCGCGCGTCTGCGGGTCGTCGGCCACGATGACGTCGAGCAGTTCGAGCAGGTCGGCCATGGTGCGGGTGTGCGGGACCACGACGTCCATGGTCGGTACGAGCGGCCAGTTGCCGCGCACCGAGATCACGCCGCGGCTGGGGGTGTAGGCGCACAGCGCGTTGTTGGAGGCGGGCGCCCGGCCCGAGGACCAGGTCTCCTCGCCGAGGCCGAACGCGCCGAACGACGCCGCCGTCGCGGTGCCCGAGCCGTTGGAGGAGCCGGAGCCGTAGGCACTGGTGAGCCAGTCGGCGCTGTACGGGCTCTCCGCGCGGCCGTACACGCCGCGCTGCATGCCGCCGTTCGCCATCGGCGGCATGTTGGTCAGGCCGATGAGGACGGCCCCGCCCGCGCGGAGCCGCTCGACGGCGAAGGCGTCGCGCTGGGCGACGAGGTGCTCGAACGCCGGTGAACCGGCCGCGGCCGTCAGCCCCTTCGCGAGGTAGCTGTCCTTCGCGGTGTACGGGATGCCGTCCAGCGGGCCGAGCGTCTCGCCGCGCGCGCGGCGGGCGTCGGAGGCTTCCGCGTCGGCGCGGGCGTCCGGGTTCATCACGACCATCGCGTTGAGCGCGGTGGCGGTACCGGGCCGGTCGTACGCGTCGATCCGTGCGAGATAGGCGTCGAGCAGTGCGACCGCGGTGGTCTCGCCCTTCTCCAGCGCCGCGCGCAGATCGGCGATACAGGTCTCCACAACGTCGAATCCACGCGTCATGCGGGTGCCTCCTGGATGGTCGGGTCGGACAGGTGAACCGGTGGGCGCAGGGCCGGTCGCGCACCCGCGACGGAACACCTCAGTCGCACTGACTAGATTTTCAGTCTAGACTACAGATCTAGATCTCCAGAACCGAGGTGAGGCCATGCCGACGCCAGAGACCGGGCCCGCCCGGCCGCAGCGCCCCCTCCCGCCGGAAGGCGCGCCCGGGCCGACGGCGCGCGCCGGGCCGGGCGCCGCCCCCCGGCCCGCTCGGGCCTCGGCCGACCGGAAGCGTCAGCCCAGCGGCGACGAGGCGCGGGGACGGGCGATGCGTGCCGCCATCGGAGCCATCGCCGAGAAGGGCGCCGCAGCCGTGCGGATGTCGGACATCGCCGCGCGGGCCGGCATGAGCACCGGGCACATCCTCTACCACTTCGGCAAGAAGGACCGCCTCCTGCTCGAAGTCCTCGCCTGGAGCGAAGCCGACCTCGGGACCCGGTTCCAGCAGGCCGCGGACGAGGCCGCATCCCCTGCCGAGAAGCTGGCGATGTTCGTCCGCTTCTACCTCCCCCGCCACCCGGGCGACGACCGCTACGCCCTGTGGACGCAGGTGCTGGCCCAGCACCACGACGACGCCGGCCGGCAACTCCTCACCGCGCTGTCCGACGCCTGGGAGGAGCGCCTGGAAGCCATCCTGCTGGAGGGCAGGGTCCTGGGGCAGTTCGCCGACGTGGACCCTTCCGAGTTCGTCATCCGCGCTGTGGCCATGCTCAACGGGCTCTCCGGGGACGTGATGTTCGGACGGCCGCGCTGGCAGCACGCCTCCGCGCACGCGTTCGCCCTCGCCGCCCTCGAACGCGAACTGCGGCCGGCCGGGCATGACGACCTCCGGCCGATCGAAGGCCTCTGAGTGGACCGAGCCGTCGGACTCGACGGTGTCCGCAGCGACATTGCGACGATGCGGACCCCGGGCGGCCACGGCAGGCCGGAGCCGGCGAACGGCCCCGGCCGAAGCCGGTCCGGCCGGTATCTCCGAGGAACTCGGAAGCTCCCCGGGGAGATTTCACCAGGCAATTCTTGGCGGGTTTGCCCGAGAATTCACGAAATGCGCTGGAAGTTCCTTTCCCCCGTAAATCGGCTGTTCGCGGATCGGTGGAGATGGCTCCGTCAGCCTGGGCAGATGCCACGAAACTGGTTCTCCGCAATTAACGCCCACCTGCCGGTGGCGGCCACAGTCATAGCCCGTCGAGGAATGGGAAGAACATTCTGGCTGGGGCGCGGGAGAGCCGGTTAGGGTATCGCTCATGACGGACTCGTACGCTGATCCGGGTACGCCGGATCACCGAAGCGCGGCGCGCTACCTGTGGTGGCTGACCATGAGTCAGCGTCGGCGGGTGGTGGGCGGTGCGGTGCTCGGCAGCATCTGGATGGTCTGCCTGTTGCTGCCGCCGTACCTCATGAAGCGGGCGATCGAGGACGGGCTCCTGCCGGGGAGGACCGGTGTCCTGGTCGGCTGGGTGGCCGCGCTGGTCGGCGTGGCGCTGCTCAACGCCTGGCTGGGCATCATGCGCCACCGCATCATGACGCGAGTCCGGATGGACGCCACCTTCCGGACCGTCAAGGTCGTGGTCGCGCACGCGACCCGGCTGGGGGCGGAGCTGCCGCGCAAGGTCTCGGTCGGCGAGGTGGTCAGCGTCGGGACGGGTGATGTCGCGCAGATCAGCCGGACGCTGACGATCACGGGCCCGGGGGTCGGCGCGGTGATCGCGTACCTCGTGGCGGCCGTGCTGCTGCTGTCGGTCTCCGTCCCGCTGGCGGTCGTCGTGCTGCTCGGGGTGCCGCTGCTGGCGGTGGTGGTCGGGCCGCTGCTGGAGCGGCTCCAGGGCGCGGAGTCGGAGTACCGCGAGCAGCAGGGCGTGCTGACGGCCCGGGTAGGGGACATCGTCGGCGGCATGCGCGTCCTCAACGGCATCGGCGGCAAGGAGCTGCTGGCCGGCCGCCATCTGCGCGGTTCGCGGAGCCTGCAGGCCGAGGGCTACCGGGTCGGTGCCGTGACCAGCTGGATCCAGACGTTCGCGGTCGGCCTGCCCGCCCTCTTCCTCGCCCTGGTCACCTGGCTGGCCGCCCGGCTGGCCGCCGAGGGCACCGTCACGGTCGGCACGCTGGTCGCCGTCTACGGGTACGTCGCCGTCCTGGTGGTCCCGGTCTCCTCCTTCATCGAGGGCGGGTACGACCTCACCCGGGGCCTGGTGGCCGCCGGGCGGGTGGTCCGGATCCTCGACCTGACACCCGCCGTCGAGGACGCCGCGACGCTCCGCCCGGCTCCTGTCGGACCGTCCGCCCTGCACGACCCCGACTCCGGCGTGGCGGTGGCCCCCGGGCAGTTGACCGCGATCGTCAGCGCCCGCCCGGCCGAGTCCGCCGCCGTGCTCGACCGGCTCGGCCGCTACCGCGCATCCGCTGCCGACTGGGGAGGCGTTCCGCTCGCGGAGGTCGCGCTGGCCGAGGTCCGGGCCCGGATCGTGGTGGCGGACAACGATGCCGACCTGTTCGCCGGCCCGCTGCGTACGGTGGTCGGGGGCCGGGCCGAGCGCGCCGACGCGGCCATCGCCCAGGCCGTCCGGGACGCCGCCGCCGAAGACGTCGTGCAAGCGCTGCCCGACGGTCTCGACACGCCCGTCGAGGCCCGGGGCGGCAACCTCTCCGGCGGGCAGCGCCAGCGGCTGCGGCTCGTACGTGCCCTGCTGGCCGACCCGGAGGTGCTGCTGCTGGTCGAGCCCACCTCCGCCGTGGACGCCCACACCGAGGCGGCCATGGCCGCCGGGCTGTACCGGGCGCGCGCCGGGCGCACCACCGCCCTCACCTCGACCTCCCCCGTCCTGCTGGAGCGGGCCGACACCGTCTGCTACCTCGCCGACGGCCGCGTGGTGGCCGCCGGCCCGCACCGGGTGCTGCTCGCGTCGGAGCCCGGCTACCGCGCACTGGTGGCACGCGGCGGCGACGGACCCGCCGTCGCGGGCGCGTCCGCGTCCGCGCTCGCCGAGGAGGCCGCCGTTGCCACCGCCGCCACCGCGTCCGCGTCCGTGCTCGCCGAGGAGGCCGTCCGATGACCGCTCGGACCGAGGCGGCCCAGGGGCGGCTCCCGGTCGCCGGCGCCGCCGAGGCCCGCCGTGCCGCCGTCCGGCTGGTGCGCCAGGACGGCCGTCCGGTCGTCGTGATGCTCGCTCTCAACGGGCTGGCCGCAGCGGCCGGGCTGGGCGGCCCCTGGCTGCTCGGCCGGATCATCGACGACGTCAAGCACGGCGCCGGGACCGGCCGTGTCGACCGGCTCGCCCTGGGCATCCTCTGCTTCGCGCTGGCGCAGCTGCTGCTGGGCCGCTTCGCCCGGTACGCCGGGTACCGCTTCGGTGAGCGGACGCTGGCGCGGATCCGCGAGCAGTTCGTCGAGCGGGCGCTCGCTCTGCCCGCCTCGGTGGCCGAGCGCGCGGGCACCGGTGACCTGCTGACACGCGGCACCGCCGACGTCACGACCGTCGGCACCACCCTGCGCGACGCCGGGCCCGAGGTCTTCGTCGCGCTCGTCCAGGTCGTCTTCATCCTGGGCGCGATGCTCGCGGTCAGCCTGCCGCTGGGCATCTGCGGGGTGCTCTGCCTGTCCGGGATCTGGTTCGCCGCCCGCTGGTACCTGCGCCGTGCCCACGCCGGCTACCTCGCCGAGGGCGCCGCCAACTCCGTGCTCGCCGAGGTGCTCGGCTCCACCGCCGCCGGGGCCCGCACCGTCGAGGCGCTGGGCCTCCAGGAGCGCCGGATCGCCGCCGCCGCCGAGGCGATCGAGAGCTGCCGCACCACCCGTACCCACACGCTCAACCTGCGCACCGTGCTCTTCCCGGTGGTCGAGTTCTCGTACATCGCCCCGGTCGCGGTCATCCTGCTGATCGGCGGCGCCCTGAACAGCACGGGCGCGGTCAGCGGCGGCGCGGTCATCGCCAGCGCCCTCTACTTCTGGAAGCTCGCCGAACCACTGGACAAGATCCTGCTGTGGATCGACCAACTCCAGGGCGGCAACGCCGCCTTCGCCAGGGTCGAGGGCGTCGGCCGGGCCGTCGCCCCGGTCGCGGCCGGCGGCGGGCAGCCCGCCGACGGCCGGATCGACGTGGTCGGCGTCCGGTACGCCTACCAGGGGGAGCGGGACGTCCTGCACGGCGTCGACCTGACCGTCCGCCCCGGCGAGCGGCTCGCGGTGGTCGGCCCCTCGGGCGCCGGGAAGTCCACCCTGGGCCGGCTGCTGGCCGGCGTCGAGGTGCCGCGCACCGGCCGGGTCACGGTGGGGCAGGTGCCCGTCGCCGAGCTGGACCCGGCCCAGCTGCGCCGCCATGTCGTCCTCGTCTCCCAGGAGCACCACGTCTTCCTCGGCTCCGTCCGGGACAACCTCCGGATCGCCGCACCCGGTGCCACCGACCAGGAGCTGCACGCGGCGCTGGCCGCCGTCGACGTCGACTGGGTGGACGAGCTGCCGGACGGGCTGGACACCGGGCTCGGCGCCGGCGGGTACCGCCCGGACGCCCAGCAGTCCCAGCAACTCGCCCTGGCCCGTGTGGTCCTGGCCGATCCGCACACGCTGATCCTGGACGAGGCGACCTCCCTGCTCGACCCGGCCACGGCCCGGCACACCGAGCGCTCGTTGGCGGCCGTGCTCAAGGGCCGCACCGTGATCGCCATCGCCCACCGCCTGCACACCGCGCACGACGCGGACCGGGTCGCGGTCATGGACGGCGGCCGGATCACCGAACTGGGCAGCCACGACGAACTGTTGGCGGCCGACGGCGGCTACGCGGCGCTGTGGAGGTCCTGGCACGGCGCCTGACCGCGCCCAGCAGGAGGAACGGACCCCGGGCACCGGGCACCGGGCAGCGGATGCGGTCACTGCCCCGCCGGGAAGTCGGCGGCGGCGCTCGCCCCGGCCCACCTACGGGCCTCCTGGGCACGCGCCTCGCCGGAGGCCAGGGCCGCGGTCACGGCCTGGGCGCCGAGCAGCAGGCGGCGGGGCGGGTCGTCCTGGCCGAGGGCGTCGATGATCACCCGGGCGGCGCGGGCCGGGTCGCCGGGCTGGGTGCCGTTGTTCTCCTGCCGGTACCGGTTCATGGCGCCGACGGTCTCCTCGTAGTCGGATCCCACCGCGTGCAGTTCCATGGACGAGCCCTGCCAGTCCGTCCGGAAGGCGCCGGGCTCGACGATGACCACCTTCACCCCGAAGGGTGCGGTCTCGGCGGCCAGCACCTCGGAGAAGCCCTCGACGGCGAACTTCGCGCCCTGGTAGGCGCCCATTCCCGGCGTGCCGCCGACCCGGCCCCCCAGGGAGGAGAACTGCACGAACACGCCCGAGCGCTGCGCGCGCAACACCGGCAGCGCCGCCCTGGTGACGTTGACGACCCCGAAGAAGTTCGCCTCGAACTGCTCGCGGAAGTCCTTGTCCGACATCTCCTCGATCGGCCCGCTGTTGGCGTACCCGGCGTTGTTCACCACCACGTCCAGCCGCCCGAACGCCGTGACCGCGCTGTCGACGGCGGCACGGGCCGCAGCCGCGTCGGTCACGTCCAGGGCGGCGGTACGGACCCGTGCCCCGTGGCGGGAGACCAGGTCCGCCAGCTGCTCCGGCCGACGGGCCGTGGCCAGGACCTGGTCCCCGCTCTCCAGGACCGCTTCCGCCAGGCACCGCCCGAAGCCCCGGGAGGCGCCGGTGATCAACCAAGTGCGAGTCATGTCAGGCTCTTTTCGCTCTGTTCCGGGGATCCTGGAATCCCGGGATCGTGAGATCCGTCGGCCGCCACTCTCTCCGGTGGTGTGTGCACCGCGCATCAGTCATTTGACGCCAGGTCGGTCCCGGTGGGCGCGTTTCACCCACCGGGGGCGAGGATCCCGCCCTCCGGCGACCGACTGCGAACGTGCGTCGGAGCCGGGCGATCCCGGGTCCGGCCGGAAATCACCGTTCGGGCGGTGTGCTTCGCCCGGAGGGCGGTTCACCGTCGGTCTGCCGGCGGCCTTGCGCTGTCGGACGGTCTCCTCGGTCGTTGCCCCCCGGGCGCCGGCGCCGTCCGGATCGGCGGGCAGTTGGTGGGCGGGCCGTCGGTACCGGTGCGCGGCACGGTGCGCTGTGCGTGGTGCGGACACCGCGATCGCGGTAGGCCGACGCCGGAGTACTACGAGCGCAGCAGGCCGAGTGTCTGCACACGTTGGATGACGGATTCGCCTCGGTTGCGGAGCCTGGAAGGGTTCCAGGATTCAGGAGGTCCGATGTCTGTCCTTGCCCGCTGGTGCCACCGGCACCGGCTCGTGACCGTGTTGCTATGGCTCGGGTTGCTGGTGGGCCTCGGTGTGGTCTCCGGCAAGATCGGGACCGCCTACAGCAGCAGCATGTCCCTGCCGTCGACCGAGTCCAGCAAGGCGATGGACCTGCTGAAGTCGAGCCTGCCGGCCGCCGCCGGTGACCAGGACACCGTGGTCTGGCACACCACCGACGGCGGATCCGTGACCGACCCGGCGGTCAGGGACCGGATGACCGGGACGCTGGACGCGATCGCGCACAGCCCCGGCGTCGCCTCGGTGTCCAGCCCGTACGGCCCGCACGGCGCCGCGCAGGTCAGTCCGGACGGTCGCACCGCGTACGCCCAGGTGGTCTTCGACCAGGACGCCATGTACGTCCCCCCGGCCGACGCCGAGCAGGTGGTCAAGCTCGCCGACCAGGCCCGTACCCCGGCGCTGGACGTGCAGTCGGGCGGCGGCGCGATCGCCAAGACCGAGAGGCACATGGGCGGCGCCGGCGAACTGATCGGTGTCGCGGCCGCGCTGGCCATCCTGCTGCTGATCTTCCGGTCCGGCTGGGCCGCCGTGCTGCCGGTGCTGACCGGCGCGGCCGGGGTCGGCGCCGGGGTGATCGGCATCGGTCTGCTCAGCCACGGCATGTCGCTGGCCGACACCGCACCGACGCTGGCCTCGCTGGTCGGCCTCGGCGTCGGCATCGACTACGCGCTCTTCGTGGTCAACCGGCACCGCAAGGGCCTGATGACGGGCCTGAGCGTCGAGGAGTCGGTGGTCCGTGCGCTGAACACCTCCGGTCGCGCCGTGGTGTTCGCGGGCGCCACCGTGGTGGTGGCACTGCTCGGCATGCTGGTGCTGGGCATCGGCTTCCTGAACGGTATGGCGATCGGGGCCGCGGTCACCGTGGCGCTGACCGTGCTGGCCGCCATCACCCTGCTGCCCGCGATGCTGGGCCTGCTGAAGCTACGGGTGCTGAGCCGCCGTCAGCGCCGCGAGCTGGCCGGCCGGGCGCCGCTGGACGTGGCCGGCGCCGGTGCCGATGCCGGCGGCCGGGCCGGTGCCGAGGGCGGGGCGTTCACCCGCTGGGCGCACAAGGTGGAGGCACGCCCGCTGGGCAAGGCCGTGGTGGCCCTGGCACTGCTGGTCGCGGTGGCGCTGCCGGTCCTCTCGCTGCGCCTCGGCAGTTCCGATGCGGGCAACAACCCCAAGAGCAGCACCACCCGGCAGGCGTACGACCTGATGGCGCAGGGCTTCGGCCCGGGCTCCAACGGGCCGCTGCTGCTGGTCGCGCAGAGCACCGGGCCGCAGGACCGGCAGGCCCTGGACCACCTGGTCGCCGAGCTGAGGACGACGCCGGGCGTGGCCCGGGTCGCCGAGCTGCCGGTCAAGCCGGGCCAGCAGGTCACCCCGGTCAGCGTGGTGCCGACCAGCTCGCCGCAGTCCGCGCAGACCTCGGACCTGATAACCCACCTGCGCCAGGACGTGATCCCGGCGGCCGAGCAGGGCACCGGGCTGAAGGTGCTGGTCGGCGGCGCGACGGCGACCTCCGCGGACTTTGCCGACGTGCTCACCGGAAAGCTGCCGCTGTTCGTCGGCATCATCGTGGGCCTGGGCTGCCTGCTGATGATGATCGCCTTCCGCAGCGTGCTGATCCCGCTGATCGGCGCCGTGATGAACCTGCTCACCATCGGTGTGGCGTTCGGCGCGATCATCGCGGTGTT
The DNA here is from genome assembly GCF_039529945.1 of Kitasatospora kazusensis. Taxonomy (NCBI): domain Bacteria; kingdom Bacillati; phylum Actinomycetota; class Actinomycetes; order Kitasatosporales; family Streptomycetaceae; genus Kitasatospora; species Kitasatospora kazusensis. The sequence goes on along the minus strand of NZ_BAAANT010000061.1, from coordinate 14,371 downwards.
CCAGTGGGGCTGGGGCTCCGAGGCACTGGGCGCCGGCGCGGCCGGGCCGGTGGAGGCGTTCGCCCCCACGATGATCATCGCCATTCTGTTCGGGCTCTCGATGGACTACCAGGTCTTCCTGATCAGCCGGATGCACGAGGAGTGGCACCGCACCGGGGACAACCGCCGGTCCGTCCGGGTGGGACACGGCGAGACCGGGCTGGTGATCACGGCCGCTGCGGTGATCATGGGATCGGTCTTCGCCAGCTTCATCTTCGGCGGTCAGCGCATGATCGCGGAGTTCGGTGTCGGCCTCGCGGTGGCGGTGCTGCTGGACGTGCTGCTGGTGCGCCTGGTGCTGGTGCCTGCGCTGATGCACCGCTTCGGGCGGGCCAACTGGTGGCTGCCGCGCTGGCTCGACCGGGTGCTGCCGCACGTGTCGGTGGAAGGCGAGCCGGACCAGGACCAGGAACCGGCGTCGGCCCCCCAGCTGACCGTCGTCGGCCGGGCCTGACCGGTCGACCTAAGGTGGAGGGATGGCGATGCTCGAACGGTTCCGGGACTGGCAGCGGGTACGGCCGGCCGTCGCCGACGTCGTCGCCACCCTCATCTGCCTGGCGATCGGCGTGCCGATCGCCCTGAGCGCCGCCTACCAGCAGCACAAGTCGGTGTCGGTCACGATGCTCGTACTGGTGCTCTCCTGCCTGCCGCTGCTGGTACGCAGCCGGTGGCCGATCGCGGTGGCCGTGGCCACCGTGCTGGCCGCCGAGCTCAGCTTCGCGCTCACGCCTGCGGTGGCCTCCACGCCGGTCTCCGTCATCTTCGCGCTCTACTGGGTGGCGATCACCACCGACCGGGCCACCGCCTGGCGCACCGGCTGCGCCTCGGCGGTGGTCCTGCTGGTCTCCGGGCTGCTCTTCCGCCCCGGGGTCGAGAAGCTGGCGGAGAACCTCGGGGTGCTCGGCTGGACCGGCGCCGCCGTCGCCCTCGGCGACGCGCTGCGCAGCCGCCGGGAGCTGCTCGTCTCCTACCGGGAGCGGGCCGAGCGGGCCGAGCGCACCAAGGAGGCGGAGGCCCGGCGCCGCGTCACCGAGGAGCGGATCCGGATCGCCCGCGAGCTGCACGACGTGGTGGCCCATCACATCACCCTGGTCAACGCCCAGGCCGGTGTCGCCCACCACCTGATGCGCCGCGACCCGGAGCACGCCTACCAGGCGCTGGAGCGGATCCGCGACACCAGCCGGGCCGCACTGGACGAGCTGCGCGCCACGGTGGGCCTGCTGCGCGAGCGGGACGACGGCGAGGAGCCGCGTGAGCCGACGCCGGGCCTGGCCGACCTGCCGGCGCTGCTCGACTCGTTCCGGCACGCGGGGCTGACCGTCGGCCTGGAACGCACCGGCCCCGTCGGCGAACTGCCGCAGCTGACCGAGCTGACCGCCTACCGGATCATCCAGGAGGCGCTGACCAACACCCACAAGCACGCCGGTGCCGGTGCCGCCCTGGTGCGGCTGGAGACCGGGGCCTCGGCACTCACCGTCACCGTCACCGACGACGGAAACGGAGACGGCTACGGCAGTGGCAAAGGATTCCACGGCGACGCTTCCGGCACCGGGCACGGGATGATCGGCATGCAGGAGCGGGCCCGCTCCGCCGGCGGCACCCTGGACGCCGGTCCCCGCCCGGGCGGGGGCTTCCGGGTGCACGCCGAACTCCCGCTGCGAACCAAGGGCTGACCCATGACCATCCGCGTGCTGCTCGCCGACGACCAGGCCCTCCTGCGCGGCACCTTCCGGCTGCTGATCGACTCCACCGACGACCTGGAGGTGGTCGGCGAGGCCGGCACCGGCGGCCAGGCGGTGGCGATGACCCGGGCGCTCCGGCCCGACCTGGTGCTGATGGACATCCGGATGCCGGAGCTGGACGGCGTCGCCGCGACCCGGGAGATCAGCGCCGATCCGGCGCTCGGCGCGGTGAAGGTGCTGGTGCTGACCACCTTCGAGAACGACGAGTACGTGGCGGAGGCGCTGCGGGCCGGGGCCGGCGGGTTCCTCGGCAAGGGCATCGACCCGGAGGAGCTGCTGACCGCGATCCGGGTGGTGGCGGCCGGTGACGCGCTGCTCTCCCCGGCCGCCACCCGGGCCCTGATCGGACGCTTCCTGGCCCAGCCCGCCGTGGCCGTCCCGGACGGCCTGCCGGCGAGGCTGGCCGCGCTCACCGCCCGCGAGCGCGAGGTGGTCACCCTGGTCGCGGCGGGTCTGTCCAACGAGGAGATCGCCGCCCGGCTGTTCATCACCCCGCTCACCGCGAAGACCCACGTGAACCGAGCGATGGCCAAGCTGGACGCCCGCGACCGGGCCCAACTGGTCGTGATCGCCTACCAGTCCGGACTGGCCCGCCCCGGCGAGCCCGGCTAGCCGCTCCGCCGAGCGGTGGGGCGGGGCGGGGTGGCGCGGCGGCGCGGGGTCGCTGTCACCGGCCTGCCGAGGCGCGTCAGATCCTTGGGCCGACTCCCCGCCGTCCCCGCCGTCCCCGCCGTTCGCGCTGTGGACCGTGGTTGCGTCGCAGGTCGGCTCCCTGCGGTGGACGGCGCAGCGGAGCACCGGCGAAATCCGCTGGTTCGCCGTCGGAGGTGTTGGCATGATGCCCGGTGATGACTGATCAGTCCCTCCCCGTGACCTCCTTGCCTCGCTTCGATCACCGCGCCGCCGCGCGCGACTCCCTGTACGGACTGGCCGTCGGTGATGCGTTCGGCGCCCAGTTCTTCGTCCCCGAGAACCTGCCCGCCCTACGTGAGCGTCGGCTCCCGGCCGGACCGTGGCCGTGGACGGACGACACCGAGATGGCCTGCTCCGTGTCGGCCGTGCTGCGGTCGCGCGGCACGGTGAACGAGTGGGAGTTGGCGCAGTCCTTCGCACGGCGGCACGACTTCGACCGTGGATACGGCCCGGCGATGAACCGGCTCCTCCGGCAGATCCGGGAGGGCGGCTCGTGGCGGGAGCTCGCCGCCGGACTGTTCGACGGGCAAGGCTCTTTCGGCAACGGCTCCGCCATGCGGGTGGCGCCGCTCGGGGCCTGGTTCGCCGCGGACCTGGAGGAGACCGCGTGGCAGGCCGCCCGGTCGGCCGGTGTCACGCACACTCACCCGGAGGCGGTGGCCGGAGGAGTCGCGGTCGCGGTGGCGGCCGCCTGCGCCGCACGCAGTCGAGGCCGGCGCATCACGCCGCAGGAGCTTTTGCAGCCGGTGCTCGGGCTGACCCCGGCGGGGAAGGTCCGCGACGGCGTGGCCGAGGCGCTGGAACTGCTCGACCAGCCGCATGTGGAGCTGGCCGCTCACCGACTGGGCAACGGGCGGCAGGTCAGCGCGGTGGACACGGTGCCGTTCACGTTGTGGTGCGCGGCCAGATACCTGGACGACTTCGAGGCCGGGCTGTGGGCCACCGCCTCCGCAGGCGGGGACGTCGACACCACCTGCGCGATCGTGGGTGGCATCCTGGCCGCCCGCCTCGGCGTTCCGGGTATCCCGGGGAGCTGGTGCGCCGCAGTGGAACCACTGCCGCAGTGGCTGGAGTCGGACCGGGTCGGCACGGACGCGAGCCGGGCCGACTTCCCGCGACTGACCCCGGTCAGCCGTCCGAAACCGATCCGGGTTCCGGACCTCGTCTGGACGCCCGGTCAGTGGCAGCGGATCCGGCACGGCGTCCAGGCCCAGGCCATGGAGGAGAAGTGGGATGCCTTCCTCGACGGCGATCGGCTCCTGTTCTGCCGCAGCTGGACCGGTCACTGCGTCTTCGAGGTCACGGTCGAGCCGAGCCCGCAGGGTTGGCGGCCGGTGAGCGCTCGGGTGGAGTCAGCCCGCGACAGGTACCGGCGCGGGACCGACGAGGCCGAGAGCACCTTCCTGGAGATGCTCCTGAACAGGTATTTCGGCAAGGCGGACCGGCCGGACCTGTGGGAGCGCTACCAGCGGCTGCGCTTCGGCAGTTGATCCGTCGGCCGGCCCGGTGACGGCTGTGGCGGGAGTCCGTGCGGGCGGCTCCACGGGACCTCGGGCACCACGGGTCGTCCGTTGCGGCGGCGGGCCGTGCTGTGCGGGCCTGGCATGATCGGTGCATGGTCGAACGAGTCATCGCAGCATGTGACGGAGCAGCCAAGGGCAACCCGGGGCCGGCGGCGTGGGCCTTCGTGGTCGCGGACGGCGACGGGGTCCCGCAGCGCTGGCAGGCCGGTCCGCTCGGGCACAGCACCAACAACATCGGTGAACTGATGGCGTTGCAGCAGCTGTTGGCCGCGACGGATCCCGGCGTGGCGCTGGAGGTCCGCCTCGACAGCACGTACACCCGGGACGCGGTGACGAAGTGGCTGGTCGGGTGGAAGCGCAACGGCTGGAAGACCGCCGCCGGAAAGCCGGTGGCCAACCGCGAGCTGATCCAGGACATCGACGCGCTCCTGGAGGGGCGGGACGTCACCTTCGTCTACGTCGCCGCGCACCAGGTGGACGGCGATCCGCTGAACGCTATCGCCGACAAGGCCGCCAGCGACGCCGCCCGCACCCAGGAGGCGGCCGGCGGGACCGCTGCCGACCTCCCCGTGCCCGAACCGGCTTCGAGCTCCGCGGCGCGTGGCGGACGCTCCGCCTCCTCGCCCACGAAGCGGAGCTCCTCGGGCGGCTCGCGGACCCTGGCCGCGCGTTACGCCGGGACCTGCCCGTGCAGCCGTCCCTACGCGAAGGGCGACACGATCACCAAGGTGGGCAGCAGCTGGGGCCACCCGCAGTGCGCCGAGGCCCACGCCTGACGGCGGAGCGTCCGTTCACGGGCCCGCTCCCGGGCGGCCACGGCCGGGAGCGGGCCCGTGCCGCACCACGCTGCGGCCACGGCCGCAGCTGCGGCACGACGCGGGACCCGGGGTCAGGCGCGGCAGCGCAGCATCGTCAGCGGCGGGTTGGCGGCGTAGTCCGCCCAGAAGTCCTCGCCGTACTCGCGCACGCCGGCGGCGGAGATCTCCAGGGGGACCCAGGTGAGCTCCTCGAAGCCGGCCGCCCGCAGGCACTTCTCGTAGACCTCGCGGCTGGGCGGGTTCGCGACGAACGAGATCGGCGGGTCGAGGAGTGCGGTGATCCGCACGCGCGGCCCGATCTCGGTCCTCTCGCCGAGCGACTCGCAGCGGAAGCCGTACTTCTCCAGGGACGGTCCGTCGAACTGGAAGTCCGGGTTCTGCACGAAGGCGAAGAACCCGGCTCCCTCCGCGATGCTGCGGTGGATGTTGCGGCACATCCGCTCGATGGTGGCGACGTCCTCGGCGTAGTTGAACAGCTGGACCGCGACCGCGAGGTCGAAGGGCTGCTCGAAGGCGCGCAGCTCGGCGACGTCACCGACCTCGTAGTGCACACCCAGCGGGTCGCCGTCCTCCAGGGCCCGGGCGGCGTCGACCATCGCGGAGGAGATGTCGACGCCGAGGACCTGGGATGCGCCGCGGCGCTTGAACTCCCGGCTGTAGAAGCCGGTTCCGGACGCAAGGTCGAGGACCGACCTGCCGTTCACGTCCCCCACGAGGGCGAGGAAGCCGGGCACCTCGCCGTAGCGTGCGAGCGGGAGGGTCTTGAAGCCCTCGAACGCCTCGCCGATCTCGTCGTACAGCTGACCGCTCATCGTGCTGTTCCCCCTCTGCCCTCGGCGTCGGCCTTCGGGACAGGCCGCAGCCCCTGGCGGGAAGTCTCCCTCCCGTCGAGCGGGGCTTCGTACTGGCGGAAGCCACAAATCTGCTGTGGCCGAAGGCCGGTGAGGTCTTCGTGTTCGTACCGTTCGTACCGGAGGATCGGTGCGGGCGTCGGCGAGGCCGGTATCCGGACGGCGGGCGGTACCGGACGGCACCGGTCAGTAGACGTCCCGGGCGTAGCGCCGGTCGGTGGCGAGCTGCCTCAGGTACCCGGCGGCCTCCTCCTCGCTCAGGCCGCCGTGGGCGGTGGCGATCTCACGTAGCGCCTGGTCGACGTCCTTCGCCATCCGGCTCGCGTCGCCGCACACGTAGAAGTGGGCGCCGTCCTGGAGCCAGGACCAGAGTTGGGCGCCGTTCTCACGCATCCGGTCCTGGACGTAGACCTTGGCCCGCTGGTCGCGGGAGAAGGCGAGGTCGAGGCGGGTCAGGGTGCCGTGCCGACGGAACTCCTCCAGTTCCTGCCGGTAGTAGAAGTCGGTGGCCCGGCGTTGCTCGCCGAAGAACAGCCAGTTGCCGCCGTGGTGGCCGAGGGCCCGGCGCTGCTCCAGGAAGCCCATGAACGGGGCTATGCCGGTGCCCGGGCCGACCATGATCGCCGCCGTGCCCGGGTCGGCCGGCGGGCGGAAGTGGGCGGAGCGCTGGACGAACAGGGGCACCGGGCTGCCCGGCTCGGTGTTCGCGAGGAAGGCCGACGCGACGCCCTTGCGCTGCCGGCCGTGCGGCCCCTCGTAGCGGAGCACCGAGACGGTCAGGCCGACCTCGCGCGGGTGGGTGAGCGGGCTGGAGGAGATCGAGTACAGCCGGGGCTGCAGCCCTCTGAGCAGCTCCGCCCACTCCTGTGCGCCGACCCGGACGGGGAACTCGGCGAGCAGGTCCACCGCCTGCCGGCCCCAGGCCCACTTCGCCAGGCCGTCCTTGTTGTCCGGGCGGGTCAGCTGCTTGAGTTCGCGGTCGCCGGTGCGTTCGGCGGTGAAGCGCAGCAGGTCGGGGGTGATGCGGGTGATGTCCAGATGCCGCTGGAGGGCCTGCGCGAACGGCATGGGTGCTGCGCCGCCCAGGACGATCTCCTCCTCCGGGGAGAGGCCGGTGAGAGCCAGCCACTCCGCGACCAGGTCGGGGCAGTTGACCGGCCAGACGCCGAGGGCGTCGCCCGCCTCGTACTCCATGCCCTCCTCGCCCAGGTCGAAGGTGAACCGGCGGACCTCCTTGTTCCCGCCGGGCCGGCTCAGCAGCCGGTTGCCGGAGAGCCGGGCGACCCAGGGGGCGGCCTTGGTCGGCCGGGCCGCACGGCCGGGCCGCACGGCCGGTGCCCCCGCCGCGGGTGCTGCCGGCGCTGCGGGTGCCCGGGTGGCCAGCGCGGCGAGCACCTGGTCGAGCCAGCGCTCGGCGGGCTCCTCGTAGTCCGGCTCGCAGTCGACCCGTGGCAGCAGGCGCGCGGCACCGAGCTCGTGGAGGCGCTCGTCGAGCCGACGGCCGTGGCCGCAGAAGTCGTCGTAGCTGGAGTCGCCGAAGGCCAGCACCGCGTACCGCACGTCCTCGAAGCCGGACGGGTCGGCGGCGCCGAGCGCCTGCCAGAAGGCGGAGCCGTTGTCCGGGGCGTCCCCGTCGCCGAAGGTGCTGGTGATCAGCAGCAGGTCGGTGCCGGGCGACAGGATCCCGGGCGGGTGGTCGGCCATGCTGTGCAGGGAGGCCGGCCGCCCGGCCTCGGCGAAGCGTTTGCCGACGGCGGTCGCGAAGTCCTCCGCCCGGCCGGTCTGTGACGCCCACAGGACGACGACCCGGCGCGGGGGAGAGGCCTCGGCGGCGGTTCGTGCCGACCGGGCACCTGGTCCTGCCGACGGTCCGGCGGCGGCCGGTCCGTCGGTCCGGGAGTGGGTGCCGGCCAGGACGCCGTCGATCCACAGGGCGTGCCGGGCGTCGAAGGGGGCGCCCGGCGGCAGTGCCGGCACGGCGGCGCTGCCGCCGGGCGGAGCCGCTGCGAGCCCGGCGAGGAATCCGGCCAGGTAGCGCCGCTCGTGGTCGGCGAGGACCGGCGGGGTGAGGTCGCCCAGACCGAACAGGTCGATGAGCGCGGGGACGACGGCGGGGGCAGGGGCGGGGGAGGCCCGCTCCGGCAGCGGTACGACCGGCGCACCGCCGGCCGGCTGGTCGTGGACCGGCTGGTCCTGGGCCGGCCGGGTGGCCGGGCCGGTGGCCGGGACGGGTGCGCTGGTCCTGGTGAGGGCCACCGCGCAGACCTTGAAGCCGGGTTGGAAGGAGATCGGGTCGACCGCGTCGTCCGTCACCGCGTTGACGCTGAGGTACTCGCCGAACAGGTCGTTCCAGTGGAACGGCGCGAAGCAGTTCCCGGGCCGGACCCGGTCGGTGACGACGGCCGGCAGCACGGCCCGGCCGCGCCGGGAGGCCACCTCCACCCCGTCTCCGTCCGCGATGCCGAGCGCCGAGGCGTCCTGCGGATGGATTTCGACGAAGGGCCCGGGGTTGAGCTTGTTGAGCCTGGCGACCTTGCCGGTCTTGGTCAGGGTGTGCCACTGGTGTTGCAGGCGCCCGGTGTTGAGGACGAACGGGTAGTCGTCGTCGGGGAGTTCGGCGGTGGGCAGGTGCGGGCGGGCGAAGAAGGAGGCCCGTCCGGACGCGGTCGGGAACACCAGCCGGGGACGGCTGCCGTCCGGGCGCTCGACGAGGGTCTGGCTGACGCCGTCGTTGAGGTAGCGGACCGGGTTGCGGTCCGGGCCGTCGAGGGAGGCCGCCGGCCACTGCACGGGGGTGCCGCGCAGCCGCTCGTACGTGACACCGCGCAGGTCCCAGCCGGTCTTCGGGTTCCAGGCCTGTTTGAGCTCCTCGAACACCTCCTCGGCGCAGGTGTACGTGAACGCCTCGGCGAAGCCCATCCCGCAGGCGACGCGGGCGATGAGCTGCCAGTCCGGCAGGGCCTCGCCGGGCGGATCGACGGCGGCCTGGACGAGGGTGAGGTTCCGCTCGGAGTTGACCATGACGCCGTCGGACTCGGCCCAGAGCGTGGCGGGCAGCGTGATGTCGGCGTAGGAGTTGGTCTCGGTCTCGGCGAACACGTCCTGGGTGACGACCAGTTCGGCCGTCTCCAGTGCCTCGATCACGGTGCGGCGGTTGGCGACCGAGGCGACCGGGTTGGTGCAGATGATCCAGCAGGCCTTGATCTCGCCGGCGGCCATCCGCTCGAACATCTCGACGGTGCCGCGCCCGACCTCGGTACGCAGCGTGCCCTCCGGCACGCCCCACAGCCCCTCGGTGAAGCGGCGCTCCTCGTCGACCAGGACCGAGCGCTGGCCGGGCAGGCCGGGCCCGAGGTAGCCCATCTCGCGGCCGCCCATGGCGTTGGGCTGGCCGGTGAGCGAGAACGGGCCGCTGCCGGGGCGGCAGATCGCGCCGGTGGCGAGGTGCAGGTTGACCAGCGCGTTGGTGTTCCAGGTGCCGTGGGTGGACTGGTTCAGCCCCATCGTCCAGCAGCTCATCCACTCGCCGGCCTCGCCGATCCACTGCGCGGCCCGCCGGATGTCGGCCTCCGGGATGCCGGTGGTCCGTGACACCTTCGCGGGCGGGTAGTCGGCCAGGAAGGCCGCCGTCTCCGGCCAGCCCTCGGTGTACTCGGCGATGAACTCCGGGTCGGTCCAGCCGCCTTCGACCAGCAGGTGCAGCAGGCCGTTGAGCAGCGCGAGGTCGGTGCCCGGTCTGATCTGCAGGAAGAGGTCGGCCTTGTCGGCGGTCGCGGTGCGGCGCGGGTCGACCACGATCAGCTTGGCGCCGGCGGCCTTGACGCGGTCCATCATGCGCAGGAACAGGATCGGGTGGCAGTCGGCCATGTTGGCGCCGATCACGAAGAAGGCGTCGGCGCGGTCGAAGTCCTGGTACGAGCCGGGTGGGCCGTCGGCGCCCAGCGACAGCTTGTAGCCGCTGCCGGCACTGGCCATGCACAGCCGGGAGTTGGACTCGATCTGGTTGGTCCGCAGGAAGCCCTTGGCGAGCTTGTTGGCCAGGTACTGCGCCTCCAGCGACATCTGGCCGGAGACGTAGAGGGCCAGCGCGTCGGGCCCGTGCGTGTCGAGGACCGCCCGAAGGCGCCGGGCGGTCTCGGCGACGGCCTCGTCCACGCCCAGCGCCACGGGTTCGGTGCCGCGCTCGGGCCGGACCAGCGCCGTGGCCAACCGCCCCTGTGCGGCCGACAGTTCGGCATGGGTCGCGCCCTTGGTGCACAGCCGGCCGCCGTTGGCCGGGTGGTCCTTGTCGCCGGAGGCCTTGGCCACCGTCCGCCGGCCGTCGGCTCCCCGTGCGATGTCCAGCACGATCCCGCAGCCGACGCCGCAGTACGAGCAGACCGTCCGTATTCGGGTGGCCGTCGCCGTCCCCGCCCCCGCTGTCCCCGCCTCCGTCGTCTCAGCCACCGTGGTCCTCCCAGATCGGCCCCTGACGGTCCCCGGTCGGAGTCGGAGCGGCCGAGCGCGGGCCCGTCCCCCGTCACCGGACAATGTAGGAGAGCCCTGTTGCCGACAGGTGACGATCACGGCAGCCGCGCCGTTAAACCCACCGCACTCACGACGGATCCGGGTGTGAGCCACCCGTCTCCGCCCCCGTCTCCGCCCCGTCCCAGCATCCCGGGGCTGGGGGCCGCCCGCCTCCGGTCAGCCGGCCTTCACCCAGGCCTGGCAGCCCTGCGATTTGAACTCCACGTCGGAACTCCTGATCGTGACCACGCCCTGGCCGGCCAGGTTGTCGTTGGCGATGATCGAGTCGAAGCTCCCGGTGCTGTCCTTGCTGCGCTGCCAGTAGCAGTCGCCGAGGCTGCTGTCGGGGCCCGCGGTCTTGTAGGTGCCGGGCTGGATGTCCGTTCCGACCAGGTAGGTGCCGTTGCCGGGGATGGTGTCGGCCGGTGCGGGGGCGGCGGGAGGGGGCGCCGCCGCGGTCACGGTGGCGGTGGTGGTCGCCGTCACGGTGGTCGTCACGGTGGCGGTGACGGTGACGGTGACGGCAGGGGCGGGCGCCGGGGCTGCGGCCGGTGCGGTGACCGTCCGAGTGACGGTGGGCTGCGGCAGGGTCGGCGCGGGCGCCGCCGCCGCGACGCTCGTGGCGGCGGTGTCCTTGTGGCCGCCGACGAGGGCGCCGCAGCCGCCGATCAGTACCAGTCCGCCCACGATGGCGATGCCGATCTTCATGCTCTTCGGGGTGGTCTGCCTCGGCGGGCGTTGCTGCCACTGCGGGAGGTCCTCGATCGGCATGGCCGCACCGGAGGGCAGCCACTCGGGGTCGACGGGTTGCTCCTGCTGGGGCCGGCCCCAGGCGGGCGGGGGTGTGAAACCGTCGGGCATGCGCTGTCCTCTGCTGGGCACGGGCGGAACAGGAGACAGCGTCACAGCCGTAGATGATGTGCCGTCAGGGAGTGATGGACCCGTTACCGATCTCTCCGGCCACTCCCAGCATGGTCAGAAGACACCCAGGCTGGGGGCTCCACCGGCGCGCAGCCGCGCTGCCGCGAGTGCGGCGGCCCGGTCCCCGGAGCCGCCGTCGCCGAGCGGCTCGATGCGGACGATCAGCGGTCGGCGCCCCACTGGTACTGTGGCGAGGGCGGTCCGCCTGCCCAGTCGTACGAGGTCCAGAAGGTGTCCAGATGCGGTTCAGCGTGCTGGGTCCGCTGTCCGTCCAGGACGGTGCGGCCACCCGTCCGATCGGCTCCCCGACGGCTCGGAGACTCCTGGCCGTCCTCCTGCTGCAGCCCAACCAGCCGGTCACGACCGACCGGCTGAAGTCGGCGCTGTGGGGCGCGCGTCCGCCGGCCACCGCCGGTGCCTCGCTGATGAACCACGTGGCGCGGCTGCGCAGGACGCTGGCCGAGGAGGGTGCCGCGGAGTCGCGGATCCTGACGGTCGCGGGCGGATACGCGGTGCGGGTCCGCGACGGGGAACTGGACGCCGAGGAGTTCACCGGCGCGCTGCAGGCCGCTCGGGCCGCCTACATCGGCCGGGACTGGACGGCGGTCCGGCGCGAGACCGGCAAGGCGCTGGAGCTGTGGCGCGGCGACCCCCTCCCGGAGCTCGCGGACGTCGAGGAGGCGCAGCCGCAGGTCGAGCTGTTCGCGGACGCCCGCTGGCAGGCGCTGGAGTGGCGGATGGAAGCGGAGCTGGGCCTGGGCCGCCACCACGGCCTGGCCCCCGAGCTCACCGGTCTGATCGCCGCCCAGCCGTTGCGGGAGGCCTTCCACCGCCAGTTGATGCTGGTCCTGCACCGTACCGACCGCCGCGCCGAGGCGCTGGACGTCTACCTCCGGCTGCGCCGCACTCTGGTCAACGAACTCGGGGTCGAGCCCGGCGCGTTGATGCAGGAGGCACACCGGGAAGTCCTGACCGGTGGCGCGGCCCCGGTCGCCCGGGAGACGCCGCCCGCTGCCGCGGCGCCGGACGCGGCCGCCGCGGCGGATGCGGGCGGCAAGGCGGATACGGCCTCCTCGTCCGGCGCCGGACCCGCCGGTGGGCCCGGACCAGGCGCCCCCGGGCCCGCCGGTCGCACCATACCGAGGCAACTGCCCCCGGACGTACCCGACTTCACCGGACGCGACGCCCAGGTGGAGTCCCTGTACGCCGCGCTGGGCGGCACCCCGGCTGCCGTCGGCCCGGCCGTCGGCGGCTCCCGCGCACTGTCCGTCTGCGTCGTCAGCGGCGCCGGAGGCATCGGCAAGACCACCCTGGCCGTCCATGTGGCCCACCGGCTGGCCCCTGCCTTCCCGGACGGCCAGCTCCGGGCCGACCTGCACGGCGGCGGGGGAACGCCGGCGGATCCGGGTGATGTGCTGGCCAAGTTCCTGCGTGCCCTGGGCGTCCGCGCCGAGGACCTGCCGGTGGATTTCGAGGAGCGGGAGGCGCTGTACCGCAGCACCGTGGCCGGCCAGCGGCTCCTGATCCTGCTCGACAACGTCAGGGACGCCGCTCAGGTGCGCTCCCTGCTGCCCGGCACGGGGACCTGCGCGGTGCTGATCACCAGCCGTAGTGCCCTGCCGGGGCTGGACGGCGCGCACCGGCTCACCCTGGGAGTGCTGACCGACGGCGAGGCGACGGAGCTGTTCACCCGCGTCGTCGGCAGCGGGCCGGCCGGCGACGAGCCGGACGCCGTCGCCGAGGTCCTCAAGGTCTGTGCCGGGCTGCCGCTGGCCGTCCGCATCGCCGCCAGCCGGCTGGTCTGCCAGCCCGGGTGGACCGTGAGCACGCTCGCCGGCCGGCTCCGCGACGAGAACCGGCTGCTGGACGAACTCCACGTCGAGGACCGCGCCGTACGCACCAGCTTCGCGGTCGGCTTCAACGCACTCGTACCCGAGGACGCCGACGCCTTCGCCATGCTGGGCCTGTGGAACGGCGCGGACATCACCCCGCCGGCGGTGGCGGCGCTGCTGGCCGTCGCACCGCACCGGGCCCAGCGCTCCCTGGACGCCCTCTCCCGGGCCCACCTCGTCCAGGCGCGCCCGTCCGACCGCTACGCCCTGCACGACCTGCTGCACGTGTACGCGGCCGAACGGGCCGACCAGGGCCACTCCGCCCAGCAACGCGCCGACGCGGTACGCCGGCTGACCACCTGGTACCTGCACACCTGCGCCGCTGCGGGCGGGCACCTGCGCCCGCTCCCGCTGCGGCTGGATCTCCCGCCGGTCGACTTCGACGGTCCGCCGTTGACCTTCCGCGACCGCGACGCCGCACTCGCGTGGCTGGAGACGGAACGTCCCAACCTGCTCGCCGTCACGGAACAGGCCGGGCGCGCCGAGCTGTTCGAGCTGGCCTGGAAGCTGCCCGTCAGCCTGCTGTCGTTCTACGACCTGCGCAAGCACTGGACCGACTGGCTGCACACCTACAAGATCGGCCTCGATGCGACCCGTCGGCTCGGTGACCAGAGAGGTGAGAGCCGCATCCTGAACGGCCTGGGCATCGCCCACCACGACCTGAACCGCAACGAAGAGGCGCTCGACTACTACCGCGAGGCCCTGACCGTCCGGCGCGCCAGCGGTGACCGGCTGGCGCAGACGGCGACGCTGGGCAACATCGGCAACGTGCTGCAGAACCTCGGGCGCAACGACGAGGCCTTCGCGACCTACGACGAGGCCATCGCCATCAGCCGCGAGATCGGCGACCGCACGACCGAGGCGAACTCCCTCAACAACATCGCCTTCGCCCGGGCCGGGCTGGCCCAACTGCCCGAGGCCGCCGAGAGCTTCCAGCAGGCCGCCGAGATCCTGGGGTCCATCGGTTCCTCGGCTTCCCAGGCCGTCGCGCTGGGCAACCTCGGGGACATCCGCCTCCAACTCGGTGACCAGCAGGCGGCGGTCGCGATCCTGTCGCAGGCCCTGGAGCTGCACCGGCAGTTCGGCAACGTCTACGTCGAAGCCACCGTCCTGCTCAACCTCGGCAACGCCCTGTGCCACCACGGCCAGACCCCGGAGGGCCGGGACCACTGGCAGCAGGCGCTCGAACTCCTGGAGCGCATCGGCGATCCGCGCGCCGAGCGCCTGCGGGCCAGGCTCGAAACCCTCACCCCGCAGACCCGGGCCATCCGGAACCTGAGGGCCTAGGGCCAATGCTGGTGACTTTAGGTTGTTCTTGGCTGGGTGATGGTGGCTGTTGTCGCTTCTGGTGGTGGCCAGTTGCGGTGGTGGGCACGTTTGAGGGGC
>NZ_BAAANT010000060.1:0-29131 GCF_039529945.1 Kitasatospora kazusensis | reverse complement strand
CCGGTTACATTCCGAACCCGGAAGCTAAGCCTCGTAGCGCCGATGGTACTGCAGGGGGGACCCTGTGGGAGAGTAGGACGCCGCCGAACAATCATTCAGGAGAAGCCCCTCATCCGGGAACGGATGGGGGGCTTCTCTGCGTTTCCGGATAGGATTCCTGATATGGCAAGACCAGGTCCCAAGAAGGCCAGCCCCGAACCCCAGCCGCACATCGAGCCGTTCAGCCTCTCCACCGACCCGTTCGTGATGGAGACCTCGCACGAGGTCGCCGGGATCTACCTGGCGCCGCCGGAGCGTGTTCTCGCGCTGCACGTCGATGCCGAGACCCTGCTGAGGCCCAAGCTGCGGGACGCACTCACGACGCTCCGCGACGAGCCGTTGCCGCCGACCGTGAGCACGTTGCTCGCGACGCTCGGCAGTACGACCGGGAAGGTGCAGGGGACACTGCACCGGCGCCGGCGGGGTGTGGAGTTCCGCCGCTTCCTCACCGAGCTGGAGAAGCAGCTGCCGGAGGTCGGCGAGGTCCACCTCATCTGCGACAACTACTTCACGCACAAGTCGCCCACCGTGAAGAACTGGCTGAACGCGCACCCGCGCTTCACCATGCACTTCGCGCCCACCGAGGAGGCGTGGCTCGCCCACGTCGAGCGGTGGTTCGCCTACCAGGCGGCTCGTGAGGGCTTCCACGGCGACAAGTCCTCCGCGGGTGCGCTCACCACCGGTATCACCGGCTGGCAGGCCGCTGCCGAGGTCGTGGCCGAGCCCGGCGAGGACGAGGAGACGGCCGGCTCCTCCGCGCACGTCTGGATCAAGCCGGGGCGCTGAGCCACAGCGCGGCAAAGCGGCGCGAGCAGCGCACAACGCAGTGGGGCCCACCGAGCCGAGCTCGGTGGGCCCCACTGCGTTGTGCGCTCGGAGTCAGAGCCGGCCGGCGGCCTTCAGGGCGAGGTAGGTGTCGGCGAGAGCCGGGGGCAGGGCGGCGGGCGGGGCGTCCAGGACGGTGACGCCGTGGCGGGTGAGGCGTTCGGCGGTGCGGCGGCGGTCGGCGCGGGTCTGTTCGGCGGCTGCGGCGCCGTAGACGTCCTTGACGGTGCCGCGGGCGGCGGCGAGTTCGTCCAGGCGCGGGTCGGCGACCGAGGCCAGGACGAGTTCGTGGCGCTTGGTGAGCAGGGGCAGGTGCGGCAGGAGGCCCTCCTCGACCGGGCGGGCGTCCAGGCCGGTGAGCAGCACGATCAGCGAGCGGTGTGGGGTCATCCGGAGCACGGTCGAGGTGAGCGCGCGCATGTCGGTCTCCAGCAGCGCGGGTTCCAGGACGGCCATCGCGTTGGTGAAGGCCGGGAGGATCTCGGAAGGGGATCGGCCGACGACGCTGCCGCGCCTGCGGAGGTCGTGCGCGAGCAGGTCGACGCGGTCGCCGGCCTTGGTGGCCAGGGCGGTCAGCAGCAGGGCGGCGTCGAGGGCCGCGTCGAGCCGGGGTGCGTCGCCGACCCGGCCGGCCGAGGTTCGGCCGGTGTCCAGCACGATCAGGATGTGCCGGTCGCGCTCGGGGCGCCAGGTCCGGACGGCCACGGTGTGCCGGCGGGCGCTGGCCCGCCAGTCGATCGAGCGTACGTCGTCGCCGGGGAGGTACTCGCGCAGGGAGTCGAACTCGGTGCCCTGGCCGCGGGTCAGCACCGAGGTGCGGCCGTCGAGTTCGCGCAGCCGGGCGAGCCGGGAGGGCAGGTGCTTGCGGCTCGGGAAGGGCGGCAGCGCCCGTACCGTCCAGGGCACCTGGTGCGAGCCCTGACGGCCCGCCAGGCCGAGCGGGCCCAGCGAACGGACCGTCACCCGGTACGCGTGGTGGTCGCCGCGCCGGGTGGGGACGAGCCGGGTGGTGATCCGGCGGCGCTCGCCGGCCGGGACGGTGACGGTGTGCCGGGAGCCCGCGATCGCGGTGCCCGGGTGCCAGGCGGACGGCGGCCAGGCGTCGCGGACCAGGGCGCGGAGCGGGCGGCGGGCGGGGTTGGTGACGGTCAGCTCGACGGAGGCGGGCTCGCCGAGCCGGACGGAGGTGTCGCCGCTCCGGGCGAACCGCAGGGTGCGGACCGGAGCGGCGAGCGCCAGGTCGGCGAGGACGCCGAGCAGGACGGGGAGGGTGACCGCGCCGATCCCGGCCCAGGAGGGCAGCAGGAAACCCACGACCAGAGCGCCGAGCGCGGCGAGGAGGGCGGTTCGGCCGGTCAGGGCCATCGGGGAGCTCCTAGAGAGGTGTGGTCAGCGCGGGGCGGGCGTCTGGGCCAGGACGGCCTGGATCACCGAGTCCGCGGTGACACCCTCCATCTCGGCCTCGGCCCGCAGCTGGACCCGGTGGCGCAGCGTCGGCAGGGCGAGCGCCTTGACGTCGTCGGGGGTGACGTAGTCGCGGCCGGCCAGCCAGGCCCAGGCCCGGGAGGTGTTCAGCAGGGCGGTCGCGCCGCGGGGGGAGACGCCGATCGACAGCGAGGGCGAGTTCCGGGTGGCCCGGCAGAGGTCGACGATGTAGGCGAGGATCTCGGGGGAGACGGTGAGTCCGGCGATCTCGGCGCGGGCCGCCGTGATGTCGGCCGGTCCGGCCACCGGGCGGACGCCGGCGGCGGCCAGGTCGCGCGGGTCGAAGCCGGCTGCGTGCCGGCTGAGCACCTGGAACTCCTGCTCCCGCGAGGGCAGCGGCAGCACCAGCTTGAGCAGGAAGCGGTCGAGCTGGGCCTCGGGGAGGGGGTAGGTGCCCTCGTACTCGACCGGGTTCTGGGTGGCGGCGACCAGGAACGGGACGGGCAGCGCGCGCGGATCGCCGTCGACGGTGACCTGGTGCTCCTCCATCGCCTCCAGCAGCGAGGCCTGGGTCTTGGGAGGGGTGCGGTTGATCTCGTCCGCGAGCAGCAGGTTGGTGAAGACCGGGCCGGGCTGGAAGGAGAACTCGGCGGTGCGCGCGTCGTAGACCAGCGAGCCGGTGACGTCGCCGGGCATCAGGTCCGGGGTGAACTGGATGCGCTTGGTGTCCAGGGCGAGGGCGGTGGACAGGGTGCGGACCAGCAGGGTCTTCGCGACGCCCGGGACGCCTTCGAGCAGCACGTGCCCGCCGCACAGCAGCGCGACGACCAGGCCGGTGACGGCGGCGTCCTGGCCCACCACGGCCTTGGCTATCTCGGTGCGCAGCGCGGTCAGGGCTTCGCGGGGGCCGCTCGGCGCGGTGTCTTCGGGAGGGGACGTGAGGGCCTGCTCGGTCACGGCTGTCGTACCTGCCTTTCCAGGGCATCGAGGTCGTCGGTGAGCCGCAGCAGCGCGGCGTCGTCGGTGGGCGGGTCGCCGTACAGCAGGGCCCGGAGGCCGGCGGCCGGGCGGTCCAGCCGGTCGGCGACGGCCGCGCAGAGCGCGGTGGGCTCGGGCTCGCCGTCGGTCAGTGGTACGCCGAGTACGGGGGCCAGGCGGTGGCGGACCGCGCGGCGCAGGGTGTCGGCCGCGCGCCCCCGGGCCTTGGCGCGCTGGTACAGCCGGGCCCGGCCCTCGGTGGTCTCGGCGGCGCGGACCACCACGGGCAGCTCCTCGCCGACCACCGGGCCGAGCCTGCGCCCGCGCCAGAAGGCCGTGAGCAGGGCCGCGACGGCCAGCTGGAGCAGGGCCCAGGACCAGCCGCGCGGGATGTAGTCGGTGAGGGTCTTCTGCTCGGCGGCGGGCGGTGCGGCGCTGTAGTCGGGCAGGTACCAGACCAGGTGCTGCCGTGAGCCGAGCAGGCCGAGGGTGAGCGAGGCGTTGCCGTCCGAGGCGAGCCGCTCGTTGGTGAGCAGCCGGCCGGAGCCGAGCACGATCACGTCCCGGCCGCCCGGGGCGGTCTGCTGGACCAGGGGCGCACCGCCGTCGCCGTAGTAGCAGGCGGTGTCGCCCGAGCCGGGCCGGTAGAACAGCCCGCCCAGTTCCGCGCTGCCGGCCCGGAGTGCCTCGGGGAGGGTGCAGTCGGCGGTCAGGCTGGTGGAGGCGGCGCTCCGGGGCGCGCCGTCGGACGTGGTGGCGACCGAGACGCCGGGGGCGAAGGCGTCCAGTGCGGCGGCCTCGGGGGAGACCAGGACGAGCCGGCTGCCGCTGCCGCGCTCCGGTGTGGAGAGCCGGTTCAGCTCTCCGGCGCCCAGCAGGTCGGGTTCGGGGAGGAGGACCGTGGTGCCGGGGGCGGCCAGTGCCTCGCTGAGGCCGGCCTCGTCGGAGACGGTACGGGTGGCGACGCCGCGCTCGGCGAGCAGGTGGACGGCGGCCTGGGTGCCGGTCGGGTCGGTCGAGCGCGGGTCCAGCGGGGGGTACTCCGGATGGTCGCTGAGCGCGGTGAGCAGCAGGCCGGCCAGCAGCAGCAGGCTGACGGCGAGCAGGTACCAGCGGGAGCGCAGCCAGAGCCCGCGCAGGTCCGGCGAGACACCCGTGGTGCCGGCGGGACCGGTCGTCTCGGTGGCGGTGGCGGTGGTGTCGGTCGCGGTCATGCGGCAGCTCCGGCGGCCGGGGTGAGGACCGGCGTGGCGGCGGCCAGCGCCCGGTCCAGTTCGACCAGGGAGCGGTAGGCGGCCTGGTCGGCGGTGCGCTCGCCGAACGCGATGTCGTCGAAGGTACGGGCGGCCGTGGCGAGCGCCGCCGCGTGGGCGGGCAGGGCGCGGCCGGCTTCGGCGGCCGCCTCGTCGGCGGTGCGCCCGGGGCGTGCGTCCAGCAGGGTGCGCTCCTCAAGGGCTCGGACCAGGGCGCGCATCTGCTCCCGGACGGCTTCGGACCACTCGGCGGCGGCCGCGTGGTCCGCCGCCGTCCGGCGGTGCCCGGCGGCGGTGCGCGGGCCGTCCGACGCGAAGAGCGCGGCGGCCGCGCGGGTCTCCCGGCGGGGGGCGCCGAGCCGCCACCAGAGCGCGGCGCCGATCACCACCGCCACCACCAGGAACAGCAGCAGCCCGGTGGTGCCGCTGGGGGCGGCCGACCCGAGGTGGTTGAGGGCGCGGTCCAGCTGGTCGCCGAGCCAGCTCATGACGCGCTGCGTCACGCTCGGGTCGTGCCGGTGGTAGGCCGGGTTGAGCAGCTCTCGACGGGCGGCGTCGCGCGCCGCGTCACGAGGAACGGTGACCGGGGCGCCGCCGGCCGACAGCGCCCTCTCCCCCCAGTTCGGCATCCGCGTCAGATCCCCTGCGGCCCGCTCTGGCCCGGGACGACCGGTCCGGAGCCGGTCCAGCCGGGGTTGTTCTGCTCGGGCAGGCCGGCGGCGCGGGAGAGCTCGATGTCGAGGGCCTCGCGGCGGATCCGCTGGTCGACGTAGAGCAGCACGCCGATGCCGGCCTGCACCGGGATGGTGAGGGTGGCGGCGATCACGCCGCCGATCGAGGTCAGCAGCACGACGGCCGGCGCGGTGCCGCCGCCGAGGCCGCCGAGCGGGGAGTCGCCGGTGCTGCCGCCGACGGCCAGGGCGACGCCGATCAGGGAGAACGGCGTCGCGATGATCGCGGCCACGACGAACATCAGGAACTGGCCGAGCAGGGTGATCCCGAAGATCCGCCACCAGGAGCCCTTGACCAGCCGCCGGGACCGGGACAGTGAGGCGATGACGCCCTGCTTCTCCAGCATCAGTACCGGGGCGGCGAAGCTCAGCTGGACGTTGATCCAGACAGCCACCACCCCGCCGGCCAGGACCGGCAGGCAGAGCAGGAGGAGCAGCCCGGGGTTGCCCGTGTCGGCGAGTGCGGCGCCTATCAGCGGCAGCGCGCTCAGCAGCAGGATGCCGACGGTGATCAGGAGCATCAGGCCGGTGAGCCCGACCAGCTTGGGCAGCCGCGGCCGGGCCGTCCGCCAGGCGGCGCCGATGGTGGTGTTCTCGCCGACCACCGCCTTGCTCACCACCATGGTCAGCAGGCCGGCCGCGATGATGCCCAGCAGGATGCTGACCGGGATGGCCGAGAGCCGGATGACCAGCGGGAGCACGGCCTGCGGCTGCTCGAACTGCCACAGTTCGCCGAGCGCGGTGATCGCCTGCTCGACCACGGCGACGCCGAAGGAGAGCCCCAGTGCCGTCCGCCAGTGCTTGCGGACGGTGGACACCGCGCCGTCCAGGATCTCGCCGACCCCGAGCGGGCGGAGCGGGATCACGCCGGGCTTCGGGCTCGGCGGCGCCCCCCAGCCCGGGTGGAACTGGCCGGGGTGCGGGTACGGCTGCTGCCCGGGGTACGCGGCGGCGCCGTACGCCGGGCCGCCGTAGGGTGCACCGCTGTACGGACCGGGGGTGCCCCAGCCCGGGTGGTGCGGCGGCGGGACGTCCTGCGGGGCCGCCTGCGGGGCCGCGTCCTGCGCGGCGTCCGGTGCTGCGGCATCCGGAGACGGCGGTGCCGACGGTCCGGCGGCGGCCTCGTCGGCGGGCTCGGGCGAGCCGGGCGAGGTCCATCCCGGGGCGTCGGTCATCACTGCTCCTTGTGCGGGGGCTTCGTGGAGGGTTGCGGGGGGAATCGGTGTGATCCCGGCCCGTGTGCGGCCCATCGTGCCATGGCCTGACCGGGCGCCCCAGAGCCGCTGTCCCACGGAATCCCCGACGGCCCGGACAGCCCGGGCGAGCTGCGAACTTTGCGACGGTATGACTGACTCGGCAGGTCTCATCAGTACGAAATGGCACGACTGTGCGGCAGGTCACAATCCGGTAATGAGAGGATGGACCCATGAAGGGACGCGTCCTCGTCGTTGATGACGACACCGCACTGGCCGAGATGTTGGGCATTGTGCTGCGTGGAGAAGGTTTTGAACCGTTTTTCGTCGCGGATGGGGACAAGGCACTAGCCGCGTTCCGGGAGACCAAGCCTGACCTGGTCCTCCTCGATCTGATGCTGCCCGGCCGCGACGGCATCGATGTCTGCCGGCAGATCCGATCGGAGTCGGGGGTGCCGATCGTGATGCTCACCGCCAAGACGGACACCGTCGACATCGTCGTCGGACTGGAGTCCGGGGCCGACGACTACGTCGTCAAGCCGTTCAAGCCCAAGGAGCTGGTGGCCCGGGTTCGCGCCCGGTTGCGCCGCGCGGAGGAGCCCACACCTGAACAGCTGACCATAGGCGATCTGGTGATCGACGTGGCCGGACACTCGGTCAAGCGGGACGGCCGGGGCATCCCGCTGACCCCGCTGGAGTTCGACCTGCTGGTCGCCCTGGCCCGCAAGCCCTGGCAGGTGTTCACCCGCGAGGTGCTGCTGGAGCAGGTCTGGGGTTACCGGCACGCCGCCGACACCAGGCTGGTCAACGTCCACGTCCAGCGTCTCCGCTCCAAGATCGAGAAGGACCCGGAGCGGCCCGAGATCGTGGTGACGGTGCGCGGTGTCGGCTACAAGGCCGGGCCCAGCTGACGTGATGTTCGAGACTGACGACTCCCCGTCGGGTGCGGGTGCCGACGGGGAGTCCGCCGTGCGCGGGGACGTGTTGAGCTCGACCACCCAGGGCCGTGCGCCCCGGCGCGGTCCGGCGGCCCTGCTCGCGCTCGTGGCGCGTCAGTTGCGGCGCCCGTTCAACCAGGTGATCGCGCTCTACCGGCGTTCCATCCAGGTCCGGGTGGTCGCGGCCACCCTGCTGCTCTCGCTGGTCGCGATGCTGGTGCTCGGCGTCGTCGTGGTGGCCCAGGTCAGGCACTGGCTGCTGGACAACAAGCAGAGCTCCTCGCAGGGGCAGGCCAACGGCGGCTTCCAGATCGAGCAGGAGAAGATCAACGAAGCCATCAACCTGCAGGCCAAGGCCGGCGCCAACACCGACCCGACCAAGGACGAGACGAGCACCTGGCTGATCAAGCAGGTCTCGGACCTCGCCAGCGGCGGCACCGGCGTCTACTCGGTGATCGCCCTGGTGCCCACCGACGGGCAGGAGGAGACCGCACAGAGCGCGGGCCTGCGGGGCGCCTTCTACTCGGGCAACATCCTGCCCAGCAGCATTTCTCCCGAGCTGCGCAACCAGGTCGCCGCCGACCCCACCAGGCCGCACGAGCAGACCACCGACATCCAGCGCGGTGTCGAGAGCAACGGTCAGCCGCTGCGGGAGCCCGGGCTGGTGATCGGCAAGCAGTTCACCGGCCCCGACCTGACGACCTACCAGCTCTACTACGTCTTCTCCTTCGGGCAGGAGACCAACACCCTCAACGCCATCACCAGCACCCTGGCCACCGCCGGCGTGTTCGTGGTGATGCTGCTCGGCGGCATCGCCTGGCTGGTGGTGCGCCAGGTCGTCACACCCGTCCGGATGGCCGCCGGGATCTCCGAGCGGCTGGCCGCCGGGCACCTGGAAGAACGGATGAAGGTCACCGGCACGGACGACATCGCCCGCCTCGGCGAATCGTTCAACCGGATGGCCAACGCGCTCCAGGCCCAGATCCGGCAGCTGGAGGAGCTCTCCCGGGTGCAGCGCCGCTTCGTCTCGGACGTCTCGCACGAGCTGCGCACCCCGCTGACCACCGTCCGGATGGCCGCCGACCTGATCTACGACAGCCGCGAGGACCTCGACCCGATGGCGGCCCGCTCCGCCGAGCTGCTCCAGGGGCAGCTGGACCGGTTCGAGTCGCTGCTCGCCGACCTGCTGGAGATCAGCCGGTTCGACGCGGGCGCCGCGATCCTGGACGCCGAACCGGTCGACCTGCGCGACGTCGTCACCCGGGTGCTGGAGGCGGCCGACCCGCTGGCCCAGGCCAAGGGCAGCGCCATGATCGTCCGCGGCGCGGAGGAGCCGGTCGTCGCCGAGGTCGACTCCCGGCGGATCGAGCGCATCCTGCGCAACCTGGTGGTCAACGCGCTGGAGCACGGCGAGGGCCGGGACGTGGTGGTCCAGCTCGGCTCGGCCGGCGGCGCGGTCGCCGTCGGCGTCCGGGACTACGGGATCGGGCTCAAGCCCGGCGAGGCGTCCCGGGTCTTCCACCGCTTCTGGCGCGCGGACCCGTCCCGGGTGCGGACCACCGGCGGCACCGGGCTGGGCCTCTCGATCGCTGTCGAGGACGCCCACCTGCACGGCGGCTGGCTGCAGGCCTGGGGCGAACCCGGCGGCGGCTCGCACTTCAGGCTCACCCTGCCGCGGACCCGCGGCGGCGAGATCGGCCGGGCACCGTTCCGGCTGGAACCCGAGGACTCCCGGCACAACCGGGGCCTCGGTGCGCCCGGCACCCCGTACCGGCGGGCCGTCCGGTCGACCGGGGCCACCGCGCTGACGGTGTCGGGCCTGGGCGAGCCGGACATCCCGGAGACCCCGGACACCCCGCAGGCCGGCTTCGGCAGCGGTCTCGGCGGGGTCCTGAGCATCGGGCCCGGGCTCGGGCGGCTGCCGTCGGCACCGGTCTCCGACCCCTCGGACGTCCGGGCGGCGTCCTCGGGGTACGGTGCCACCGGGGCGCAGGTCGTGGTGGACCGGACTGTGGTCCGCCCGCCCGCATCGAGCGCGGCACAGGACGGCGCGGCACCCGGCGGTGCGGCGCGTGACGGAGCGGCGGACAGCGAGACAGAGGGGGCGCACCGTGCCGAGGACGAGCAGCAGGACGGCTGACCGGCCGAACCGGCGCACCGGTGCGGCATGGGCGGCGTGGGGGGTACTGGTCCCGCTGCTCGCGACCGGCTGTGTGGCGATGCCCGCCGACGGGCCGCCGGAGCCGGTGGAGTTCCCGCAGGGCGCCGCCGCCCAGGACCTCCAGGTCCGGGTCTTCCCGGTGGAGCCGCACCCCGGCGCGGACCCGGTCGACCTGCTCGCGGGCTTCCTGGACGCCTCCAACGCGGACGAGGCCAACTACAGCACCGCGCTGAAGTACCTCACCGCGGACGCCCGCAAGCGCTGGCGTCCGGACGCCGGGGTGGCGGTGCTCGCCAGCAAGGGGCGGACCCCGCCGAAGGGCGACGGCGACGCCACCGACATCACGGTGACGGGCAGCCAGGTCGCCCAGCTGGACGCCAAGCACACCTACCGGAACGTCTCGGACCTGCCGTACCGGCAGAAGTTCACCTTCGTGAAGGAGACGCAGGGCCCGGACAAGGGGGAGTGGCGGATCGACCAGCTGCCGGACGGGCTGATCGTCGACCTGACCAACTTCAACAACGGGTACCGCGCGGTGCACCGGTACTTCTACGCGGCCGGCGACCCGTCGGTGCACGCCGGCCCGCCGCAGGTCCTGGTGCCCGACCCGATCTACCTGCGGCGGCGAATAGACCCGCTGACGGCCGCCGCGCAGGCGCTCGCCGAGGGCCCGTCGGACTGGCTGTCCGGCGCGGTGGAGACCGCCTTCCTGCACGGCGTCGAGGTGGTGGGCCCGGTCTCGATGAGCGACAGCCAGGTGGCCGCCGTCAAGGTCAGCGCGGTCGACTTCGCGAGCCAGCCGCTGCTCTGCCGCCGGATGGCCGACCAGCTCTTCTACACCCTCGCCGACCAGCAGCCGAAGCGGCAGCTGGAGCGGCTCGACCTGAGCGGGGCCAAGGGCTCGTGCTCGGTCGACGCCTCGCAGACCCAGCAGATCGCCCCCGGCGTGCTGGCCGGCGGTGACGCCGGGGCGCAGCAGTACTTCCAGCTGGACGGCGGCCAGTTGATGCAGACCCAGGGCGACAGCGACGGCAAGCCGGTGCTCGGCACGCTCGGAAAGCCGGGCCAGCCCGGCCGGCCGAACCCCGCGGCGATCGCCGTCCGCCGGGACGGCGGCGCGGCCGCCGTGGTCGGCGCCGACCGCAGGACGCTGACGGTGGTGGTGATCGGCGACGGCGACAGGACCGCGGCGCCGTTGGTCACCGTCCACCCGGCGCAGCCGGACCAGGGCCTGGCCTCGCCCAGTTGGGACGGACGGCAGAACCTCTGGGTGGTCGACCGCGACCCGGTGACGCCGCGGGTCCTGATGGTGCGTGGCGAGACCGTCGTCACCGCGCAGATCGACGGGTTGAACGGGCTGACCGTCAGGGAACTGAGGATCTCCTCGGACGGTACGCGGGTCGCGCTGCGGACCGTCGACGCGTCCGGCGCCTCGGCGCTGATGCTGGGTCTGGTGGTGCACTCGGGTTCACCGGTGAACCCGCAGGTGGCGATCGTCGGACTGCGGCCGCTGGCGCCCAAGATGAGCGAGATCGCCTCGTTCTCCTGGGCGGACACCGACCAGCTGCTGGTGCTCGGCAACGAACCGAACAAGCTCCAGCAGCTGCACTACATCGGCACCGACGGCTCGCAGACCGGCGACACCCCGCAGCCGGGCGGCGACTCGATGCTCTCGGTCTCGGCCTCGGAGACGCTGACCGGCGGCGACCTGGCACCGCCGGTGCTGGCCGTCTCGTCCAACAAGCAGATCTACCGGCTGCTGGGCAACCAGTGGCGCGAGGTGACGGGGCAGCACCACGGGGCGTTCTTCAGCTACCCGGGATAGCCGCCCCCCGGCTCGCCTGCCGTGCCGCCGCCCGGTGACGGGCGGGGGCGCGGCGGACGGTGGCGGCGACCGTCGCCGCCGCGTGCGGTGGGTGGCCGGCCGCACGGAGGGCGCGGGCGGCCTCGGTGAGGCTGGCACCGGTGGTGACCAGGTCGTCCACCAGGATCAGCGGGCGGCCCCGGGCCTGCGCCGCCAGCCGGGCCGCCGCCCGCCCGGGGACGCCCAGTGCGCCGCGCAGATTGCGGTGCCGCTCGGCCGCCGACAGCCCCGACTGGTCGGCGACGGCCCGCCCGTGCCGCAGTACGGCGCAGACCTGGGCCTGATGGCCGGCCCGCCCCAGCGCCCGGGCGGCGGCCCGGGCCAGCCGCAGCATCGGGTCGTGCCCGCGGGCCCGGACGGCCTGCCGGGTGGAGGGCATCGGCACCAGCAGGACGGGCCCCGGCGGCCCGGGACCGAGCGCCGAGCGGACGGCGCCGGCCAGGGCCAGGCCCAGCGGCCCGGCCAGCCGGAGCGCGCCGCGCTCCTTGTGGGCGATCAGCAGCTGCCGGACCGGATCCGCGTACGGCGCGGCGGCGTGCAGCGGCGGCAGGCCGGGCGGCGCGGGCAGGGGGCCGGCCGGCCCGGCCCGGGGGTCGGACAGTGCTGCCCGGCAGCCTGGGCAGAGCTGGCTGTGCCCGGTGCGGCAGCCCGCGCACTCGGCGGGCAGCAGTAGTTCGAGAAGGTCGAGGAGGCCGACGGCGAGTCGGCTGCTACCGGTGGTGGTCACGGACGGTCACGACTCCTCCCGGGGCTCGTGGGAGAGCACGGAGTTGACCTCACGGTGGGCCGTCCGGGGGGTGTTGTCCAGGTGTTTACCGCTGTTTCACTCACAAGAGGGTAAACAGGGTGAAACAGCTGGACAGTCACCCCTGGGCCGCTACGTTGTTCGACTGGGGAGGCGGAATCCCCTTCGCAGGTGTTCGATAAGGCTCCAAGGGGTTTCACGCGTTCCTGGTGGGGAGGAAGTGAGGTGAGGGCCGGTCGCGCTCACCGCCCCCGACGAAGCGGGTCGGCGGTAGAGGGGCTGGTCCGGCTGGGTCTCAGCCCGATTCGGTGAGCACTCCGGGTCGGCGTCAGCACGAGGGATCGGAGTTCTGCGTGGACATCGTCGTCAAGGGCCGCAAGACCGAGGTGCCCAAGAGGTTCCGCGAGCACGTGGCCGAGAAGCTGGAGAAGGTCCAGAAGTTCGACGGCAAGGTGATCAGCCTCGACGTCGAGGTGTCCAAGGAGCACAACCCGCGTCAGGCCGACCGGTCCGAGCGGGTGGAGATCACTCTTCGTACCCGTGGCCCGGTGATCCGGGCCGAGGCCGCCGCCGCGGACCCGTACGCGGCGCTCGACCTCGCCTCGGCGAAGCTCGACGCGCAGCTGCGCAAGTCGGGTGACCGCCGCAAGGTGCACAAGGGCGGTACCGGGGGCCGTACCCCGATCAGTGTCGCGGAGGCGACGGCCGGGCTCGCCGCGCTGCAGGAGGCCGAGCAGCCCGCCGGCGAGACCAACGGCGCCGTCCGCAAGACCATGATGGGATCCCTGGAGGTGGAGGGCGACGGCCCGCTCGTCGTCCGTGAGAAGACGCACCCGGCCGCGCCGATGGCGCTGGACCAGGCGCTGTACGAGATGGAGCTCGTCGGCCACGACTTCTACCTGTTCGTGGAGAAGGACAGCGGCCTGCCGAGCGTGGTCTACCGTCGGCACGGCTACCACTACGGCGTCATCCACCTCAGCACCGACGGCTCGGCCGCCGGCGAGGTCGGCGGCGCCGGCGGCGCCATCGGCGGGCCGGACGAGGACTGATCCCGGCCGGTAGGCGGCTCGCACGACGCCGGTAGACGGAAGGCACAACGGACGGCACAACGGAAGAGCAGGACCGAGCGGGTGACCCCGGAGGCCAAGGCCGACCGGCACATGATGGGTGGAGGAAGGAGCGGCGTCCGGGCCGAGTCTGGGCGGTGCCGACGAGGGAGCAGCAGCGGAGCTGCGGCGACTGAGGAGAAGCCGTCCAGTGGGGGCACCTCCCGGCCGAAGGCTGGGGGAGAGAGTCCGGGCGCCGCGACGCCGCCCATCATGTGCCGGTCGGCCTGAGGCCGCCGGGGTCACCCAGCTGGGCGGTCCGACGGCGGAGGGTGATCGGAGCCGGGTCGGCCATGGAATGATGGGCCGACAGTGACCGGCGACGGGGGAGGAGCGGATGGGGGATCCGAGTCAGGGCACGAGGATCGGTCCGGGAGCGAGTCCGGGCCAGGGTGGGGAAACCGTGGACTACGAGCAGCCCGAGTACCCGCCGCGCCGCGCCGAGCCGATCCGGGTGCTGGTGGTGGACGACCACGCGCTGTTCCGCCGGGGCCTGGAGATCGTGCTGGCCGAGGAGGAGGACATCCGCGTCATCGGGGAGGCGGGGGACGGCGCCGAAGCCGTGCAGAAGGCCGCCGACCTGTTGCCCGACATCATCCTCATGGATGTCCGGATGCCCCGCCGCAGCGGGATCGAGGCCTGCACCGCGATCAAGGACGTGGTGCCCAGTGCCAAGATCATCATGCTGACGATAAGCGATGAGGAAGCCGACCTCTACGAGGCGATCAAGGCCGGCGCCACCGGCTACCTGCTGAAGGAGATCTCCACCGACGAGGTCGCGACCGCGATCCGCGCGGTCGCCGACGGCCAGTCGCAGATCAGCCCCTCGATGGCCTCCAAGCTGCTCACCGAGTTCAAGTCGATGATCCAGCGCCGCTCCGACGACCGGGACCTGGTGCCGGCGCCGCGGCTGACCGACCGCGAGTTGGAGGTGCTCAAGCTGGTCGCCACCGGGATGAACAACCGGGAGATCGCCAAGGAGCTCTTCATCAGCGAGAACACCGTGAAGAACCACGTCCGCAACATCCTGGAGAAGCTCCAACTGCACTCCCGGATGGAGGCCGTGGTCTACGCGATGCGCGAGAAGATCCTGGAGATAGGGTGAGCCCCCGGCTCAGGCCAGCAGCCGTTCCAGCGCGGGCCGCAGCTTCTCGTCGCTGAGCGCCTCGACCCGGACGGCGGTGCAGCCCACCCACTCGGCGGCCTCGCGCAGCGCGGCGGCCAGCGCCTCGGTGTACTTCGGTGCGTCCAGCGAGATCTGACGGGCCACCAGGGTGGCTCCCTCGCGGGCCGGGTCGACCCGGCCGACCAGCCTGCCGCCGGCCAGCAGCGGCATCGCGAAGTAGCCGTGCACCCGCTTGTGCTTCGGGGTGTAGGCCTCCAGGCGGTGCGCCATGCCGAAGATCCGCTCTGTCCGCGCCCGGTCCCAGACCAGCGAGTCGAAGGGCGAGAGCAGGGTCGTCCGGTGCCGCCCGCGCGGCTCGGCGGCCAGCGCCGCCGGATCGGCCCAGGCGGCGGCGCCCCAGCCGGCCACCTCGACCGGCAGCAGCCCGGACTCGGGCAGTGCCGAGTCGACCTGGTCGGCCTTCAGGCGGTGGTAGTCCATCAGGTCCGCCCTGGTCGCCACCCCGAGTGCGGCCCCCGCCTGGGCGACCAGCTGCCGCAGGCACTGTGCGTCGGTCGGATCCTGCGCGTACAGCTCGGCCGGGACGGCCTGCTCGGCCAGCTCGTACACCCGCTTCCAGCTGCGGCGTTCGGTGCAGACCACATCGCCGAAGGCGAGCGCCCGCTCGACCGCGATCTTGGTGTCGGACCAGTCCCACCACTCGGCCGTCCGCTTGGCGCCGCCCAGCTCGGTGGAGGTCGACGGGCCCTCGGCGCGCAGTTGGTCGAGCACCTGCCGGTAGGTCTGCGGCGACACCTGGTGGCCCCAGAGGTTGCCCCGGCCCCGGTAGGCCCGGCGGCGGAAGGCGAACAGCGGCCACTCCTCGACCGGCAGGATGCAGGCGGCGTGCGACCAGTACTCGAACGTGGCCCCGGAGCCCCAGTAGGCGGTCTCGACGGCGGGCCGGCCCACCGCGCCCAGGCGCGCGTACGGGATCAGCTCGTGCGAGCGGGCCAGCACCGAGATGGTGTCGAGCTGCACCGCGCCGAGGTGCCGGAGCACCCCGGGCACCCCCGCGCGCCGGTCCGGTGCGCCCAGCAGGCCCTGGGCGCGGAGCGCGATCCGGCGCGCCTCGTCGGCGGACAGGACGGCGGCGGGGGTGGCGGAGGCTGCGACGGTCATGCCTGGGAGCGTAGAGCCCGGTACCGACAGGCGGGAACGGGCCGCCCGGGCGCCCGATTTGCCCCACCGGGTCGTGCTATCGGCGCATGTGCTCACGACGACTCGCAGGGGTGACACGGGAATACCGTGCTGACGCACCTCCCGGCACCTTGGACTCCTCGCATACGATGGCCCGTACGGTGGGGTAAACCCCGCCTCGCAGTCGTCCAGAGCCGATCCAGGCAAGGAGCCCGCTCAAGTGTCCGTCTTCGACAAGATCCTGCGCGCAGGCGAAGGCAAGATCCTTCGCAAGCTGCAGCGGATTGCCGCCCAGGTCAACTCCATCGAAGAGGACTTCGTCAACCTCACGGACGACGAGCTGCGTGCGCTGACCGACGAGTTCAAGCAGCGCCTCGCCGATGGCCAGACGCTGGACGACATCCTCCCTGAGGCGTTCGCGACCGTCCGCGAGGCGGCGAAGCGCGTCCTCGGTCAGCGGCACTACGACGTCCAGATCATGGGTGGCGCGGCTCTGCACCTCGGCTACGTCGCCGAGATGCGCACCGGCGAGGGCAAGACCCTGGTCGGCACGCTGCCGACCTACCTCAACGCGCTGACCGGCAAGGGTGTCCACCTGATCACGGTCAACGACTACCTCGCCGAGCGCGACTCGGAGTGGATGGGCCGGGTGCACCGCTTCCTCGGCCTCGAGGTCGGCGTGATCCTCGGCAGCATGTCGCCCGCCGAGCGCAAGCGGCAGTACGCGATGGACATCACGTACGGCACGAACAACGAGTTCGGCTTCGACTACCTGCGCGACAACATGGCGTGGTCGCAGGAGGAGCTCGTCCAGCGCGGCCACAACTTCGCGGTGGTCGACGAGGTCGACTCGATCCTGATCGACGAGGCCCGTACGCCGCTGATCATCTCCGGCCCGGCGGACCAGGCGACCAAGTGGTACGCCGACTTCGCCAAGCTGGTGCAGCGCCTCAAGATCGACCGGGACTACGAGGTCGACGAGAAGAAGCGCACGGTGGGTGTCCTGGAGGAGGGTGTGTCGCGGGTCGAGGACTACCTCGGCATCGACAACCTCTACGAGTCGGTCAACACGCCGCTCGTCGGGTTCCTGAACAACGCCATCAAGGCGAAGGAGCTCTACAAGAACGACAAGGACTACGTCGTCATGAACGGCGAGGTCATGATCGTTGACGAGCACACCGGCCGCATCCTGGCCGGCCGCCGCTACAACGAGGGCATGCACCAGGCGATCGAGGCCAAGGAGGGGGTGGAGGTCCAGAACGAGAACCAGACGCTGGCCACCATCACCCTGCAGAACTTCTTCCGCCTGTACGACAAGCTCTCCGGCATGACCGGTACGGCCACCACCGAGGCGGCCGAGTTCCACCAGATCTACAAGCTCGGCGTCGTGCCGATCCCGACCAACAAGAACCCGCTGCGGATCGACCAGCCCGACCTGATCTACAAGTCGGAGCCGGCCAAGTTCGCCGCCGTGGTCGAGGACATCGTCGAGAAGCACGAGAAGGGCCAGCCGGTCCTGGTCGGCACCGTCTCGGTGGAGAAGTCCGAGTACCTGTCGCAGGAGCTGCGCAAGCGCGGCGTCCCGCACGAGGTGCTGAACGCCAAGCACCACGAGCGCGAGGCGCAGATCGTCGCCCAGGCGGGCCGCAAGGGCGCCGTCACCGTCGCCACCAACATGGCCGGCCGTGGCACCGACATCATGCTCGGCGGCAACCCCGACCACCTCGCCTCGGCCGAGCTGGCGCAGCGCGGCCTCACCCCGGGGGACACCCCGGAGGAGTACGAGGCGGCCTTCCCCGAGGCGCTGGAGAAGGCCAAGGCGGCCGTCAAGGCCGAGCAGATCGAGGTCCAGGAGATCGGCGGCCTGTACGTCCTGGGCACCGAGCGGCACGAGTCCCGCCGCATCGACAACCAGCTGCGCGGCCGCTCCGGCCGTCAGGGCGACCCGGGCGAGTCCCGGTTCTACCTCTCGCTGGGCGACGACCTGATGCGGCTCTTCAAGGCCGGCATGGTCGAGCGCGTGCTGTCGATGGCGAACGTCCCGGAGGACGTGCCGATCGAGTCGAAGATGGTCACCCGCGCCATCGCCTCTGCCCAGACCCAGGTCGAGCAGCAGAACTTCGAGATCCGCAAGAACGTCCTCAAGTACGACGAGGTGCTGAACCGCCAGCGCGAGGTCATCTACGGCGAGCGCCGCCGCGTCCTGGAGGGCGAGGACCTGCAGGAGCAGGTCGGCCACTTCATGGACGACACCGTCGAGGCGTACGTCAACGCCGCGACCGGCGAGGGCTTCGAGGACGACTGGGACCTGGAGAAGCTCTGGCTCGCGCTGAAGCAGCTCTACCCCGTCACCCTGGAGCTGGACGCGCTGGAGGAGGAGGCCGGCGGTTCGGCCGGGCTCACCTCGGAGTTCCTGACCAAGGTCATCCAGGAGGACATCCAGGCGCAGTACGGCGCCCGCGAGGACCAGCTCGGCGCCGAGATCATGCGTGAGCTGGAGCGCCGCGTCGTCCTCTCGGTGCTGGACCGCCGCTGGCGCGAGCACCTCTACGAGATGGACTACCTCCAGGAGGGCATCGGCCTGCGGGCGATGGCCCAGCGCGACCCGCTGGTCGAGTACCAGCGCGAGGGCTTCGACATGTTCGGCGCCATGATGGAGGGCATCAAGGAGGAGTCCGTCGGCTACCTGTTCAACCTGGAGGTCCAGGTCGAACAGCAGGTTGAGGAGGTCCCGGTCGCGGACGGCATCCTGGGCGACGGCGACGCGCCGCTCTCGCTGGAGAAGGAGTCCCGCCCGGAGATCAAGGCGAAGGGCCTGGAGGCCCCGAAGCCGCAGCGCCTGCACTACACGGCGCCGAGCGTGGACGGCGACGAGACCGTCATCGAGGGCGACTTCGAGGGCGACTTCGAGGACGAGGGCGACGGCCTGACCCGCGCGGAGCGCCGCAAGGCCGCGAAGTCGGCCAAGGGCCGCCGCCGCAAGGCCTGACCCTGCCGCCGTAGGGCGCCGCTCCCCTCTCCAGGGGGGCGGCGCCCTTCTGCGTACCTGCCTTTGCGCGTGCCCGCCTCTGCGCATGCTGCGGGGCGGCCGCCCAGGGGGCGTGGGGGCGGAGGCTACGGCGCGCGCGCTCCCGGCGCGCAGGGTTCAGCGGGCTTCGAGCGCCACGCACTGCCACTGCTCGGTGCGGCGGTGGCGCTCCAGCCGGAAGGCGACCATGTGATGGCGGGGGCCGAACTCCACCCGGACGCAGACCTCCAGGGCGCCGGGGAGCGGGGCCGAGTCGTAGACCCGGCCGAGGCGGTGGCCGGTGACCCGGCCCCGGGGGCGCAGCGGCCCGCTCCGGACCAGGGCGGTGAGCTGCTGGTACGCCGGGACGGTGGTGTGCCGCTGGAGCTGTCCGGCGGGCCGGAGGCCGGTCAGGACCTCGACCAGCCGCTGGGCGAAGCGGGCCGCCAGGTCACCGTGGCCGCCGTGGGCGGGGGCGCAGGTGGCGCGCGGGTGGCGCGGTTGGCGGGGCTCCGCGACGGCCCGTACGTGCTGGTGCGGGGCGTGGGCCGGGCGGCGGGCGTGCGGATGACCGGTCTCGTGGACGAGGGGGCGTACGCGCGGGGCGTGCGCGGTCGCGAGGTGCCGTACGGCTGCGGGCTCGACCATGGGCGGGACCTCCGGCGGGTTCGGTGCGGGGGTTGGTACGACTCTTGGTACTCGCCCTTGGTACCCGTGCGGTGGTGCGGCGGCAACGACCGCCGGAACGGTGTCGCGGGTGCGGCGCCGTGTCACCTATCCGGGTGACCGGCGGTGGGGCCGCCGGGGCGCGGGTCCGGCGGACGGCGTATCCGGTTGACGTGCGCGGGCACGGCACGGCGCACGAAGGGGTACGTACGCCGGGCGAACTTCGGGTGGCGGGCCGGTGGCGGCGACCGGTCTACCGCCGGGTAGGAAGGAGGATCGGGGGAGGCGAACCGGAGAGGCGGCGGTGTCATGGGTGTCCGGCGCGGGCTGGTGCTGGGCGGGGGCGGGATGCTCGGGGCCGCCTGGACGATCGGTGCGCTGTGCGCGGTCGAGGAGGCCACCGGCTGGCGTCCGGCCGAGGCCGAGGTGATCCTCGGGACCTCCGCCGGGGCGATCCTGGGCACCATGCTGGCCGCCGGGGTGCGGGCCGAGCACCTGCGCGACCACCAGCTCGGCCTGCCGGTCGAGGCCGGGCCGCTGGCGGGGGTGGACTTCGACTACGACAGCGCGGTCGGCGGTGCGCTGCCGCCCCGCCCGCGTCCGGGCATCGGCTCGCCCGGCCTGCTGCGGGACGCCGTCCGGCACCCGCGCGAGTACCCCTTCCTGACCATGGTCTCGGCCGCCGTGCCGACCGGCCGGGGCTCGGTCGCCCCCGTCGGCGAGCTGGTCCGCGGCCTGGTCGCCGACGGCTGGCCGCCCGGCTCCGGCCTGCGGGTCGCGGCGGTCGACTACCGCACGGGTCACCGGGTCGTCTTCGGCGATCCGGACGGGCCGGCCGCCGACGTGGCGGACGCGGTGATGGCCTCCTGCGCGATCCCGGGCTGGTTCGCCCCGGTCGAGGTGAACGGCAGCCGGTACGTGGACGGCGGCTGCTGGTCCGCCACCAACGCGGACCTGATGGCGGCCCGGGGCCTCGACGAGGTCTACGTCCTGGCCCCGATGGCCCTGCGCCCCGCCGGGTCCGCCTCCGGGCTGCGCGAGTGGCGGGACCGGGACCGGCCCAAGGGCGTGCTGGCCCAGCTGGTCAGCCGGTACCGGCGGGCGGTGACCCGGCAGCTGCTGCGGGAGGCCGGGCAGCTGCGGGCGGCCGGTACCCGGGTGCAGCTGCTCGCACCGACGGTGGCGGACCTCGCGGTGATGGGCCCCAACATGATGGACCCGGGCCGCCGCACCGAGGTCCTCGAATCCGCGCTGCGGACCAGCCGCGCGGCGCTTCTGGGCCTCGCCGCGAGGTAGCAGCCCTCGGGGGAGGTGCCTCCACACGCCCACCGGGGGTGGCTGGCGGGCCCGGCCGGTCGAGGGCGCCGTATTCTGGGGGGCCATCCACCAGAGATCAGCCGAGAACCGGAGCACCCCCGATGCGCGTGTACGTGCCCACCACGTTGAACGGCCTGGCGGCGGCGTACCCGGGCGGAGCCCTGGACGAGTCCGCCGCGTACGCGGTGACCCCCGCGCTGCGCGAGTGGTACGTCAGCGACGACCTGGAGGAGCTGGAGTACGCGGCCCTCAACCGGGCCGCCCAGTCCTCGCTGCGCCTGCTGGCCGCCGACCCGTCGGCCCCCCGCCGGCGCGTGGTGGTCGCGGTCGACGTCGCCGACTCCGCCGTGGCGCCGTTCGCCGGTGACGAGTACCAGGACCAGGCCTCGCTGGGCCGGGTGCAGCTGAAGGGCTCGCTCCGGCTGGCCAAGGCCGCCGCCGTGCACGCGGACACCCCCGACGCCGACGTGGTCACCGAGGTCGCCGCCGCCGCCGAGGCGATCACCGCCGCCGACCAGGGCGACGACGACGCCCAGTTCACCGTGGACGGCGCGGACGACCACGAGCTGCTCTGGTTCGCGACCCAGGAGATCCCCGGCCTGCTTGCCTGACCGTCGGCACCTCCGGTTACCGTTCCTGGGTGCGTACTCACATCGTCTGGGACTGGAACGGCACGCTGCTGCACGACATGGAGGCGGTGGTCGGCGCGAGCAACGCCGCCTTCGCCACGCTCGGCGTGCCGCCGATCACCGTGGAGCGGTACCGGGAGCTGTACTGCTTCCCGATCCCGCGCTTCTACGCGCTGCTGCTCGGCCGTGCCCCGAGCCAGCAGGAGTGGACGGTGCTGGACGCGGCCTTCCAGGAGCGGTACGCCGAACTGAGCGGGGCCTGCGGGCTCACCGACGGCGCGGCGGAGCTGCTGGCCGGGTGGCGGGCGGCCGGGCGCAGCCAGTCGCTGCTGTCGATGCACGAGCACGTCCGGCTGCTGCCGCAGGTCCGGGCGCGCGGGATCGAGCAGCACTTCCTGCGGGTCGACGGCCGGAGCGGGATATCCGACGGCACCGGCAAGAGCGGCTACCTGCTGCGCCACCTCGCCGCGTTGGCCCCCGAGGTGGACCCGCGCCGTACGGTGCTGATCGGCGACGCCGCCGACGACGCCGAGGCGGCGCTGAACGCCGGCGCGCACGCGGTGCTGTACACCGGCGGCTCGCACACCCGGGCGAAGCTGGAGCCGCTCGGCGTGCCGGTGGTGGACAGCCTCGCCGAGGCGGTCGAGATCGCGGAGCGGATGATCGCCTGAGCCGCGCGCCTGAGCCGCGCGCCTGAGCCGCGCGCCTGAGCCGCGCGCCTGAGCCGCGCGCCTGAGCCGCGCGCCTGAGCCGCGCGCCTGAGCTGCCGTCCGGGCGGGCCGCGTGCCTGGGCCACCCGGATGGTGGCGCGGCCCACAGCCTCCGGTGGCGTGTCACCCGGGGCGAACCGGCTGAAAGGTGGTCAATCTGGGATTGACGCCAGACCTTTCGACCGAGCGGAGCCGTCATGCCCATCGACGCAGTCACCCAGGTGCCGATCCCGCGCAACGAGCCCGTCCGCGACTACGCCCCCGGCAGCCCCGAGCGGGACCGGCTGGAACGGCGGCTGGACGACCTGGCCGGTGAGGTGATCCCGCTGCCGATGACGATCGCGGGGGAGCAGCGGTTCGGCGCGGGCGAGCGGATCGACGTCGTCCAGCCGCACCACCACACGGCCCGGCTCGGCATGCTCGGGAACGCCACCCGCGAGGACGCCCGGCTCGCTGTGGACGCGGCGCTCGCGGCCGGGCCCGAGTGGCGGTCGCTCTCCTTCGACGACCGGGCGGCGGTCTTCCTGCGGGCGGCCGACCTGCTGGCCGGGCCCTGGCGGGAGACGGTCACGGCGGCCACCATGCTCGGCCAGTCCAAGACCGTCCAGCAGGCGGAGATCGACTCGCCCTGCGAGCTGGCCGACTTCTGGCGCTTCAACGTGCACTTCGCCCGGCAGATCCTGGCCGACCAGCCGCAGTCCTCGCCCGGGGTGTGGAACCGCACCGACCACCGGCCGTTGGAGGGGTTCGTCTACGCGGTCACCCCGTTCAACTTCACCGCCATCGCCGGGAACCTGCCGACCGCGCCGGCCCTGATGGGCAACACGGTGGTCTGGAAGCCCGCACCGGCCCAGACCCTGTCGGCCTTCTACCTGATGCGGGTGCTGGAGGCCGCCGGGCTGCCGCCCGGGGTGGTCAACATGGTCACCGGGGACGGCCGGCAGCTCTCCCAGGTGGCGCTGGCCGATCCGGCGCTGGCGGGCCTGCACTTCACCGGCTCGACCGCGACCTTCCAGTCGCTCTGGCAGACCATCGGCGCCAACCTCGGCTCGTACCGGGCGTACCCGCGGATCGTCGGGGAGACCGGCGGCAAGGACTTCCTGGTCGCGCACCGCTCGGCGGACCCGCAGATCCTGAAGACCGCGCTGATCCGGGGCGCGTTCGAGTACCAGGGGCAGAAGTGCTCGGCGCTCTCCCGGGCCTACCTGCCGCGCGGCCTCTGGCAGCAGATCAAGGACGACCTGCTGGCGGAGGTGGACGCGTTGACCGTCGGCGACGTCACCGACCTGTCCAACTTCATGGGCGCGCTGATCGACCGGCCGGCCTTCGACCGCAACCGCGCGGCGATCGACCGCGCGGTACGGGACCCGACGGTCGAGCTGGTGGCCGGCGGCCAGTACGACGACGCCATCGGGTACTTCGTCCGGCCGACGGTGCTGGTCTCCGGCGACCACCGCAACGAGATCTTCTCGACCGAGTACTTCGGCCCGATCCTGGCCGTGCACGTCTACGAGGACTCCCGCTGGGACGACGTGCTCCGCCGGGTCGACTCCGGCTCGCCGTACGGGCTGACCGGCTCGGTGATCGCGCAGGACCGGTACGCGATCGCGCAGGCGGTGGAGCGGCTGCGCTTCGCGGCCGGCAACTTCTACGTCAACGACCGGCCGACCGGCGCGGTGGTCGGCCAGCAGCCGTTCGGGGGCGGGCGCGGGTCGGGGACCAACGACAAGGCGGGCGCCGCGCAGAACCTGCTGCGCTGGACCTCCGCGCGGTCGATCAAGGAGACGTTCGTGCCGCCGACGGACCACCGCTATCCGCACATGGGGTGAACGGAGATCCGTTTGGACAAGGTGTCCAGGACGGATCGATCTTCCTGCGGGTTTGTGCCTCCCTGTCCCCTGACACCTTCGTTTCAGCCCGTTAGGCTGACTGGCGTCGTCGGGATTGGCTCCGCAGGCCAAATGCTCTCATGTACCCGGTCGAGAGGCGTTCCATGCGTGGCATGTGCGCTTTTCACCCGGAAAGTGAGGGAGGATTGCGGGCAGACCCGGCGGTGACCACCCACCACCACCGAGTCACGCAACGGCGCGCGACAGGAGCCAAACAGCCATGCAGACCAAGCTGGACGCAGCCAAGGCCGAACTGCTCAAGAAGGCAGCAGCAGCCGCTGAGAACAGCCAGGTAGGGGGAGCGGCGCCAGGGGAAGGCCTGAGCAACGGTGCTCTGACCGCGTACCTGCACCACTACTACCTCCACACCGCGCCCGAGGACCTGGTCGACCGCGACCCGGTCGACGTGTACGGCGCGGCCGCCTCCCACTACCGCCTGGGGCTCAAGCGCCCGCAGGGGACCGCCGAGGTCCGGGTGCACACCCCGACCGTCGAGGAGAACGGGTGGTCCTGCGGCCACACCGTGGTCGAGGTGGTCACCGACGACATGCCCTTCCTGGTCGACTCGGTCACCAACGAGCTGACCCGCCAGGACCGCGGCATCCACGTCGTGATCCACCCCCAGCTGCTGGTCCGCCGTGACATCACCGGCAAGCTGCTGGAGATCCTGGACGTCGACGCCTGCTCGCGCCGCCACAACGCCGCCGACTGGCCCAGCGACGCCACCGTCGAGTCCTGGATGCACATCGAGATCGACCGCGAGACCGACCGCGAGGACCTGCGCGCGATCGAGACCGGCCTGCGCCGCGTCCTGGGCGACGTCCGCGAGGTCGTCGAGGACTGGTCCAAGATGCGCGACGGCGCGCTGCGCCTCGCCGACGAGCTCGCCGAGGAGCCCCCGGCCCACCTGCCCGAGCAGGAGGTCGGCGAGGCCTGGGAGCTGATGCGCTGGCTGGCCGACGACCACTTCACCTTCCTCGGCTACCGCGAGTACGAGCTCGCCGAGCACCAGGGCGAGGAGGTGCTGCGCGCCGTCCCCGGCACCGGCCTCGGCGTGCTGCGCTCCGACCCGCTCAGCCACGACACCGACCACCACCCGGTCAGCGAGGCCTTCGGCCGGATGAGCGCGCCGGTGCGGGCCAAGGCGCACGAGAAGAAGCTGCTCGTCCTCACCAAGGCCAACAGCCGCGCCACCGTGCACCGCCCCGCATACCTGGACTACGTCGGCGTCAAGAAGTTCGACGCCCAGGGCAACGTGGTCGGCGAGCGCCGCTTCCTCGGCCTGTTCTCCTCCGCCGCGTACACCGAGTCGGTCACCCGCATCCCGGTCGTCCGCCGCAAGGTCCAGGAGGTGCTGGCCACCTCGGGCTTCTCCGGCGACAGCCACGACGGCCGCGACCTGCTGCAGATCCTGGAGACCTTCCCCCGGGACGAGATCTTCCAGACCCCGGCCGACGAGCTGCTCTCGATCGCCACCAGCGTGCTCTACCTCCAGGAGCGCCGCCGGCTGCGGCTGTTCCTGCGCCAGGACGAGTACGGGCGCTACTTCTCCGCGCTGATCTACCTGCCGCGCGACCGCTACACCACCCGGATCCGCGAGCGCCTGACCGAGATCCTCAAGACGGAGCTCAACGGCGACACGATCGACTACACGATCTACTCGACCGAGTCCGTCCTGACCCGCCTGCACTTCGTGATCCGGGTCGCCAAGGGCAGCGAGCTGCCGCAGCTCACCGAGCCCGAGATCGAGCGGATCGAGGCCCGGCTCGCCGAGGCCGCCCGGTTCTGGATGGACGGCCTGCACGACCAGCTGCACCTCGAACTGGGCGAGGAGCTGGCCGCCGAGATCGGCCGCAAGTACGCCAACGCCTTCCCCGACGGCTACCGCGCCGACTTCACCGCCCGCGCGGCCGTCGCCGACCTGCGGCAGATCGAGTCGCTGAGCGGCGAGGGCGACTTCCGCCTGAACCTCTACCAGCCGGTCGGTGCCGGTGACGACGAGCGCCGCTTCAAGATCTACCGGGTCGGCGGCCCGATCTCGCTCACCGAGGTCCTGCCCGTCCTCCAGCGCCTGGGCGTCGAGGTGCTCGACGAGCACCCGTACGCGCTCACCCGCGCCGACGGCTCGACCGCCTGGGTCTACGACTTCGGCCTCAAGCTGCGCGAGGCCACCGGCCTCACCGACGAGGCTCGCGAGCGCTTCCAGGAGACCTTCGCGGCGACCTGGACGGGCAAGGCCGAGAACGACGGCTTCAACGAGCTGGTCCTGACCGCCGGGCTGACCTGGCGCCAGGCCGTCGTGCTGCGCGCCCTGGCCAAGTACCTCCGGCAGGCCGGGAGCACCTTCTCCCAGGACTACATGGAGGACGCGCTCCGCAACAACGCCCACACCACCCGGCTGCTGGTCAACCTCTTCGAGGCCCGCCTGAGCCCCAGCCACCAGCTGGGCTCGCAGGAGCTGACCGAGGGCATCCTGGAGGAGCTGGCCGGCGCGCTCGACGAGGTCGTCTCGCTGGACGAGGACCGCATCCTGCGCTCCTTCCTGCACCTGATCACGGCCACCCTGCGGACCAACTTCTTCCAGCACTCCGCGGCCGGCGAGTGGCACTCCTA
This sequence comes from Kitasatospora kazusensis, assembly GCF_039529945.1. Classification (NCBI taxonomy): domain Bacteria; kingdom Bacillati; phylum Actinomycetota; class Actinomycetes; order Kitasatosporales; family Streptomycetaceae; genus Kitasatospora; species Kitasatospora kazusensis. The sequence continues at coordinate 2,737 of NZ_BAAANT010000060.1, read as the reverse complement.
CGTGTCGATGAAGTTCGACCCGCACGCCATCCCGGACCTGCCCGCGCCCCGCCCGGCCTTCGAGATCTGGGTGTACTCGCCGCAGGTCGAGGGCGTGCACCTGCGCTTCGGCAAGGTCGCCCGCGGCGGTCTGCGCTGGTCCGACCGGCGCGAGGACTTCCGCACCGAGATCCTCGGCCTGGTCAAGGCCCAGATGGTCAAGAACACCGTCATCGTCCCGGTCGGCGCCAAGGGCGGCTTCGTCGCCAAGCAGCTGCCGGACCCGTCGGTGGACCGCGACGCCTGGCTCGCCGAGGGCATCTCCTCGTACAAGACCTTCATCTCGGCGCTGCTCGACATCACCGACAACCTGAAGGCCGGCGAGACCGTCCACCCCGTCGACGTGGTCCGCCACGACGAGGACGACACCTACCTAGTCGTCGCCGCCGACAAGGGCACCGCGACCTTCTCCGACATCGCCAACGGTGTCGCCGAGTCGTACGGCTTCTGGCTGGGCGACGCGTTCGCCTCCGGCGGCTCCGCCGGGTACGACCACAAGGGCATGGGCATCACCGCCCGGGGCGCCTGGGAGTCGGTCAAGCGCAACTTCCGCGAGCTGGGCGTCGACACCCAGACCGAGGACTTCAAGGTCGTCGGCATCGGTGACATGTCCGGTGACGTGTTCGGCAACGGCATGCTGCTCAGCGAGCACATCCGCCTGGTCGCCGCCTTCGACCACCGGCACATCTTCCTGGACCCGAACCCGGACGCCGCCGCCTCGTACGCCGAGCGCCGCCGGCTGTTCGACCTGCCGCGCAGCTCCTGGGACGAGTACGACCGCAAGCTGATCTCGGCCGGCGGCGGGATCTTCCCGCGCAGCGCCAAGTCGATCCAGCTGACCGCGCAGGTCCGCGCCGCGCTCGGGATCGAGGAGACCCGGCTCACCCCGGCCGAGCTGATGAAGGCGATCCTCCAGGCGCCCGTCGACCTGTTCTGGAACGGCGGCATCGGCACCTACATCAAGGCCTCCCGCGAGACCAACGCCGAGGTCGGCGACAAGGCCAACGACGCGATCCGCGTCAACGGCGGCCAGGTCCGCGCCCGCGTCATCGGCGAGGGCGGCAACCTCGGCTGCACCCAGCTCGGCCGGATCGAGTACGCGGCGGCCGGCGGCCCGGAGGGCACCGGCGGCTGGATCAACACCGACGCCATCGACAACTCGGCCGGCGTGGACACCTCGGACCACGAGGTGAACATCAAGATCCTGCTGAACCAGGTGGTCGCCGACGGCGACATGACGGTCAAGCAGCGCAACGTCCTGCTCGCCGAGATGACCGACGAGGTCGGCGCGCTCGTCCTGCGCAACAACTACGCGCAGAACGTGGTGCTGGCCAACGCGGTCGCCCAGGCGGCCTCCATGGTCAACGTGCACTCGCGCATGATCAACCGCCTGGAGGCGGACGGACAGCTCGACCGGGCCCTGGAGTTCCTGCCCAGCGAGAAGGCGATCCGCGACCGCCAGCAGAGCGGCCGGGGGCTCTCCCAGCCCGAGCTGTCGGTGCTGCTCGCGTACACGAAGATCACGCTGGCCGACGAGCTGCTCGCCACCGACCTGCCGGACGACCCGTACTTCCGCACGACGCTGCACGAGTACTTCCCGACCGCGCTGCACGGCCGCTTCGCCGAGGCGATCGACCGGCACCCGCTGCGCCGGGAGATCGTCACCACCCTGATGGTCAACGACACCATCAACCAGGGCGGCTGCACCTTCGCCTTCCGCCTCCGCGAGGAGACCGGCGCGACCCACGAGGAGATCGCCCGCACCCACACGGCGGCGCGCGCGGTCTTCGGCCTGCCGGGGATCTGGGACGAGGTCGAGGCCCTGGACAACCAGGTGTCGGCCCGGGCGCAGACCAAGATGCGGCTGCACTCCCGCCGGCTGGTCGAGCGGGCCACCCGCTGGATGCTCAACAACCGGCGCCAGCCGCTCGACATCGCCGGCACCATCGAGTTCTTCCACGACCGGGTCAACCTGGTCTGGGGCAGCCTGCCCAAGCCGCTGCGCGGCGAGGACCTGGTCTGGTTCGAGGCCGTCCACCAGGACCTGACCGCGGCCGGCGTGCCCGACGCCCTCGCGACCCGGATCGCCGGTCTCTCCTCCGCCTTCCCGGCCCTCGACATCGCCAGTGTCGCGGACCGCTCGGGCGCCGAGGTCAACGAGGTCGCGGAGCTCTACTACGACCTCGCCGACCGCCTCCAGATCACCCACCTGCTGGACCGCATCATCGAGCTCCCGCGGACCGACCGCTGGTCCTCGATGGCCCGCGCGGCGATCCGCGAGGACCTCTTCGCGGCCCACGCCGGGCTGACCGCCGACATCCTGGCCTGCGGTTCCGAGGGCGCCTCGCCCGAGGAGCGCTACGACGCCTGGGCGGAGCTCAACGCCACCCTGCTCAGCCGGGCCCGGACCACCCTCGACGACATAAGGGGTTCGGACAACTACGAGCTGTCCAGCCTCTCGGTCGCGATGCGGGTGATCCGCACGCTGCTCCGCACGGGCACGCGGGGCTGAGCCCGAAGGCAACCTCCGAGGGCGGGACTGTCACCGACAGTCCCGCCCTCGCGGCGTTCTACCCCCCGGGGGATTCACCCTTCAGGACAGGGTTACCCCCCAGGGGCGCGGGGAACTGCGCGACCAGGGCACGACGTCCGTGCACGGTTGATCGCGCAGTTCCCCGCGCCCCTGCTGTGGTTGCCC
>NZ_BAAANT010000059.1:0-29304 GCF_039529945.1 Kitasatospora kazusensis | reverse complement strand
GCCGTGACCGGCCCGGCTGGGCCGGCCGGTCACGGCCGAAAGGGTGGCGCCGGGGTCGGCACCGGTTCCGGTACCGGGTCGGAGCCTGAGTGATCAGGTGCCGGAGACGACCGAGATCTTCTGGTAGCCGGCGCCGTTGTTCACCTGGTTGAAGGAGCTCCACTTGCCGGCGTTCAGGTCACCGCTGTCGTCGTAGACCCGGTTGTCCGAGCCGAGCGCGAACAGGTGGAGGGTCGTGGTGCCGATCGCGGTGCCCGCGAGCTGCTGGTAACCGGCGGCGTTGTCGACCAGGTTGAAGGTGCTCCAGGTGTGGGCGTCGAAGTTGCCGTCCTTCTGGTAGGCGCGGTTGTCCGAGCCGAGCGCGAAGAGGTGGACCGTGTTGTTGGTGACGGCGGTGGTCAGCTGCTTGAAGCCGGCGGTGTTGTCCACCTGGTTGAAGCCGCTCCAGGTGTTGGCGGCGAAGTCGCCGTCCTTCTCGTAGATCCGGTTGTCCGAACCCAGCGCGAACAGGTGCACCGTGCTGGTGTTCGTCACGGCGGCGGTGATCTGCTGGAACCCGGCGGTGCTGTCCACCTGGTTGAAGGCGCTCCACTTGCCGGCGGCGAAGTCGCCGTCCTTCTCGTAGATGCGGTTGTCCGAACCCAGCGCGTACAGGTGGACCGTGCTGCCGATCGCGACGGCGGTGATCTGCTGGAACCCGGCGGTGCTGTCCACCTGGTTGAAGCCGCTCCACTTGCCGTCCGCGTAGTTCCCGTCGTTCTCGTAGATCCGGTTGTCCGAACCCAGCGCGTACAGGTGGACCGTGCTGCCGATCACCGTGCTGGTCACCTGCTTGAAGCCGGCCGCGTTGTCGACCAGGTTGAACCCGTTCCACTTGCCGTCCGCGTAGTTGCCGGTGTCGTCGTAGACGCGGCCGTCGGCGCCGATGGCGTAGACGTGGACGTTGGTGGAGGTCACCGGGGCGGGCGCCGGGGAGTCGTTGACGGCGTTGTCGTAGCTCCACGGCATGTAGCCGCCGGAGACCAGGGCGGAGCGCGACATGGTCGAGGTGTGGGCGACCGTGCCATAGGTCGACTCTGCGTAGATGTTCGCGGTCTGGTGGGTGCTGTCGGTCCAGCCGGCGAAGAGGACGACGTGGATGTTGTAGTTGCCGCCGTCGTACCGGTCGAGCATGTCGCCGGGCTGCAGGTTGTCGAGGCTGCCGAGCTGGGTGGCCACGCCGGGCAGGGTCACCGTGGTCAGCGAGCTGGTGAGGTGCCAGGCCATCGAGATCAGGCCGGAGCAGTCCGAGCGGTAGCTGCCGTTGCTGTCCACCCAGGGGTCGGAGTTGTTCTGGCTGTACGGCGCGCGCTCGTCCACCCAGGACTGGGCGCGGGCAAGGATCTCGCTGCGGGTGATCTGGCCGCCGGCCGTGGAGGTGCCGACCGCGTGTGCCGCAGTGGTCATCGCCATCGAACCGACCGCGCCGGAGCCGGCGATGGCGGCGGCGAGGGCGAGACGGGTGAGCTTGTGGGACAGGCGAGCCATGGGAGTCGTTCCTTCAGTCGTCAGTGGGCACAGCGAAGTTGATGGCGGGTGCGGCGCGGCGGGCGCCGGGCACTCGGAGGGTCGGTCAGTTGGTGAAGGCGGCGGTGAGGCCGATGGAGTCGGCGCCGCCGGCGGGCTCGGCCCAGCTGTTCCAGCTGCCCTTGGTGTAGTCGGCGTCGATCTCGGTGAGGCGGTTGCTGCCGTTGACGGCGAAGATGTGGTTGACGTCGGTGGCGGCCGAGGTGGCGCTGGTGAGGCGCTTGAGGCCGCTGCCGCCCATGTTCGACCAGCCGCTCCAGCCTGATCCGCCGTAGTTGCCTTCGGCGTTGTGGAGGTTGCCGTCCGTGCCGATGACATCGAGGTGGACGGTGTTGCCGAAGGCGGCGGCGGTGACGTCCAGGCCGGTGAACCCGCCCGCAGGTGTGCCCCAGCTGCCCCAGCTGCCGGTGGCGTAGTTGGCGTCGATCTCGCGGAGCTGCTTGCCGGAGTCGATGACGAAGATGTGGTTGACGTTGTCGGCGGTGGAGGCGCTGGCGAGGTGCTTGAGGTTGGTGCCGCCGTGCGCGGTCCAGCCGGTCCAGCCGCCGTTGGGGAAGGCGCCGTCGGCGTTGTACATCTGTCCGTCGGTGCCGATGGCGGCGAGGTGGACGGTGCTGCCGTTGGAGGAGGCGGAGACGGCGGTGAAGGTGCGGCCGTCGGTGATGGGCTGGAACCAGCCGGACCACTGGCCGGTGCCGTAGTTGCCGTCCTTCTCCCAGATCTGGTTGTTGCTGCCGATCGCGAAGATGCGGTTGGTGGAACCGGTGGAGGCGCTGGTGACGTCCTTGATGTTGCCGGCGCCCATGTCGCTCCAGCTGTTCCAGCCGCCGCCGGAGTAGTTGCCCTCGACGTTGTGCAGACCGCCGTCCGGGGTGAGGTCCACCAGGTGCACCGTGTTCACCGCCGCAGGCGGCACGGTCGGCGCCGGGTAGGGGTCCACGCCGTCGTTGGTGAGCCCGGCCTGCGCCGCACAGCCCCACTGGCCTGGCCCGGCGCTGCGGAGCACCTGTTCGGCTATGAGGATCTGCTGCTGTTCGGTGGCCTGGTTCGGGTACTGGGCGTACACGTCACCGTGGTAGGCCAGCCACGTGCTCTCCGAGAACTGGAGGCCGCCGTAGTACGTGTGGCTCGCGTCGATGATGCTCCAGTCGCCGCTGCTCTCGCACTGGGCGACCTTCTCCCAGGTGCTCACAGACGCAGCCGAAGCGGACCCCGCGCAGACCATGGGCAGGGCGGCGGCGAGAAGTGACGTGGCGGCAAGTGCCACCGCGGGACGCACTCGGTTGCGTGAGGGCATGACAGTCTCCTGCTCTTCGGATGATGGCGGGTCGTTACGGTGGCGCCTGGTGGCCAGGAGCCCGGCCGGCCGCTCGGCTAGGTGCTCACTGCCGGACCGGCGATGACGGAGTACCGGCACGCGCCCGGCACGGTGCCGAGGACGTGCGCGAGGAGGTCTGATGCCTGCCTTCGCGCGGCGGTGTCGGACGAGGTGCGGATGAACAGGGCGACACCCAAGCCGTGGGGCGCGCACTGCACGCGGACGTGTTCGAGTGCGTGGTGCGGGGCCGCGTGTGCCCACAACGCGTCCTGGAGGGCGGCAGCCTCGTCGCGCGTCCCGGGGGCTCCCGGCGGGCCGGCGAGCGCCAGGTGGACGAGGAGCATGCCGGTCAGTCCCAGCCGATGCCGTTGGCGACGGGGGCGCTTGCGGCCGCCGCGGCCGACGACGCCGCACCACCGTGGGCCGCGGACGCCACTGCCAGGCCGGACAGCAGGAGGGCGGCGAGCGCGACGGACAGACGGCGGGTGGTGCTGGACATGGCTGTGCCCCCGAAGTAGGTAGAGCGGATGCTGGTGAGGACCGGATCGCGGGCCGTGGACCTTGCGGTCCGCCGGGCCTTGCTGCCGTTCCGGTGAGCACCATCCTGGTCTGCCGGGAAGTCCCGCGAAAGGGCCCGGGGCGGGCAGCATGAGGACTGGCAGGATGCGGACAGGCCCCGCCCGGCCCGCGAGTAGTCGGTTGTCCGGAAGGCGGTCTCCTGAAAGGATCACGGTCGAACCGGGGTTTGATGTGTGTCTTTCGGGGGCGGGATACGTGCTGGCTGTACTGGGTTTGGACACCACGACCGAGGCTGTGTACTCGGGGATGCTCGCCGACCCCGAGGGCGGCGTCGACGACCTCTGCCGACGACTCGCGCTTCCCGAGACGTCCGTGCGCGAGGCCCTGGACAGGCTGGCCGACCTGCAGTTGCTGCGGGCCTCCCGGGACGTGGCCGGCGCGCTGCGGCCGGTCAGCCCCGCGCTCGGACTGGAGCTGATCCTGCGCCGTCAGGAGGAGGACCTCCGGCGCCGCCAGCAGGAGCTCGCCCTGAGCAAGGCCGCCGCCGCACTCGCCGTCTCCGAGTACGCCGCGCTGACACCGGGCACGACGGCCGACGGCGCCGAGCGCCTGCTGGGCCTCGACGCCATCCAGGCCAAGCTGGAGGTTCTCGCCGAAGAGGTCACCCGGGAGTGCCTGTCGGTGATGCCCGGCGGCGCCCAGTCCCAGGCCAGCCTGGATGCCTCGCGGGCCCTGGACGCCGGTGCGATGGCCCGTGGCGTCGACCTGCTGACGCTGTACCAGGACAGCGTCAGGAACGACGCTCCGACGTTCGAGTACGCCCACTGGATGACGGAGACCGGCGGCGAGGTGCGCACCTGCCCGACCCTGCCACCGCGCATGCTGATCTTCGACCGCGAAGTCGCGGTCGTTCCCATCGACCCGGCCAACACCCGCCTGGGTGCGCTGTGCACCCGCGAACCGGGCATCGTGGCGTCCCTGGTCGCCCTGTTCGACCAGACCTGGCAGACGGGCGTCCCGCTGGGCGCCGACCAGCCGCAGGAGTCCGGCTCCGGTCTCACCTCGGGCGAGCAGGAACTGCTGAAGCTCCTGGCCGCCGGCCTGACCGACGATGCGGCCGGCAAACGCCTAGGGGTGTCCGTCCGCACAGTCCGGCGCCTCATGGCGGCACTCATGGAACGTCTCGACGCGTCCAGCCGGTTCGAGGCAGGGCTCAAGGCGGCCCAGCGCGGCTGGCTCTGACCGGACGGTGCGATGGACCTGGTCGGGCGGGACTTCACCCCGTCGGCCCGGACCTGCGCTGGACCGCGGACATCACCTACGTCCCCACCGACGAGGGCTGGGTCCATCTCGCCGTCGTCCTTGATCTGTTCGAGTACGAGCGCGGTCACGCCACCGAAGCCACTGCCCGTCCCAGGGCCTTGGGGTCGGGGCCCCTGGGGCGGACTGAGGAATCGTCAACGGTACGGTGGTGCCCCCGGTCCAAGGGGGTGTCGTCGGGAGGATGGGCACGTTGCTGGGCACTTTGCTGATGGCCGCAGTCGTTGCCGTGCCGGCGTTCACCGGGGGCGTGCTGTCCACCCTCGTCGTGGTGCGGCGACGCGGAAGCAGTACCGGGACGGGCCCCGAGGCCGTCGTCGCACCCCAGCCTCCCGTCCTGTCTTCCGCCGACGCGATTCCTGCCGCAGGGACAGCACCGGTGCGGACGGCAGCCACCGAACGTCCCCTGGCGCCTGCGGACCTGCGCAGGCGGCGAGCCCGCGAGGCCGCCGAGATAGCCCGATACCGCACGGACCTCGACGCCGTCCCCTTCGACCCCGGGGCTCCCGACCCTGACCCCGCGGTCCTCGCGCAGTACCGCAGGGCGGCCACCGCCCTCGCCCGCGCCGTCAGAGCCGCCGGAGAACCGGTCGCGTCGGGCTCCTCCACCGTGGGGAGGCCGCTGGGCGAAGGCTACGGAGCGCTCTTCCGGCTCGGACAGCTCATCGGCGAGGCCGCCGAGATCAGCACGGCCATCGCCGACTACCGCGCGCAGCTCGACGCCGTCCCCGCCAATCCGGAGGCCCCCGACGCCGACCCGGCGGTGGTGGCCGAGTACCGCGAGGCGATCGCCGCCCTCTCCCGTGCCGTCAAGGTGCGCCAGGGAACCGGCAAGACGCGCCTGAACCGCGTCCTCGCCGAGATCCGTACGGGTCGCGCCGCGCTCGTCCGGCTCGACGGACGGCTGAACGCGCCCGCTTCCCCGGTCGACGCCGTACCCTCGGACGCGCCGCCACCGGAACCGGCGGTGGACGGGCGCGGCGGCTCGTAGACCCCGGCCTCCCGGGCGGCCCGGTTCGGTTTTCAGTCAGTGGGGGGCCGGAAGTCCCGTCACCCGGTGCCGGTGGCACGCGGCACCGGGTGGGCCGATGGGCCTACTTGCACGGCTTGCGGCCGTGGTCGGCCTTCTTCTTACGGCGGGACCTCTTCCTGCGCGCGCTTGGACATGGTGGTCCGGGTCTCCCCCGTGCGGTGTCAGGCCTGGACGACGAGGCGGTCGGCGAGCTTGGCGAGGCGGCGCAGCGAGCGCTCCTCGTGGACGACCTGGGCCGTCTCGGCGATGTCGCCGCCGTCGTAGTACGCGCCGTTGGTGAGCCGGAAGTCCGGCAGGCAGAGCTTCACGACGGCCGCCGCGCCCTCCGCCGCCGGGGCGCCGACCCGGCCGTACAGCGGCAGCAGGGCGGTGTCGCACAGGCCCGGGTTGACGCTGACGGCGGTGATGCCGGTGCCGTCGGGGGCCATCTCGCGGGTGTCCATGGTCAGGGCGAGTTGCGACTGCGCGTACGCGGCGACGCGGGAGTACTTCTTGACCCGGTGCGGGTCGTTCCAGTTCATCGCGGCCGTCCGGTGCAGGGAGGAGGAGACGTTGACGATGCGGGCCCGGCCGGCCGCCGAGAGCGGGGCACGGAGCAGCTTGGCGAGCAGGTGCGCGGCGAGGAAGTTGACCTGGAGCGAGACCTCGTTGCCGTCCTCGGTGAGTACGCAGCGCTCCGGGGCCATCATGGCGGCGTTGTTGACCAGCAGGTCCAGCGTCGGGAAGGCCGCCGTGACCGTCCCCGCCAGTACGGAGACCTCGTCGAGACGTGTGAAGTCCGCTGCGAACATGTGGAGTCGGTCCCGGGAGGCGCCTGCGGCGACCAGCCGGTCCAGGGCGTGTTCGCCCTCGTCGGCGGTGCGGGCGTGCACGAGGACGGTGGCGCCGTGGGCGGCGAGCAGGCGGGCGGTCTCCCAGCCGATGCCGGAGGACGCGCCGGTGACCAGGGCGGTGAGGGCAGCCCCGGCCGAAGGCCGGGGGAGGGAGGAGAGGACTGCGGACATGGCCCATCCAAGGGTGCGAGGGCACGCCGGGGTACCGGGGCGCGCGCAGGGGCGCGGCCGGGGGCCGGGGTGCGGGAGATGTACTGCACTTGGTTTCGCCGGGCCGGAGCGAGGTGCCGCGGCCGAACGGGAGAGGCGCGGGCGAGCCGGTACGGCCCGCCCGCGATGCGACCGGGATCAGCTGCGGGGAGGCAGAGCTACCGGACGGCGGGGACGACCGCGACGACGCCGAGCGCCCGCGGATGCGGCGGGCGGTCGTGGTGGCGTGTCGAGCGGTTCATGACGTTCATTCAAATACGCTGGGCGGCCGTCGGCAAGAGCGGCTCACCCGCACTGATGAAGCCTTGACGGCCTGTCATCCCCGGGTGTTCCGTACCCGGCTGGGCACGGGCAGGACCTGTGCTCGTCGAGAGGCGGTCCGCCTCCGGCCGGAGGTGGCGTCGGCCCGGGCGGGCGCGGTAGCGCCTCACCGGACGTCCGGGCCCTCTCAATGACCCGGAAACACCGCGGTCCGCAGGTGCCAGAGGTTGCGGCGGTGGAGGGCTTCCAGTTCCCGCTGGAGCATGGGCTGCGGCACCACGAGGACCGGACAGGCGGCGTGCTTCACGCAGTACGCGGTCACCGAGGACCGGAGCCCCCTCCGCAGCCGGCTGCCGCTTCCCGCCCCGACCGCCAGGACATCGCCAGGACGGTCCGCGACCCGCACCAGGGCGGGGCCCGATTCCCCCCGCACGACCTGGGCGGAGAGCCGTACACCCGAGGACGCTCCGCCGAACGCGTCGTCGAGCGCCTCGCTCAGCCTGGCGGCGGCGGCCTGCGTCCAGGCGGTGAGCAGCGGCGGGCAGGGCGCCAGGCGATAGGCCCGCTCGCCGCCCTGCGGCAGCCAGGCGAGCACGGCCAGCACCTCGGTGTCGGTACGGGCGGCCTCGTCGACGGCCCGGTGCAGAGCGGCCAGACTGCCGAGCGATCCGCTGACACCGACGACCGTCCGCCCCGCCCGCTGCATGCCGCTCCACTCGCCCGTGCCCGTCATCTCAGTTCCTCGTCTGTCCGGATGTGTCCTCAGCCAAGCTCACGGGCACCCGGCGGACGTCGTCCCTGACGCTTTCCTGACCGACGGACCGGCGATCCCAACGCATTCCTGACGGCGATCGACACGTCAAGGAATTGTCAGGAGTGGCCTTCGGACAGCCAACGAGCCGTCAGGGAGCCCGACTTCGCCACTGACCCGGCCTGGCGTCCGAGCCGGCTCCGCCCGACTCGGGCCGGGCTCGCGCTCGGCCGCCCCGGGATGTCGGATCGGTCCGTCACCGGCGACATCGGCACCCGCCCGTCAAGACCGCGACAAGTTCGCCGCCAGAGGCGTAGTACGTACGTCAAGGACCAGTGCCGGAGCGCTCGCACGGGAGTCGAATGGAGGAGTGAGCCGGCTGGGTTCCGCCGGCCGGCGGACGTCCCGGGCCGAGTGCCGGGGCGCAGGAAGGAAGCGGGCCGCCATGATGGAGAGCCTCCGGGTCGTCGTCGGTGTCAACGGGTCCCTGAGCAGTCTTGCCGCCTTGTACCGGGCGGTGGAGGAGGCCGCCCGGCGCGAGGCCGTGCTCGTCCCGGTGATCGGCTGGTCCAGCACGGAGAACGAGCGCCTTCAGCCGCTCTCGGAGCTTGAGCACATGGCGCGCAGGCGCCTGGACACCGTCTTCGAGCAGGCGTTCGGCGGCTACCCGAACGACATCGTCATCCGTCCTCTGGTGGTCCGCTCCGAGGCCGGCCCCGCCCTGGTCGCCGCCGCCGACCGAGCGAGCGACCTGCTGGTGCTCGGCAGCGGCCGCCACGGCAGACTCCATCACACCCTGCACGGCTCGGTGGCCCGCCACTGCCGCGCCCACGCGGCGTGCAAGGTGGTCGTGGTGTCGCCGTCCAAGCTCCTGGAGAGCATGGAACTCACTGCCCGCAGCGGGGCGCCGATCCCGTTCCTGGCAAGGAGTTCCCGGACTTCCCGGCGGCCCGCCGCCGCACGCTGAGGCGGTGACCGCACCCGCCGGGCTCGGGCGCGGTCCGCCCCGGCGGTTCCAGGCTCCGACCGCTCCGAGCGCTCAGGCCGCTTCGCCGCCCAGCAGCCCTCCCCGGTGCCGTCCAGCGGCGTCACACCAGGAACTGCACCACCAGGAGGTCGATCAGCTTGATCCCGACGAACGGCAGGACGAGTCCGCCCAGGCCGAAGACCCGCAGGTTGCGGGCCAGCAGGTCGGCCGCCGAGGACGGCTGGTAGCGGACTCCGCGCAGGGCGAGCGGGATCAGCCCGATGATGATCAGGGCGTTGAAAATGACCGCCGAGGTGATGGCGGAGGTCGGGCTGTGCAGCGCCATGATGTTGAGGTCGCGCAGCCCGGGATACGCGTGCCCGAACATGGCGGGGATGATCGCGAAGTACTTGGCCACGTCGTTGGCGATCGAGAAGGTGGTCAACGCTCCTCGGGTGATGAGGAGTTGCTTGCCGATCCGGACGATCTCGATCAGCTTGGTCGGGTTGGAGTCCAGGTCCACCATGTTCCCGGCCTCCTTGGCGGCGGAGGTGCCGGTGTTCATCGCCACGCCCACGTCCGCCTGGGCCAGGGCCGGAGCGTCGTTGGTGCCGTCGCCGGTCATGGCGACCATTTTGCCGGCCGCCTGCTCCCGCTTGATCAGTTCGAGTTTGTCCTCGGGGGTGGCCTCGGCAAGGAAGTCGTCCACGCCCGCCTCCTCCGCGATCGCCTTCGCCGTCAGCGGGTTGTCGCCGGTGACCATCACCGTGCGGATGCCCATCCGGCGCAGCTCCGCGAAGCGCTCCCGGATGCCGTCCTTGACCACGTCCTTCAACTGCACCACCCCGAGCACCCGGGCGCCGTACCGGTCGTGGACGGCCACCAGCAGCGGTGTGCCCCCGTTCGCCGCGATGAGGTCGGCCGCCTCCAGGACCTCGCCCGCCACCAGCCCGCCGCGCTCGTACACCCAGACCGAGATCGCCGATGCGGCGCCCTTGCGCACCTGCACCGTCCAGGCGCCGGGCTGGTTGAGGTCGACCCCGCTCATCCGGGTCTGTGCGCTGAACGGGACGAACTCCAGCCGGCCGAGCTCGCCCTCGGCGCGTTCGCGCAGTCCGTAGCGCTTGGCGAGCACCACGACGGAGCGGCCCTCGGGGGTCTCGTCCGCGAGACTCGACAGCTGCGCACCCTCGGCGAGCTGCATCTCGGGCACCCCGGGGGCGGGCAGGAAGCGAACGGCCTGCCGGTTGCCGAAGGTGATCGTGCCGGTCTTGTCCAGCAGCAGCGTGTCGACGTCACCCGCCGCCTCCACCGCCCGGCCGGACATCGCCAGTACGTTGCGCTGCACCAGCCGGTCCATGCCCGCGATGCCGATCGCGGAGAGCAGCGCGCCGATCGTCGTCGGGATCAGCGCCACCAGCAGCGCGACCAGCACCGGAGTCGACTGCTCGGCGCCCGCGTAGATGGCGAACGGCTGGAGGGTGACCACACTGAGGATGAAGACGACGGTGAGCGAGGCGAGCAGCAGGTTGAGCGCGATCTCGTTCGGCGTCTTCTTGCGCTCCGCGCCCTCGACCAGCGCGATCATGCGGTCGATGAAGGTGCGCCCGGGCTTGGAGGTGATCCGCACGACGATCCGGTCGGACAGCACCTTCGTACCGCCGGTCACCGCGCACCGGTCGCCGCCGGCCTCGCGGACCACCGGCGCGGACTCCCCCGTGATCGCCGACTCGTCGACCGCGGCGATGCCTTCGACCACGTCGCCGTCGCCGGGGATCGTCTCCCCCGCCTCCACCACCACGAAGTCCTGCATCTGCAGGTGCTCGGCAGGCACCCGCTCCTCCTCGTACCGCTCCAGGCCGATCCGCCAACTGCGCAGGCGCCGCGCCGTGGTGCCGGTCCTGGCCCGGCGCAGCGACTCCGCCTGTGCCTTGCCACGGCCCTCGGCCACCGCCTCGGCGAGGTTGGCGAAGACCACCGTCAGCCAGAGCCAGCCGCTGATCAGCCAGGCGAACCAGCTCGGCTCCAGCACCGCCGAGAGGGTGGTGAGCAGCGAGCCGACCTCGACCACGAACATCACCGGATTGCGCACCATCAGCCTCGGGTGCAGCTTGCGCACCGCCTCCGGGAAGGCCTCGACCAGTTGTCTGGGGTCGAGGATGGCGCTGGTCCCACGAGGCCGCCGGTCGAGCGGCGGCGGTTCGGGCGTGACGATCGTGTCCGGGGCGGTCTCTGAGGCGAGCGGAAGCATGCGGCGGACCTTCTCAGGCTTGGGCCGGAACGGGAGGCCGGCCCTGCGGCCGGCAGCTCAGCGAACCCTGCCCGGGGCGCCCAGGCCGGTGGCTCTGACGGCATCCTGATGCCGGGCCGGCGATCCCTGACGGAGCGCTTACGGACCAGGACCCGTCGGACCGGCGGCCGTCCGGGCGGCAGGGCGGCAGGGCGGCAGGGCGCCGCTGCCGGTGGTGAGGGGGATGACCGGGCGGGCCGGTCGGGCGTTCCGGCAACGTCAACGAGCCGTCAGAAGTGCGTCAGGGGAAGGGGAGAGATGCCGAAGGCGGCCCTAGCATCCGGAAGGTCGTCCTCCGCGGACGAATCTCGTCCGACCCAATGATCGGGGTAGCTCCACCCATGCACGCTCTCTCACACCGCCGCAGCACGCTCGTCCGACGCACGCTCGTCCGACGCACCGTCGCGGGCACCGTGTTGTCCGCGCTGGCCGTCACGGGCCTGGCGGCCGCCCCGCAGCGGGCTGCCGCCGCCGACTGCTCGGGGCAGTCCACCGTCGGTGGCGGCAACTGCACCACGGCCCTCATCAGCGCCGTGGGCGACGAACTCAGGCTCTTCGTCAACGCGGCCCACATCGCGAAGTCGGACAATGCGCGCTTCACCCAGGACGCGGCCGGGAAGCTGAGCGCCCTGGCGCCCGGCTACAACATCATGGTGTTCAAGTACGACGGTACCGACGCCTACGACACCAAGTGGTTCAACAACCCCTACACCGCTGACATGAACGCGGTCGTGGTCGACACCACCGTCAAGCTGGAGCACCACGACTCGGAGGGCGGCCCGCTCGGCTACGACGACTTCCGGATCTGGGTCTTCGCGGGCGACTCGACCTTCACCAACATGGGCGACGGCGGCTACGTGAACTGGGCCTTCGTCGGCAACGACGGCGACCGCAGCGTCGTCCGCCACCGCTCGTGCGGGTGGGTCGCCTGCGACCACACCGACCGGATCATCCACTTCCCCGGCCGGACCGTCCCGGGCGTCACCGTGGGCGTTCCGGCCGATCCCGGTGTCCCGGCCACCCCCGGCACCCCGATCACCGTCCCCGGCGTCCCGAAGGACCCCGGTACCCCGCTCAACCCCGGCGTCCCGGGGACTCCGGGCAAGCCGCTCAACCCCGGCACGCCCGCCGGCGGCATCAGCGGCACGCTCCACCCCCGGGTGAAGAACGGGCAGGGCGTCGTCTCCACCGGCTCGACCACGGGCGCGGCGGTCATAGCCGGAGGCAGCAACGGCAAGGACTCCGCCTGGCTGTTCAGCTCCGTCGGCGGCGGCCGCTACAAGATCACCAACGCGAGCACCGGCCTGGCCCTCACCGAGAACACCCGCACGTACCTCGCCGAGACCCGGCCCTGGAACGGCGCCGACGAGCAGAAGTGGGAGATCGCCGGCCTGGGCGGCGGCCGGTACCGGATCCGGATCAGTACCGACGACTGCCTGGCCTTCGACGAGAGCGCCAAGGCGCTCGGGGTGTGGACCTGCGACGGCTCCTGGCAGCAGCAGTGGAGCCTCCAGTCCTGAGCGAGGACCGGGCAGCCCGCCCCCGCCGGTCCGGGACCACCGTCAACACCGTGTCAGGAGACGGGTCTTCTGGATCAAGGAGCCGTCAGGGGCGGGCCCTGGCGCCGAGCGGACGGGAATAGCGTCACTACTGCGCCCCTCGCGGCCCGGTCGCGGGGACCCGGCGCAGCACCCACCGCACCACCCCTGTGGAGGAACGCCATGCACCAGCGTCGACACGCCGAGGATCCCGTGCCCTCTCAACGCGTCCCGGCCGGATATCTGCTCGTGCCCGTCCGGTCGGGTCCGCTGGGCCACGCCGCCCGGCTCTTCCGCACGCCCCTCGGTGACCGCACAGCGCTCGCCTTCACCACCGAACAGCACCTGCGGGCCGCACTCGGCCCCGCGCAGCCCTGGATCGCCCTCGCCGAGCCCGCCCTGCGCGCCCTCACCGAACCGCTGGGCGTCACGACGCTCACCGTCGACCCCCGGTTCGTCGCCCCGGCCGCCCGCCCGCTCCCTCCGCACGACGTCCACGCCTCCCGCGCGCAGCGGCCCTCCGAGCCACGCCCGTGGGCTCCGGTCGCAGCCACCCCGCAGCCGAGCGGAACCCGCACCCCGTAACCCTGCCGGGCCACCCGTGAACGCCTCCGGACAGCCGCCGCTCGGCACACTGCACCTGGCCTGCGCCGACGAGTACGAGCTGCGCGAGGTCGTCGCCGGACTCCGCCGGGCCGGAGCAGCTCATATCCAGGTCGAGCTGGTCCTGCGCAGACTCGTCCCCGGCACCGTCCGAGCCCCCGGGGCCGTCCAGTCCCCCTGCACCGCCCAGGCCCCCGGAGCCGTTCCTCCTCCCACCGCGACCATGGCAAGGAGTGCCGTCGCATGACCCTCACACCCGTCCTCTCCCTCCCCCACCCCCACGCCCGCCGGACCGGCACCGCCGTCGGCAGCCCGTGGCCGGCCTCCGCCCGCGCGGGGGCGAACGGCGGACTGACGGTCGGCGGGGTCGGCCTCGCCGACGCCGCCGACCGGTTCGGCACCCCCCTCTACGTCCTGGACGAGCACGAGGTCCGCGCCCGGGCCCGGGCCTACCGCACGGCCCTCCCGGACACCGAGGTGCTGTACGCCGCCAAGGCGTTCCTGAGCAGCACGCTCGTCCACTGGATCGAGGAGGAGGGTCTCGGCCTCGACGTCTGCTCGGAGGGCGAACTGCGGCTGGCGGCAGCGGCGGGCTTCCCGCCCGAGCGCATCCTCCTGCACGGCAACGCCAAGAGCCCCGACGAGCTGCGCCTCGCCCGGCGCCTGCGGGTCGGCCGGATCGTCATCGACAACCTCGCCGAGATCCCCCGGCTCGCCGCCCTCACCGTCGCGGACGCACCGCAGCGCGTCCTGGTCAGGGTCGTGCCCGGAGTGGCCGCCGGGCATCACGAGGCCGTCCGCACCGGCATCGCCGGCCAGAAGTTCGGCTTCCCGGTCGAGGGCGGCGACGCGATGGAGGCCGTCCGGCGCGTCCTGGCGCAGCCGGGCCTGGTCCTCGGCGGGCTGCACTGCCATCTGGGCTCCCAGATCGGCTCCGTCGAGCCGTACCTGACCGCCGTCGAGCGCCTGGCGGAGCTGCTGGCCGGGATCCGCGACGAGTGCGGCGTCCAGCTGCCCGAACTCGACCTCGGCGGCGGGCACGGCATCGCCTACCGTCCGGGGGACGAGGCGCTCGACCCGGCGGAGTTCGGCGCGCTCGTTCCCGCCCGGCTCGCCGAGGAGTGCGGGCGCCACGGCCTTTCGGTGCCCCGCCTGCTGGTCGAGCCGGGGCGCGCGGTGACCGGGCCCGCCGGTGTCGCGGTCTACCGGGTGCTCAGCGTCAAGCACGGCGCCGACGGCCGGGTCTTCGCCGCCGTCGACGGCGGTATGAGCGACAACCCGCGCCCGGCCCTCTACGGTGCCCGGTACTCGGTCCGCCCGGTCGGCCGGACCACCACCGGCGCCACGCAGCAGGTCGACGTGGTCGGCCGCCACTGCGAGGCCGGCGACGTCCTGGTCCGCGGCGCCCGCCTGCCGGCCGACCTCCGGCCCGGCGACCTGCTCGCCGTCCCCGCCGCGGGTGCCTACCAGCTCTCGATGGCCTCCGGCTACAACCTGGTCGGCCGGCCCGCCGTGGTGGCCGTCCGGGACGGCCACGCCCGCCTGCTGATCCGCCGCGAGACCGTCGAGGATTTCCGCGCCCGCGAGATCTTCCACTGAGCGACCCGCCCGCCGCACCTGACGAGGCCTCACGAAGGCGGTGTCCCCTGACGGTCCCGGCGGCGGTGCCGCACGCCTACCGGGCGTTCCGCCACAAGATCGGTATCGTCCGCTCCGAGGCACCATGCCTGCAGGTGAGCAGCCCGTGCGGAGGAGGACCACCATGGCCGAGCCCGACCCCGCCACCCAGTCACCCGAGGTCAGGCACCCGGGCGCCCACGACTCGGCGCGCCTCGCCGTGGTGGTCGGCGCCCTGGGGGTGGTCTTCGGCGACATCGGGACCAGTCCGATCTACACCCTCCAGACCGTGTTCAACCCGGACGACCCGCACCCCGTCCCGGTCTCCACGGACAACGTGTACGGCGTGGTGTCGCTGGTCTTCTGGTCGGTGGTGATCATCGTCCTGGTCACCTACGTGCTGCTCGCGATGCGCGCCGACAACGACGGCGAGGGCGGCATCATGGCGTTGATCACCCTGCTCCGGCGGTCCGCCGCACAGCGCAGCCGCCGTACCACCGCCGTGCTGGCCGCGCTCGGCATCTTCGGCGCGTCCCTGTTCTTCGGCGACAGCATGATCACGCCGGCGATGTCGGTGCTCTCCGCCGTCGAGGGGCTCAAGGTCGTCGAACCCTCGCTGGCGGACGCCGTGGTGCCGCTCACCGCGGCGATCGTCGCGGTGCTCTTCCTGGTGCAGCGCCGGGGCACCGCGGCGGTCGGCCAGGTGTTCGGCCCGGTGATGATCGTCTGGTTCGTGGTCATCGGGGTCTGCGGGGTGCGCGGCATCGTCGACCACCCGCAGATCCTGCGGGCCCTGTGGCCGAGCTACGCCCTGTCCTTCCTGGCCGGCCACTTCGGCACCGCGTTCTTCGCGCTGGCCGCGGTGGTCCTCTCGGTCACCGGCGCCGAGGCGCTCTACGCCGACATGGGTCACTTCGGCCGCCGCGCGATCACCCGGGGCTGGCTGTTCGCGGTCTTCCCGGCCTGTGTCCTCAGCTACCTCGGGCAGGGCGCGCTGATCCTCGCCGACCCGGCCAACATCAGCAGCCCGTTCTTCCTGCTCGTACCCGGCTGGGGCCGGTGGCCGATGATCCTGCTGGCCACGGCGGCCACGGTGATCGCCTCCCAGGCCGTCATCACCGGCGCGTACTCGGTCGCCTCCCAGGCCGCCCAGCTCGGCTACCTGCCGAGGCTGCGGATCGCCTACACCTCCGAATCGACCATGGGTCAGATCTACGTCCCCTGGATCAACTGGCTGCTGATGGTCTCCGTCCTCACCCTGGTCTTCGCCTTCCGCAGCTCCGCCGCCCTCGCCTTCGCCTTCGGCATGGCCGTCACCGGCACCATCACCATCACCACCCTGCTCTTCTTCTACGTGGCCCGGGCCCGCTGGCACACGCCGGTCTGGCTGGTGGCCGTCGGCGGCGCCCTGCTGCTCACGGTGGACCTGCTCTTCGTCGCGGCCAACGCCACCAAGCTCCTGCACGGCGCCTGGCTGCCGCTGCTGATCGGCCTCACCGCCTTCACCGTCATGACCACCTGGCAGCGCGGCCGGGAGATCGTCACGGCGGAGCGGGCCCGCCACGAAGGCCCGCTGCGCCAGTTCGTCGACCGCCTGCACACCGGCGAGCTGCCGGCGATCCGGGTCCCCGGCACCGCCGTGTTCCTGAACCGGGGCGACCTGACCGCGCCGCTCGCCATGCGGGCCAACGTGGAGCACAACCACGTCCGGCACGAGCAGGTGGTGATCCTCTCCATCGAGACCGACACCCTGCCCCGCGTCACCACCGACCGGCGGGTCCTGGTCGACGACCTCGGGTACGCCGAGGACGGGATCATCCACGTCACCGCCCGCTTCGGCTACATGGAGACCCCGGACGTGCCCGGCACCCTGGCCCTGCTCGCCCCGGCCGACACCGAGGGCCCGGTGGACCTCGGCCAGGCGTCCTACTTCCTGTCCACGATCGAGCTCCGCCGTGGCAAGGAGCCGACCATGGCCCCCTGGCGCAAGCGCCTGTTCATCGCCACCTCGTACATCACCGCCGACGCCGCCGAGTACTTCGCCCTCCCCCGCGACCGCACGATCATCATGGGATCGCACATCGACGTGTGAGGCCCCGCCGTTGACCGACCGTCCGGACCGGCGCAGCGGCCGTGGACCGCGTTCGGCGGCGACATGAGGCAGGCCACCACAGTGCGGCGCGGCACTGTGGTGGCGCACCACATGGGATGCCCGCCGCATCGTCCCTAGCGTGTGCAGCCATGGAGAGCACCCACAAGTCCGGTCCGCCCGGCGGGCCGGCCACCGGCCGAGCACCCGGCCGCGAGGAATTCCTGCTCGGGAAGACCGCACTGGTCACCGGAGCGGCCGGCGGCATCGGGCGGGCCTGCGCCGTGGCCTGCGCCGCCGCCGGCGCCCGGGTCTACGTCGTGGACCGGGCCGCCGAGGCCGCGAAGGCCGTGGCCGGGCAGATCGGCGGCATCGCCCTGGTGGTCGACCTCGCCGACCCGGCCGCCGTGGACGCGCTGCCCGACGACGCGGACATCGTCGTCAACAACGCGGGCCTGCAACACGTCGCGCCCGTACACGAGTTCCCGCCCGAGCAGTTCGCCCTGATCCAGCGCGTGATGGTCGAAGCCCCGTTCCGGATCCTGCGCCGGACGCTGCCGCACATGTACCGGAACGGATGGGGACGGGTCGTCAACATCTCCTCGGTGCACGGCCTGCGGGCCAGCCCTTTCAAGTCCGCCTACGTCACCGCCAAGCACGCCCTCGAAGGGCTCAGCAAGGTCGTCGCGCTGGAGGGCGCCGCACACGGCGTCACCAGCAACTGCATCAACCCCGGTTACGTCCGCACCCCCATGGTCGAGGACCAGATCACCGCCCAGGCGCTCGCCCACGGGATCCCGGCGGCCGACGTCGTGGAGCGGGTGATGCTGGAGCGCAGCGCCATCAAGCGGCTGATCGAGCCGGAGGAGGTGGCCGGCGCCGCCCTGTGGCTCTGCGGTGCGAACTCCGGCTACGTCACCGGCACCTCGCTGCCCCTGGACGGCGGCTGGACCGCCCACTGACGGCGCCCGCCGTCCCGGGCACGGCGCCGTAACGCAGTGCACCAGCGCACACCGCACCAGCACGCAGCGCCCTCCCCTCTCCCGCCGGTCCCCCGCCGGCCGACTCCCTCCTCCCGCACGCCCGAAATCGGTGACTCCTATGCCAAGCGCTCCCACCGCCGCGAACGCTCCCGGCGGCGCCAGACCGGCCGGCCTCGCCCGGGTGGTCGGTGCCAGCCTGATCGGCACCACCATCGAGTGGTACGACTACTTCCTCTACGGCTCCGCTGCCGCCCTGGTCTTCGGCAAGCTCTTCTTCCCCAAGTCCGACCCGCTGACCGGCACGCTGCTCGCCTTCCTCACCTACGCCATCGGGTTCGCCGCCCGCCCGATCGGCGCCCTGGTCTTCGGACACTTCGGCGACCGGATCGGCCGCAAGAAGCTCCTGGTCGTCAGCCTGCTGATGATGGGCTCCGCCACCGCGCTGATCGGCTGCCTGCCCACCTACACGTCGATCGGCATCGCCGCGCCGATCCTGCTCACCACGCTGCGCGTCGTCCAGGGCTTCGCGCTCGGCGGCGAGTGGGGTGGCGCCGTCCTGCTCGTCTCCGAGCACGGCGACCCCGAGCGCCGCGGCTTCTGGGCCTCCTGGCCACAGGGCGGCGCGCCGCTCGGCAACCTGCTCGCGGTGGGCGCCCTCACCCTGCTGTCCAACGTGCAGACCGATGCGGCCATCCTCGCCTGGGGCTGGCGCATCCCGTTCCTGCTGTCCGCCGTGCTGGTGGGGGTCGGCCTGTGGATCCGTCTCTCGGTGGAGGAGTCCCCGCTCTTCCGGCAGGCCCTCGCGAGCGACGGGACACGCAAGGCGGGCCGGGCCGGGGAGCAGGCTCCGATGTTCGCGGTGCTGCGCCACCACTGGCGCGACGTCCTGGTGGCCATGGGCGCCCGGATGGCCGAGAACATCTCCTACTACGTCGTCACCACCTTCATCCTCGCCTACTGCGTCGAGCATCTGAAGGTCCCGAAGCAGACCGCCCTGAACGCCGTGCTGATCGGTTCGGCGATCCAGTTCTGCCTCATCCCGCTGTTCGGCGCGCTCTCCGACCGCGTCGGCCGCAAGCCCGTCTACCTGGCCGGCGCGGTGGGCATGGGCATCTGGATCTGGCCGTTCTTCGCCCTGGTGGACAGCAGGGACTTCGCCATGATCACCCTCGCGGTGACCGTCGCCCTGGTCTTCCACAGCGCGATGTACGCTCCGCAGGCCGCGTTCTTCTCCGAGATGTTCGGCACCCGGATGCGCTACTCCGGCGCCTCCATCGGCGCGCAGTTCGCCTCGGTCGCGGCCGGCGCGCCGGCCCCGCTGATCGCCGTCGCGCTGCTCGCCTCGTACGGGGACTCGTCCCCGATCTCGGTGTACGTCGGGATCGCAGCGGTGATCACCGTGATCGCCCTGCTCTTCGCCCAGGAGACCCGGGGGCGCGACCTCGCCACGATGCGGCCCGGTCCGGGCGCGTCGGCGGAGGGCGAGCCGGACGCCGGCCTCGTCCCCGCGGTCTGACCCCGGCCCCCGTCGGCGATGCCCGGCCCGGCCGACACCGGGCCGGGCACCGCCCGCCGTCCTCGGCCACCGGAACCGTACGGCGTCCGCTCGTGGGCCGCAGGCCGGTCGAGGCCCTGCGCCAGGCGTTCGAGCGGGCCGGACCGGCCATCGACGACATCGACCCGGTCGGGATCGGACCGTTCACGGCCGGACGGGACCAGGACCTTTCCACCCGCCACTTCCCATGTCACGATGGCGGGCAGGATGCCTGAACAACCATCACCCACCGCTCTGCGCCGCCTTCTTGAGCTGCTGGCCGACGGCGCGCCCTCCGGCGAACTGGAGGGCCCGCTGGCGGCGGCCCGCGCGGCCGGCCTGCCGGCCCGCGAACTCGCCGAGATCGAGGACTCCACCTGGCTCGCGCTGCGGGTCCACCGCACCCTGGGGCAGCACCGCCGGCGGGAGGCCGAGCTGGCCGCCCTGTTCGACACCGCGGGCGACCTCGCCGCGCTGCGCGACCTGGACGCCGTGCTGCGGTCCATCGTCCGCCGCGCGCGGATGCTGCTGGGCACCGAGACCGCGTACCTGACCCTCCCCGACGAGGAGGCCGGGGACACCTACATGCGGGTCACGGACGGCTCGGTCTCCCCGCTCTTCCAGAGCCTGCGGGTCGAGCTCGGCAAGGGCCTCGGCGGTCTGGTCGCGCAGACCGCCCGCCCCTACGCCAGCCCCGACTACCGCACGGACGACCGCTTCGTGCACACCCGCACCATCGACGCCGGCGTGCTGGACGAAGGGCTGGTCGCGATCCTCGGGGTACCCCTGCTGCTCGGCTCCCGCCACGGCGGCAAGGTCATCGGCGTGCTGTTCGCCGCCGACCGGGCCGCCCGCACCTTCTCGCCGGACGAGGTGGCGCTGCTGAGTTCGCTGGCCGCCCACGCGGCCATCGCCATGGACACCGCGAAGGCCCTGGCCGACACCCAGGCCGCGCTCGCCGAACTCGCCGACGCCAACGCGGTGATCCGGGAGCACTCCGCGGCCGTGCAGCGCGCCGAGGCGGCGCACGACCGCCTCACCGACATCGTGCTGCGCGGCGGCGAGGTCGCGGCGATCGCGGCGGCCGTCGCCGAACTCCTCGGCGGCGGCATCGCCGTCCACGACCACGAGGGCAACCGGCTCGCCCGCAGCGGCACCGATCCGGACCTCGCCCCGGCCGAACTCGCCACCGCCGTCGCCGACTCCCGCTCCGCCGGACGCGCCGTGCCGCACAACGGCCGCTGGATCTGCGCGGTCCTGGCCGGCCCCGAACTGCTGGGCAGCCTCGTGCTCCACGCCGGGCCGCAGCTGGAGGACCCCGACCGCAGGCTCTTCGAACGCGCGGGCGTGGTCACCGCGCTGATCCTGCTGCTGCGCCGCTCGGTGGCGGAGGCCGAGAACCGCATCCGCGGCGAACTCCTCAACGACCTGCTGGGCGACCCCGAGCGCGACCCGGACGGGCTGGTCGGACGCGGACGCCGGCTCGGCACCGACCTCGCCCGCCCGCACCTCGTCCTGGTCGCCGACAGCACCGACCCGCTGCGCGCCAAGCTGGCCGCGGCCGCCACCCAGTACCTCTTCGGACGGGACGGGATCAGCACCGAGCACGCCGAGGCGGTCGTCCTCCTGCTGCCCGACGACGGCACACCGGCCGGCACCACCGCCCGCGCCGCCGCGGCCCGGCTGAGCTACCTCACCGCGGCCACCGTCACCGTGGCCGCCGCCGGCCCGGCGAGCGGGCCCCCGGCCCTGGCCGCGGCCCACGCCGAAGCCGCCCGGTGCCTGCGCGCCCTGCACGTGCTGGGCCGCACCGGGGAGGGCGCCGACTCCGCCGACCTCGGCTTCCTGGGTGTGCTGCTGGGCAACGCCCACGACATCGACGCCTTCGTCACCGGCGCCCTCGGCCCGCTGCTCGACTACGACGCGCGCCGCGGCACCGATCTGGTCCACACCCTGGAGGCCTTCTTCGCCTGCGGCGCCAGCCTCACCAGGGCCAAGGACCACCTGCACGTCCACGTCAACACCGTCGTGCAGCGGCTGGACCGGGTGGCGGCCCTGCTGGGGAAGGACTGGGACAGCCCCGACCGCGCCCTGGAACTGCAGCTCGCGCTGCGCCTGCGCGTGCTCGCCGGCACCCGCTGATCCCGCCGACCGCGCGCTCCCTCCCCGACACCGCGAGCGGTCACGGTACCTCCGCGCTCAACAGCCTTCGCCCGCAGGGCGGTCGGCGAGCCGGAGCACCTCGACCCGGACCCTGCGCCGGGGCAGCGCGGCGGGCAGCGAGGCCAGCAGCGCTGCCCCGGCGAACAGCAGCAGCGGCACCTCGTCGGCGTGCCCGGCCAGGCTCACCGCCGCGTACCGGTGCACGGCGAACCCGTCGAAGAACAGCCACCCCCCGAGCCCGACCAACGGTGCGGCCACCGGCCGCGACACCGCGCCGAGCAGGACACACAACGCGGTGTACGCCCCGAGGGCGAACCACCGCTGGTCCAACTCCCCGACCCAGCGCAGCACCGGTACCAGCAGGCCCCCGCCCGCCAGCGCCCCGGCCAGCGACATGCCGGCCCCCAGCCGGCGCACCGCCGGACGGAACCTCCGGCCACCGGGCCGCGCGTGGTACATCCTCACCGCCCCAGCCAAACGCCCGCCCCGGCCTTCGGCTCCGCAATTGACGCCCCCCTGACGCCCGTCACCGCAATCCATACGTCCCCTTGACGCTCCGGAGCGGGAACCTCACCACCGGCAGGCCGACCGGTCGGCGCCGTACCCGGTCATCGCGGCGGACGTGCCGCCCTCCTGCCCCCGCGGACCGGCGGCGGCGGCATCCGGACGGGACCGGGCGGGCGTCGCGGGATCCGGAGCGGCCCCGACCGGGGCTTGCGCACGGATTCCGCCGGACAGTGACACTGTCTGGGCACCACTTCGTGATGTGGCCGAGACCCATGGCCACCACAGTTGTTAGGCAAGCCTCTCCTACTCTATGTTCGAGTCGGTCGTCCCGCTGCCACAGCGGCGGTACGGCCGACCGACCGACCCGGGCAGCGCTCTGCCCGACGGCCGCCCACCCCCGGCTTTCCGGCGCGCAGCCAGGACCTGCGCCCCGTCAGGAATTGGAGATCGCATGGTGCTCGGACCCAAGAGGCCGGTGCTGTTCCTGGCCGTCCTCTCCCTCTCGGCCCTCGCCATGACCGCCTGCGGCAGCTCCAGCTCCACCACCGCCCAGAACACCGGCGCGCCGCAGACCGCCTCCGGCGACAAGCCGCTGGCCGGCCAGTCGCTGACGGTCTACAGCGGCCAGCACGAGCAGACCGTCAAGGCACTGGCCGCCGACTTCGAGGCCCGTACCGGCATCAAGATCCAGCTGCGCTCGGGCGACGAGGCCGAACTCGCCAACCAGATCCTCCAGGAGGGCTCCGGCTCCCCCGCCGACGTCTTCTACGCCGAGAACCCGCCGGCGCTGACCGTCCTGGAGGAGCAGAACCTGCTCGCCCCGGTGAAGCCCGACACCCTCAAGGCCGTCGCGGCGGACGACAGCTCGCCCAAGGGCGACTGGGTCGGCGTCTCCGCCCGGACGGCGGCCTTCGTCGCGGCCACCGGCACCCCCGCCGACTCCGCCCCGCCCGTCTCGGTGCGCGACCTGGCCAAGCCGGAGTGGAAGGGCCGCCTCGGCATCGCCCCGTCCGAGACCGACTTCGCGCCGGTCATCACCCGCATGATCAAGACCGACGGCGCCGACGCGGCCAAGAAGTGGCTGACCGCCCTCAAGGCCAACGCCAAGGTCTACAACAGCAACGAGGACCTGAGCGCCGCCGTGAACAGCGGCCAGGTGCAGGGCGGCGTCGTCGACCACTACTACTGGTACCGGCTGCGCGACGAGAAGACCGCGGCCGGCACCCACAGCGCCCTGCACTACTTCGCCAAGGGCGACCCGGGCGCCCTGGTGGACGTCTCCGGCGCCGCCGTCCTGGCCTCCAGCAAGCACCAGGAAGCCGCCCAGGCCTTCCTCGCCTACCTGACCGGCGTGCCCGCCCAGACCGTGATCGCGAACTCGGCCAGCTACGAGTACCCGCTGGCCGCGGGCGTCCAGGGCAAGAAGGACCTCGCCCCGCTCGCCTCGATCGGCACCGTCGCCCCCGTCGCCGACCTCGGCGACGGCAAGGAGGCGCTCCAGCTGCTCCAGGACGCCGGCCTCCTGTGAGAACCGACACCGCTCTGCGCGAGGGCCCGTCACCGCTCCGGCGGTGGCGGGCTCCCCGCGTGCTCCCGCTGCTCGCGACGGCCGTCATCCTGCTGGTCACCTCGCCGCTGGTGTTCATCGCGCTGCGCGCCTCGGAGTCCACCGCCGCCCAGGCGCAGCGGCTGCTCGGCCGCCCGCTGATCGCCACCCTGCTCTGGAACACCGCCACCCTCACCGCCGCCGTCACGCTGGCCACCGCCGTGCTCGGCTTCGCCGCCGCCTTCCTGGTGGAGCGCACCGACCTGCCGGGGCGCCGCTGGTGGACCACCGTGCTCGCGATGCCGCTGGCCGTACCGGAGTTCGTGCACGGCTACTCCTGGGTCTCGCTCTTCCCCTCCGTCCAGGGCTACTGGGGGGCGGTGCTGGTGATGACCTCCTCGCTCTACCCGCTGGTCTTCCTCCCGGTGGCGGCCACCCTGCGGCGCTCCGACGCCTCCGCCGAGGAGGTCTCGCGGAGCCTCGGCCGGGGTGCCTGGGCGACGCTCTGGCGGGTCACCCTGCCGCTGACCCGGCCCGCGCTGGCCGGCGGCGCGCTGCTGGTGGCGCTCTACATGCTCGGCGAGTACGGCGCCTTCGCGATGCTGCGGTTCACCACCTTCGCCACCGCCATCTACACCCAGTACAAGCTGGGGTTCGACGCCGCCTCGGCCGCCATGCTCACCCTGGCACTCTGCCTGCTCGCCGTCCTGCTGGTCACCCTGGAGGCCCGGGCGGGCCGGGGCGGGCGGGTCGTCCGGGAGGGCGCGACCGGCCGCGGCTGCGCGCCGCTCGCCCTCGGCCGTGCGAAGCCGGCCGCGCTGGCCGGGCTCGGCGCGATGACGGCAGTGGCGCTCGGCGTGCCGGTGTACGCCCTGGCCTACTGGCTGCTGCAGGGCACCTCGACGACGCTGCCCCCGGCCTCCGTGCTCGGCGCCACGCTGACCACGCTGGGCTACGCGCTGGCCGCCGCCGTGGTGGCGACCGCCGCCGCCGTGCCGGTGGCGCTGTACTCCTGGCGGCGCGGCACCCGGCTCGCCCGCACCGCCGAGCGCGCCGCGTACCTGACCCGGGCACTGCCGGGGATCGCCGTCGCCCTGTCGGTGGTGTTCTTCGCGATCCGCTACGCCCGGCCGCTCTACCAGCAGCCGCCGCTGCTGGTCGCCGGGTACGTGATCCTGTTCTTCCCGTTCGCCCTCACCGCCGTCCGGGCCGCACTGGCCCAGGTGCCGCCGGGCGTCGAGGAGGTCGCGCGCTCGCTCGGCAGCCGGCCGGCCGCCGTGCTGCTGCGCGTCACGCTGCCGCTGATCCTGCCCGGGCTCGGCGCGGCCGTCGCGATGGTCGCGCTCACCGCCTCCACCGAGCTGACCGCGACGCTGCTGCTGCGCCCGACCGGGACGCAGACGCTGGCCACCCAGTTCTGGCTGTACACCAGCGGCCTGGCGTACGGCGCGGCCGCGCCCTACGCCGCGCTGATGGTCGCCATGTCCGTACCGCCCGTCCTCCTGCTCACCCGCCGCACCCTCGGCCCGAAAACCCTGGAGACATCGTGACCGGTCTGGCCATCCAGGACCTGTACGCCTCCCACGGCCGCACCCAGGTGCTGAGCGGGGTCGACCTCACCGTCGAGCAGGGCTCGCTCGCCTGCGTGCTGGGCCCGTCGGGCTGCGGCAAGAGCACTCTGCTGCGGGTGGTCGCCGGGTTCCACCAGGCCGCCCGGGGCCGGGTCACGCTGGCCGGCCGCCTGCTGGACGACGGCCGCAGCCGGCTCCCGGCGGAGCGGCGGCGGATCGGGTACGTCCCGCAGGACGGCGCGCTCTTCCCGCACCTGACGGTGGCCGCCAACATCGGCTTCGGCCTGCCGCGCGCGAAGCGCCCCGCCCGGGTCGCCGAACTCCTCGACCTGGTCGGCCTCGCCGGATTCGGCGACCGCCACCCGCACCAGCTCTCCGGCGGCCAGCAGCAGCGCGTCGCCCTGGCCCGCGCGCTCGCCCCCGCGCCCGAACTGCTGCTGCTGGACGAACCGTTCGCCGCCCTGGACGCCGCGCTGCGCTCCGATGTCCGGGCCGAGGTCGCGGCGACGCTGCGGCGGGCCGGGGCGACGGCGATCCTGGTCACCCACGACCAGGACGAGGCGCTGTCCTTCGCCGACACCATCGCCGTGATGCGCGACGGCCGGATCGCCCAGACCGGCTCGCCGCAGACGCTCTACAGCGAGCCCGCCGACGCCCGGACGGCCCGCTTCCTCGGCGAGGCCAACCTGCTCGACGCCGAGCTCGACGGCGCCGCCGCCGTCACCGCGCTCGGGCGTCTGCCGCTCACCGACGGCGCCCCGGCCACCGGTCGGCACCTGGTCATGCTCCGCCCCCGCCAGCTCCGGCTGAGCTCCGTCCCCGCCGCCGACGCCGTCCGGGCCCGGGTGCTGAGCTGCCTGTTCCGCGGCCACGACTACCGGGTCGAACTCGCCCCCGACCCGGCCCTGGGCGCGGGCCTGCCGGAGCGGCTGGTCGCCTACACCGACGGCGCGCCGTCCGAGACCGAGGTGTACGTGCAGGTCCACGGCGCGGCGCACCCGGTCGGCGACGCCCTGGGGGCGGCGTCGGCGGGCACACCGTCGACGGTGGACGCCTGACCGAACCGCCGGTCGGCCGGACCGGCCCGGCCGACCGGACGGCGGGGCCGCCGGGCCGTCAGGGCGGCCCCGCCGGCGCGCGGTAGCGCCGCAGGTTGTCGCGGACCTGGTCGAGGTAGGGCCGGACGCCCGCCAGCCGGGCCGGGTCCTGGCGCTGCACGATCCAGGTGGCGGTGCGGTAGGCGGCGGCGAGGTTGAGCGCCGGGTCACCGGGGACGCCCTGGAGCTCGGGCGCGATGGCGCAGAGCATCCGGCCGACGGCGAGGATGGAGTCCTCCGCGCCGAACGGCGGTACGGGGACTGTGCCCTGCCGGTCGGGCGGCAGGTAGTAGCGGAGCACCCGGGGTGTCCAGCGGGCGATCCCGTACTCGTCGCGGGCCGGGTCGCTGAGGGCCGGATCGAACCCGCTCTCGGCCTTCAGCATCGCCGCCACCAGCGCCGGGGTGATCTCCGGTTCGGCGCACATGGTGCCCGCCCGGACGATCAGGGCCCGGTAGCCGGGCGGGATGTCGGCGCCGTCGCGCAGCCACCGCCCGGTGTCCTGGAGGCGTACCCGGCCGGCCACGACGGCCACCGACCCGGTCGAGCCGCCCGGTGCGGAGGCGCCGAAGGCCAGGCAGGCGACCAGCACGGCCACCAGGCCCACGGCCCGGCGCAGCGCCGGGCCCCAGCTCGGGGCGGACCGGGGGCGGGCCGCGGCACGGCCGGATTCGGCCGTGGCTGCTGACGGCGGGCCCTCCACCGGTGCCGGTGCGGCGGGTGGGGCAGGCGGGGCGGGCGGGGTGGTGCTGAGGCGATGGGCCTGGAGGCGGCGCTGCTCCCACTCGGCCGGGTCACCGCCGCAGGCCCGGACGAAAGCGGCCAGCACCTCGGGGCGCGGCAGGCGGTGGCCGGCCGCGGCGGCGGCCAGGGTGGACGCGGAGTAGTTGGCGTCGGCGGCGAGCCGCCGGTACGGCGGGCTGCCGGCCTGGCGCCGGAGTTCCCGGAGCTCGCAGGCGAACTGCGCCAATGGCCCCTGCCGGGAGTCGAGCGGCTGTTCCCGCCGTCCCACCTCGTGTTCCTCTCCCCCGTGGCTGCTCCCTCTCCCGGGTCAGCCCGTGTCCGCCGGCGGTCCGTCCATCGGCTCAGCTCCGGCCGGTGGTCGGCGCCCGGTGCCCGGTGCTCGGTGGTCGGTGGTCGGTGGTTGTCCGGTCTTTGTCCTGGCTTTGTCCGCCGAGGTCAGAAGGCCGTGACGGGTCGTCGGCGGACCGGTTGGATGGAACGCAAGGCCCCGCCGACACCGACCGGACGGCTGCCAGGGCCGCAGCTGCCGCGGCGGTCGTCCCTCCGGTCACCGCAGCCTCGCGGCACCCCGTTCGAAGCAGTCATGACAAACATCCAACCCTGCCGCGCGGCGAGGCGTCGCCGCTTTCCAGCGGATCGGCCGTGTGCGCATTTTCACACACCGTCACGATCCGGAGCACCCGCGCCATGGTCCCATCCGCCGGACCGGGCGCTGTCCCAGCCGCTCCACCACCACCCATCTGGAGGACCGCCCGATGTCCCACCCTTCACAGCCGGCCCCTGCCTCGCAGCCGGATCCCGCGGAGGTCTCCCGCCGGACGCTGCTGCGCGCCGGTGCCGGCCTCGCACTCGGCGCGGGCGTGCTCGGCACCACCGCCGGCTCCGCCTCCGCCGCCACTGCTGCCTCCGCCGCCACCGCCGCCACGGGCTCGGCCCGTGCGAACGCGGCGCCCCGCGCCCAGACCGCGGCGGCGCTGTGCGACACGCCCGGCGACTCGGCGAGCGCCCAGGGGCTGGGCTCCGGCGACCTGGGGATCCCGTACTTCCGCGCGCACGACAACTCGTGGGGCTACGTCTTCGGTGACTCCTGGCGCGGCGCCGCGCAGTCCGGCGACTACCTCGGTTCGCCGGTGATGCTCGCCCAGGCGGGCTTCGACAGCAGCGGCGGTTCGCCGATCGGCTTCAGCTGGGCGATGCCCACCGGCGGCCAGGCTGCTCAACTGTTCGACTATCAGCACCGCGTGGACAACGGCCACGGCTTCGAGGTGAGCCGGATCCCCAACGACTGCATCGAGTTCGGCGGCCGGACCTACCTCCAGTACACCTCGGTGGCCGTCTGGGGCCCGCCGGCCGGCTACGACGGCTCGCTGATGTCCGGTGTGGCGTACTCCGACGACTACGGCGTGACCTGGACGGACTACGACTACCACTGGCCCGGTGACACTCAGGGGACCAACCAGTCGCCGTACGGCATGTGGTCCTTCGCGGGCATCGACCCGGACGGCTGGCTCTACATCTTCTCCAAGCGCTGGAACGGCAGCCACACCAACACCGCCGACGGCGGCGCGATCCAGCTGTTCCGGATCCGGCCGGACGACTTCCGGGCCGGCAACTTCGGCGCCCAGCAGAACTGGGCGTACCTGGGCGGCTCCTGGCAGTGGACCACCGCGGCGCCACCGTCGTTCATCCTGACCGGCAACAACATCGGCGAGTTCTCGGTCAAGCGGATCGGCAGCACCTACTGCATGAGCTACTTCGACGTGACCGACTACTCGATCTGCACCCGGACGGCGCCCCGTCCCGACGCGCCGTGGACGGCCCCCAAGCCGCAGATCGTCGGCAACGCCGCCTGGCCGCCGAACCACTGGGGCCGGCCCCAGCTCCCGACACTGTACGGCGGATACATCCACCCGGGCAGTGCGAGTGCGACCTCGCTGACCCTGATCGCCTCGCAGTGGAACGGGCAGCAGGGGCAGTCGCCCTACCGGGTGCTCCAGTACGACGGCATCAACCCCTGACCGTCCGCCGGCCGGGCGGCTCCCGCACTGTCGGCCTGACGATCCGTCATATGTGGTAACCCCGAAGGGCCGTGGCACGAAGCCACGGCCCCCGGGGTCGTGCGGGCGGGTCGAGCCCGACCGCTCAGTGGGTCAGGAGACGTTGAGCGCGGTGTCGTCGATCACGAAGCTGGTCTGGAGGGAGGAGTCCTCGGTGCCGGTGAACTTGAGGGTGACGGTCTGGCCG
>NZ_BAAANT010000058.1:0-29454 GCF_039529945.1 Kitasatospora kazusensis | reverse complement strand
CTCGGCTGGGAAACCCCAGCCGAGCGTCTGGCTAAACTCCTCACGGCCTAGACAACCAACCACGTGTTGCAACGACCGCTAGAAACCGCCCTGCGCGCGCAACCGTGCACCTCCGTCGTGCCCTGGTCGCGCAGTTCCCCGCGCCCCTATGGGTTGCCCGGTTACGCAAAGTTCGCCCGCGCCCCTGGGGGTACCCCGCTCACCCGCCGAAGGCACCCCGCAGGGCCGTGGCCACCGCATCCCGTGCCTCGTCGTGGGAGAGCCCGAGCCGCAGGGCCCGCTCCGCGTACTCCGTCGCGGCGGCGGCCGCCTGCCGGTGGGCGGTGTCGCCCGTCGCGGCGATGAGCGTCCCGCGTCGGCCGTGGGTCTCCACCACCCCGTCCGACTCCAGCTCGCGGTAGGCCCGGGCCACCGTGTTCGGGGCGAGCCCGAGGTCCTCGGCGAGCGCCCGGACGGTGGGCAGCTTCAGGCCGGTGGGCAGGACGCCGCTGCGGGCCTGGTCGGCGATCTGGGCCCGTACCTGCTCGTACGGGGGAGTGGCGGAGGCGTGGTCGATGCTCAGCTGCACAAGGGGCTCCTGACGGGGACGGGGACGGGACGGGGTGGGTGGGGAGAAAGGCCGAGGCCCCCTCCCCCGGAGAAGTTCCGGGGGAGGGGGCCTCAGGTGGCGATCTGACCGAGGTCAGGCGGGGATCAGTGGTGACCGCCGCCGCTGGTGATCTCGTGGTGCTCCTCGGCCGTCGGCTTGGCGATCTGGCTGTGCTCGCCGAAGTAGCCCTTGGAGAGCTTGGCCCGGACCTTGGTGAGGCGGCCGACCTTGCGCTGGACGCCGTTCTCGTCGACCTCCGCCGGAAGCTCCAGCGGCCGCGCCTGCTCGTGGGCGGTGAGCTTGTGCAGCTTGTCCGCCGGCAGCTGGGCGTGGATCTCGACGAACTCGCCGTGCGGCAGGCGCTTGATGACGCCGGTCTCGCGACCGTGCAGCACCTTCTCCTTGTCGCGACGCTGCAGGCCGAGGCACCAGCGCTTGACGATGAAGAAGACGATCACCGGCACGACGAAGAAGCCGATCCGGACGAAGTACGTGATGTCATTGATCGACAGGTGCAGGTGGGTGGCGATCAGGTCGTTGCCACCACCGATCAGCAGTACCACGTACAGGCTGATCCAGGCCGAGCCGACCGCGGTGCGGACGGGCGCGTTGCGCGGGCGGTCCAGGATGTGGCGCTCGCGCTTGTCGCCGGTGATCCAGGCCTCGATGAACGGGTACGCGGCGAGGACGAACAGCACCAGCGGGAAGATCATCAGCGGGATGAACACACCCAGGTTCAGGGTGTGGCCCCAGGCGCGGATCTCCCAGCCCGGCATGATGCGGATCAGGCCCTCGGAGAAGCCCATGTACCAGTCCGGCTGGGCGTCGGTGGACACCTGGTCGGGGCGGTACGGGCCGTAGGCCCAGATCGGGTTGACGGTGGCGATCGCCGAGATGGCGGCGATGATGCCGAACACCAGGAAGAAGAAGCCACCGGCCTTGGCCATGTAGACCGGCATGAGCGGCATGCCCACGACGTTCTCTTCGGTCTTGCCGGCGCCCGCGAACTGGGTGTGCTTGTGGTAGAAGACCAGGATCAGGTGGGCCACCAGCAGGCCGACCATGATGCCGGGGATCAGCAGCACGTGGACGGTGAAGAGCCGCGGCACGATGTCGGTGCCGGGGAACTCGCCGCCGAACATGAACATCTGGAGGTAGGTGCCCACCAGCGGCACCGCGAGCACGGCGCCCTCCATGAAGCGGATACCCGTACCGGAGAGCAGGTCGTCCGGGAGCGAGTAGCCCATGAAGCCGTCGAACATGCCCAGGAACAGCAGCAGGAACCCGAAGAGCCAGTTGATCTCACGGGGCTTGCGGAACGCGCCGGTGAAGAACACGCGCATCATGTGCACGAGCATCGCGGCGACGAACACGATCGCGGCCCAGTGGTGGATCTGACGGATCAGCAGACCACCGCGGACCTCGAAGCTGATGTCGACCGTGGAGGCGTAGGCCTCCGACATCTTGATGCCGTTCAGCGGGGCGTAGCTGCCGTGGTAGATCACCTCGCCCATGCTGGGCTTGAAGAACAGCGTGAGGTAGACACCCGTCAGGATGATGATGACGAAGGTGTAGAGGCAGATCTCACCGAGCATGAAGGACCAGTGGTCCGGGAAGATCTTGCGCAGGTTGGCCTTGGCCAGGGAGTAGATCCCCAGCCGGCCGTCCAGGTAGTCGGCAGCGGCCTCGCCCTTGTTCGCGGGCTTGGCGCGAGTGCTGCTCGGCTTGGTGGCGCCAGTGGTGGCGCTGCTCGCGGAACTCATGCGGAGCGCTCCCAGAAGCTCGGGCCGACGGGCTCGCTGAAGTCGCCGGTGGCGACCAGGAAGCCCTTCTCGTCAGTGGTGATCTTCAGCTGCGGCAGCGGGTGGCCGGCCGGGCCGAAGATCACGCGGGCGCCGTCTGACAGGTCGAAGGTCGACTGGTGGCAGGGGCACAGGGCGTGGTGGGTCTGCTGCTCGTACAGGCTGATCGGGCAGCCGACGTGGGTGCAGATCTTGGAGTAGGCGAGGATGCCCTCGAACCCGAGGTCGCGGGAGCTGGTGTCCTTGATGTCCTCCGGAGCGATCCGGACCAGCATCAGGGCGTCCTTGGCGATCTTCTCCTGGAACTGCTCGTCGTCCTGCGTCAGGCCCTGGGGCTTGGCGAAGGTCAGTGAGCCGATGACGATGTCCTCGGCCTTCATCGGCAGCTCGGTGTTCATGTTGATCAGCTGGATCGGCTGCGCCGGGGTGGCTTCCTGCCAGCCCGTGTGGTCGAGCTTCGTCTCGGGCAGCGGGCCGAGGTCGCGCAGCAGCACGACGCCGGAGAGCGGCACCAGGGCCATCGAGCCGATCAGGGTGTTGCGGATCATCTTGCGGCGGCCGAAGCCGGACTCCGCGGCACCGGTCTTGAACTGCTCGATGACGTCCGCGCGGACCTCGTCGTCAGCCTCGATCGCGTGCCGCTCGGCCGGGACCTCGTGGTCCGACATCAGCGTGCGGGCCCAGTGGACCGCGCCCGCGCCGATGCAGAACAGCGCCACGCCCAGGGTCAGGCCGAGCGCGAGGTTCAGCGCGCTGACGTGGCCCAGCGGGAAGACGTAGATGATCTTGTCGATCGGGAAGACCACGTACGAGGCGATGAACCCGACGGTGGCCAGCATCGACACGATGAACATCAGCGAGACCTGGCGCTCGGCCCGCTGGGCGGCCCGCTCGTCGATGTCGGTGCGGCGCGGCTCGTGGACCGGCAGACCGGGGTCGGCGAACGGGTCCCCGTGCGGGGCGACGTCGTGGCCGTGGGAGGCGTCGTGCGCCTCGGGCAGCTTGTGCTCTTCTGGCATGTTGTCGTGGCTCATGACTTCTTGGCCTTGGTGGTGTGGGCGGCGACCCAGATCGCGATCGCGATGAGAGCGCCGAGACCGAAGATCCAACCGAACAGACCCTCGGTCACCGGACCGAGGCTGCCGAGGGCCAGACCACCGGGGTTGGGCTCGTCGTTGGTGGTGTGGCGGACGAAGGCCACGATCTGGCGCTTCTGGGCCTCCGGCATGGTGCTGTCCGGGAAGGACGGCATGTTCTGCGGGCCGGTCTGCATGGCCTCGTAGATGTGCTTGGGGTCGACACCTTCGAGCGCCGGGGCGTACTTGCCCTGCGTCAGAGCACCGCCCGAAGCGGCGAAGTTGTGGCACTGGGCGCAGTTGGTGCGGAACAGCTCGCCACCCTTGGCCACGTCGTCCGGGCTGGTGGAGGTGTACTGGTCCGTGGTCGGGACAACCGGGCCCGGACCGAACGAGGCCACGTAGGCGGCCAGCTGGTCGATCTCGGCCTGGCTGTAGATGACCTTCTTGCGCGGGACCTGGGCACCCGGCTGCTGCGCGGGCATCCGGCCGGTGCCGACCTGGAAGTCGACCGCGGCGGAGCCGACGCCGACCAGGCTCGGACCGTCGGAGCTGCCCTGGCCGTTCAGGCCGTGGCAGGAGGAGCAGCCAACGGCGAAGAGCCGCTTGCCCTCATCGATGGCGAGCGACTGTGCCGAGGAGTCGGCCTGGGCATTCTCGGCGGGCACGAACGCGGCGTACAGCCCCCCGGTCACCGCCAGGGCGAAGAGTAGGACGACCAGCGCCGCCAGTGGGTGGCGCCGTCGTGCGGAGAGCTTTTTCACGGAATAACCCCGGTGTCAGGATCTGGTCGGCTGGGGGTGCGCCCGGAGGTCGGCCCGGTCGGTCCGGCTTGGGGGGCGCGCGGTCGGTCGGTACGGGCCTGCGTGGTCCGGCCGGCAGCCAGCGACCTGATCAGCTGGTTACTTGATCAGGTAGATGGTCGCGAACAGGCCGATCCACACGACGTCGACGAAGTGCCAGTAGTACGACACCACGATCGCGGCGGTGGCCTGCTCGTGCGTGAACCGCTTGGCTGCGTACGTCCGTCCCAGGACCAGCAGGAAGGCGATCAGACCACCCGTCACGTGCATGCCGTGAAAGCCGGTGGTCAGGTAGAACACCGTGCCGTACGGGTCCGAGGACAGCGAGAGGCCGTCCTTCTTGACCAGCTCGGTGTACTCGAAGATCTGCCCACCGATGAAGATCGCGCCCATTGCGAAGGTGAGGATGAACCACGAGCGGAGCTTCTTCACGTCACCGCGCTCGGCGGCGAAGACGCCGAGCTGGCAGGTGAGCGAGGAGAGCACCAGGATCGTGGTGTTTCCCGCCGAGAAGGGGACGTTGAGGGCGTGCGCCTTCTCCGCCCAGAACTCTGGGCCCTTGACCGAGCGGAGCGTGAAGTACATCGCGAAGAGGGCCGCGAAGAACATCAGCTCGGAGCTCAGCCAGACGATGGTTCCGACGCTGACCAGGTTCGGCCTGTTGACCGCTCCGTGCGCGTGTCCGGTTTCTGTTGCTGTTGCTGTCGCCACGACGGACATTATGTCGGTCCCTTATTCCGTCTTCACGCCGGGGGGTGTACCTCGGAGTGTCCGGTGCGTGCGGTATGCCCCGTTGGGGGCCGACGGGGCGTCCGCTGAGGGGGTTGGGGAGGCCGTGTCCGTTTTCTGACGGTTCTTCGAGGGCCCTGAGGGGCACGGACCACTCTTCTGCGCCGCGTGTCGCTGTGGCCGTCCGGTGCCGGCATGGGTTAGAGCCTCAGCCGTACGAGTGATGTAAACGGCTCAGGGTGACGGGCCGTCCTCCGAGTGGGTGAGGCCTTGGCGCGGCGCCTTGAGGGAGATCGCGTCAAGGGCTCACTACCGGGGTTCGTCGGGAGTAGCATCCGGAGGTGCGAGTGGTCCGGATCACATCGGGCCCGCGCGAGCCGTACCTGTGGCCGTACACAGGTGCGGGACATGAGGACGAGCACCCGGGAGCAGGGCCCATGGCGCACACGACCGACGAGACGCTCACCGTTCTCGTCTACAGCGACGACCGCAACACCCGTGAGCAGGTTTCGCTGGCGCTCGGCCGGCGCCCGGCCGCGGACCTCCCCGAGGTCGGCTACCTGGAGTGCGCGACGCTGCCCGCCGTCCTGCGGGCGCTGGAGAAGGGCGGCATCGACCTCTGCATCCTGGACGGCGAGGCCAGCCCGGCCGGCGGGCTCGGGGTCGCGCGGCAGATCAAGGACGAGATCTACGGCTGCCCGCCCGTCCTGGTGCTGATCGGCCGCCCGCAGGACTCCTGGCTGGCCGCCTGGAGCCGTGCGGACGCCGCGATCTCGCACCCGGTGGACCCGGTCGCCCTGGCCGGTTCGGCGGCCACCCTGCTGCGGGCCCGGACGGCCGGGCGGACACCTGCCGCCCACTGAC
The DNA here is from genome assembly GCF_039529945.1 of Kitasatospora kazusensis. Taxonomy (NCBI): domain Bacteria; kingdom Bacillati; phylum Actinomycetota; class Actinomycetes; order Kitasatosporales; family Streptomycetaceae; genus Kitasatospora; species Kitasatospora kazusensis. The sequence continues at coordinate 23,591 of NZ_BAAANT010000058.1, read as the reverse complement.
GGTCCGGGGCCGCGCGTCTCGACTGGAGAGAAGGCTTCCCGGATCGAGGCGCCGGCCGTACGCCGCTCGCTAGGCTGGCTCCATCCCTTTCGGTTTGTTGAAGCGATGAGAGCTGGAGTCAGCCATGGTGAACGTGCAGCCTGCGAACGGCGGTAGCGACCCCGCGCAGGTGGTCCGCTCCTGGCCGGACCTCCTGAGCGCGCTGCTCTCCGGCGCCGACCTGACCCGGGGCGACACCGCCTGGGCGATGGACCGCATCATGCGCGGCGAGGCCAGCCCGGTGCAGGTGGCCGGCTTCATGGTCGCGCTGCGGGCCAAGGGCGAGTCGGTGGAGGAGATCTCCGGCCTGGTCGAGGCGATGTACGACCACGCCGAGCCGCTGCACATCCCCGGCCCGGCGGTGGACATCGTCGGCACCGGCGGCGACCGGGCCAAGACGGTCAACATCTCCACCATGTCGGCGATCGTCGCGGCGGCCGCCGGGGCCAAGGTGGTCAAGCACGGCAACCGCGCCGCCTCCTCCGCCAGCGGCTCGACCGACGTGCTGGAGAAGCTCGGCATCAGCTCGGACCTCTCCGTCCGGCGGGTCGCCGAGATCGCCGAGGAGGTCGGGCTGACCTTCTGCAACGCGGCCAGGTTCCACCCGGCGATGCGGCACGCGGCCACCGCCCGGCGCGACCTCGGGGTGCCGACCGCCTTCAACATCCTCGGCCCGCTCACCAATCCGGCCCGGGTCACCGCGCACGCGATCGGCTGCTTCGACACCCGGCTGGCCGGGCTGATCGCCGGGGTGCTCGCCGCGCGCGGCGCCACCGCCCTGGTCTTCCGGGGCGACGACGGCCTGGACGAGCTGACCATCTCCACCACCTCCCGGGTCTGGATCGTCCGGGACGGCCGAATCACCGAGACCGCCTTCGACCCGCGCGAGGTCGGCATCGAGCTGGTGGGCATCGAGGCGCTGCGCGGCGCCGACGCCGAGTACAACGCGGCCGTGGCCCGCCGCCTGCTGGCCGGCGAGCGCGGCGCCGTCCGGGACGCCGTCCTGCTCAACACGGCCGCCGCCCTGGCCGCCCTCGACCTGACGGACGCTCCGCTGCCCGAGCAGCTGGCGGCCGGCATGGAACGGGCCGCGGTGGCCATCGACTCGGGGGCGGCCGAGGCCACCCTCAAGCGCTGGGCCGAGGCCACGGCACGGTAGCCCGGCCCATCTGGGGCACCGTGGTGCGTCACCGCGCACCGCGGTGCCCGGGTGCCCCCGGCGGTGCGGGCGAGCGGCCCGGCGTCCGGATGGTGGATGGCGGTTTGACCATCTTCCGGATGCCTGCATAGAGTCGACGACAGGTCATGAGTGACAGCGACAAGCCCCAGCTTGCTGTCCGGCAACCCTCCGTCCGTGGCGGGGTGCCCTGGGTGAGGACCGGGCTTCGCGGCGAATCGTCCGCGTGGCAAGCGCGGGCCACCGGTCTCTTGAGCACTCCCGGGGTCCTGACCCCAGAGGAGTGCACCGCCATGTCCGTCGCCACCGATCTCTGCTCCCCGCTCGCCGTCCTCGGCCACGACGTCCAGGTGCCGCTGGTCTCCGGCGAGAAGGTCGGCTACGCCGCGCTCGACTACGCCGCCAGCTCCCCGGCGCTCCAGCGGGTCTGGGACGACGTCGCCGCGTACGCGCCGTACTACGGCAGCGTGCACCGGGGCGCCGGGTACCTCTCGCAGCTCTCCACCGACCTGTTCGAGCAGAGCCGCCGCACCGTCGAGGAGTTCCTCGACCTCCGCGAGGACGACCAGGTCGTCTTCACCCGGGCCACCACCGACTCGCTCAACCTGCTCGCGGGCGCCCTCCCCGCCGGGACCCGGGTGTTCGCCTTCGAGACCGAGCACCACGCCTCGCTGCTGCCCTGGCGCCGCGAGGGCCTGACGGTCGGCTACCTGCGGGCCCCGCGCTCGCACGCCGAGGCCGTCGCCCGGCTCGCCGAGGCGCTCGCCGAGGCCCCCGAGGGCCCGAAGCTGTTCTGCGTCACCGGTGCCTCCAACGTGACCGGCGAGCTGTGGCCGGTCGCCGAGCTCACCGAGACCGCCCACCGGTACGGCGCCCGGGTGGTCCTGGACGCCGCGCAGCTGGCCCCGCACCACCGGGTCTCCGTCCGGGAGCTGGGCGTCGACTGGATCGCCTTCTCCGGCCACAAGCTGTACGCCCCGTTCGGCGCGGGCGTGCTCGCGGGCCGCAGCGACTGGCTGGACGCGGCCGAGCCGTACCTGGCCGGCGGCGGCGCGAGCCGTACGGTGGCCCGCGAGGCGGACGGCTCGGTGGCGGTGGAGTGGCAGACCGGCCCGGCGCGGCACGAGGCCGGCTCCCCGAACGTGATCGGCGCCTACGCGGTCGCCTCGGCCTGCCGGGCGCTCACCGAGGCCGGGTTCGACGCACTGGAGGCCCGCGAGCAGCGGCTGATCGCCCGTCTGACGGCCGGGCTGGCCGAGATCCCCGAGGTCAGGGTGCTCAGCCTGTTCGGGGAGGAGGCCGCCCGGGTCGGCGTGCTCTCCTTCGTGGTGCAGGGCTGGAACAGCTCGCACTTCTCGGCGGCGCTCTCCGCCGAGTACGGCATCGGCGTCCGGGACGGGCTGTTCTGCGCCCACCCGCTGGTCCGCACCCTGCTGGGCGGCGAGGACGCCACCCCGTCCGAGTGCGGCGCGCCGGAGCCCTCACTGCCGGGCGAGCGCAGCCTGAACGCCATCCGGGTCAGCTTCGGGGCCGGCACGCCGGACGAGCACCTGGACCGCTTCCTGACTGCCGTCGGCGAGCTCGTCCGCGATGGTGCGAGGTGGACGTACCGCAGCGAGGGCGGGCGCTGCGTCGCTGACACTCGTCGCAACTGAGCAACGGGCACCCCGCTACGCAGTGCGCAACAGGGTGCCGGTGGCTCTCAGCGGAGCGGCAACGGTCCGAGCCTTCCGATTTCGCGCAGTTCCCCGCGCCCCTGGGGGGACTCCCCGTCAGTCTTCGAGGCCGAGGGCGAAGGCGGCTTCCAGGTCGTGCTGGGAGTAGGTGCGGAAGGCGATCTGGGTCTCGGTGTGCTCGACTCCGGGGACCTTGTTGAGCTTGCCGGGGATCACCGCCGCCAGGTCGTCGTGGCGCCGGACCCGGACCATCGCGACCAGGTCGTAGCCGCCGGTCACGGAGTAGACCTCGCTGACGCCCTCGATGGCGGCGATCGCCTCGGCGATCTCGGGGATCCGGTCGACGCTGGTCTTGATGAGCACGATCGCGGTGATCACTCTGGGGCTCCTGTCCGTGGGGGTCGCCGCCAGCGTATCGGGAGTGCGGTGCCGGCCCAGGCGGCCAGGTAACCGGCGGTGAAGCCGATGACGTGGACGAGGTACGCCACGCCGGGCCCGCCCGAGTGCACCGACCACCACTGCAGGACGAACCACAGGCCCAGCACCAGCCAGGCCGGGAGGCGCAGCGGCAGGAAGAACAGCAGTGGGACGAGCGTCGTCACCCGGGCCTTCGGGTAGAGCCGCAGGTACGCGCCGAGCACCCCGGCGATCGCGCCCGAGGCGCCGACCAGGGCCCGTACCGAGTCGGTGGAGCCCGCCTCGGCCACCGCGTAGCCGTACGTCGCGAGGTAGCCGACGCAGAGATAGAGGAGCAGGAAGCGCACCCGGCCGAACCGCTCCTCGACGCCGGGGCCGAAGACGAAGAGGAAGAGCACGTTGCCCAGCAGGTGCAGCCACCCGGCGTGCACGAACAGCGAACTGAGCACCGACAGCACCGGGATCTTGTGCGGCGCGGGGGAGACCGTGCAGCCCGGCACCACGGGGGGCAGCTCGGCGAGCTGACCGGCCGTCAGCGGCCGGCCGCCGATCAGCTCGGCGGGGACGGCGCCCCAGCGCTGCTCGTACCGCTGCTCGGCGCAGACCCGCGCCGGGCCGGTGCCGTAACGCGGGTTCAGCCCGAAGCTCGGGCCGGTCAGCAGGACGAGTGCGCCGAGCGCGATGAGCCCGAGGGTGACGACCGCCGGCCGGCCGGGCGGGCCGGTGTCCCGGGTGGCGGGCTGGTCGAGGACGGGAGTCACCATGCCTGCGAGCATTCCTCGGGCCGCCGGGCCTGACACCGTGTTGTCCTGCAAGCGGGTGAACGCGGTGAGCTCAGGACCGGTGGACGGCGGTTCACCGGCAGGCAATAGGCTTGGCGCATCCAGACCTGTCCGGACCTGGGTGACAGCCGAGAGGAACCCCGATGACCATCGCCATCCCCACCGCTGAGACCCGCTGGCGCTGCACGCTCTGCGGCAACCTGACCCGCTTCGACGTGACCAGGTCCTCGCGGGTGATCGAGTTCCTGCACTTCGACCTCGCGGGCGAGTCCAAGGTGGAGGAGACCGAGGTGCTCGCCGAGACCGTGGAGTCGGTGCGCTGCCGCTGGTGCAACGCGGTGGACCAGGTCGAGCTGGTGGACCGCCCGGGCTCCGAGGAGTAGCAGCCGGAGTGTGGCGTGGTCCCGGGTGGGGCACGGTACCCGGGACAATTGCAGAGAGCGGTGTGTTTGAGGGCAGCGGCAACCGGCCGTACGGACCCCGCAGAGCAGAATCGGAGCCGAGGACGTGGTGGACGCAGCGAGGGGGCCAGCCGAGCCGCAGGGGCAGCCGCCCGCTGAGCCGCAGGCCGGGCCCGGTCCGATGCCCGGGGCGGTGCCCCCGGACGCCCCTGAGGCGGCGGCCGGTGCTCCGGTGGCCGACGCCCCGGCAGGGGAGAACACCGCAGGGGAGGCTCCCGCAGGGGAGGACGCCGCCGGGCAGCCCGCCCCGGCGCAGCCCGCCGCGGCCGAACACCTGGACCGGCCGCTGCCCGAGGGCGTCCGCCGCCGGGTGGTCGGCATCGCCGCCGACGCGCTCGGCGGCCTGGCCCCGGCCGACCTGCCGGCCTCGCTGCGCCAGTACGCCAAGTTCACCCCGGCCCGCCGGGCCAAGTACGCGGGCACCGCGCTGGCCGCCGCGCTGGAGTCCGAGCCGGCGTTCCGGGTACGGATAGCGGAGCGGCTGCGCCTGGGGCAGCCCGACCTGGTCAAGGCGCTGGAGGCGGGTACCGTCCCCGGCGCCGCCGACCCGATGGACGTGGCCGCCGCCGCCTACCTGATCCGCCCGACGGGCTGGAGCCGGCTGGTCGCCGAGGCGGGCGAGCTGGTCGAGCGGGCCGGGGCCGAGGGGATGGCCGCCGAGGCCACCCGGCTGGTGGAGAAGCTCCAGGCCGAGCTGGCCGAGCTGCGCTCGCAGGCGCGGGCGGACCTGGAGCGGCAGCGGGTCGACGCCGAGGGCGTCCGCCGGGAGGCCGACTCGCTGCGCAAGAAGGTCCGCAGCCTGGAGAGCGACACCCGCCGGGCCCAGGCGGAGGTCCGCAGGCTGCAGTCCGAGCTGGACGCGGCCAAGGCCTTGACCGCCGCCGAGCGCAGCGCGGCCGAGAGCGAGGCGCGGCGGCTGCGGCACCGGGTCTCCGAGCTGGAGACGGCGTTGGAGGCGGGCCGCCGCTCGGCCCGTGAGGGCCGTACCGTCGAGGAGATGCGGCTGCGGCTGCTGCTGGACACCGTGCTCCAGTCGGCCCAGGGCCTCCAGCGGGAGCTGGCGCTGCCGGTCTCCCAGCTCCATCCGGCCGACCTGGTGGAGGCCGTGGTGCCGAGCTCCGCCTCCCCGCACGACGTCGCCCGCCGGGCGCTCGCCGAGGACGACCCGGCCCTGCTGGACCAGCTGCTGGCGATCCCTCAGGTCCACCTGGTGGTGGACGGCTACAACGTCACCAAGACCGGCTACCCGGCGCTGCCGCTGGAGCAGCAGCGGATCAGGCTGCTCGGCGGCCTGGCGATGCTCGCCCAGCGCACCCAGGCCGAGGTCACCTGTGTCTTCGACGGCCAGGACCTGGACGTCCCGGTCATCATGGCACCCCCGCGCGGGGTGCGGGTGCGGTTCAGCCGTACCGGCGAGACGGCGGACGAGCTGATCCGCCGCCTGGTCCGGGCCGAGCCGCAGGGGCGTCCGGTGGTGGTGGTGTCCGCCGACAAGGAGGTCGCCGACGGTGTCCGCAAGGCGGGTGCCCGGCCGGTGGCCTCGGTCCTGCTGCTCAACCGGCTGGCCCGGGCCTGAGTGCGGGTCTCCGGGTCCGCCCTCCATCTGCCGGTCGGCCTGAACCGCGGGAATTCTTGACGGCTGTTCAAGGACAGCCGTGGCGATGCTGTGTCCGTCCGGTGAATCCCGCCGGGAGTCGGTGGTTCGTGACGGGAGGGGAGTGGCGCGAGCCTGCCATCGTCACCTAGGGTCTGGCGTCAAACCTATTTTCCGGACAGTCGCCCGAACGGGGTCGGTCCAGCAGGAAGAAGGAGCAAGTCCCTTGGCCTCCCACCGCCGTCCCAAGCAGCCGAGCCGTGCACGGGTCACCGTGCTGACTGCGGCCGCCGCGACCGCGGTCGCCCTGTCCGCCCAGGTGAGCGCGCACGCGGCGCCCGCCAAGCCGTCCACGGACGAGGTCAAGGCGCAGATCGACAAGCTGACCCAGGACCAGGAGCAGGCCTCCGAGGTCTACGACGGCGCCAAGGAGCGGGCCGACCAGCTGCGCCAGCAGGCCGCCCAGCTCCAGGACCAGGTCGCCCGCGGCCAGGACCAGATGACCCAGCTGGAGGTCGGCCTCTCGGCCGTGGCCGGTGAGCAGTATCGTTCCGGCGGCATCGACCAGTCGGTCGCCCTGATGCTCTCCGCCGACCCGGCGAACTACCTCCAGCAGGCCTCCAGCGCCGACCAGATCACGGCCACCGAGGCCGAGACCCTGAAGTCGCTGAAGGACCAGCAGCGCCGGCTCGACCAGGAGAAGCAGGAAGCCGCGGACGTGCTCGCGCAGCTGGACCGCAGCACCCAGACCCTGAACGACGCCAAGTCCCAGGTCCAGCAGAAGCTCCAGCAATCCCGGACTCTGCTGAACTCGCTCAGCGCCGCCGACCGCGCCGCGGTGGTGGGCGACCGGGCCTCGCGCAGCGACGCCCGCTACGACCTCGGCAGCCTCCCGCAGCCGGGCGGCTACGCCGGTGCCGCCGTGGCCGCCGCGATGAGCCGACGCGGCGACGCCTACGTGTGGGGGGCCACCGGCCCGACCACCTTCGACTGCTCGGGCCTGATGCAGTGGGCGTACGCGCAGGCCGGTGTGTCGATCCCGCGCACCTCGCAGGAGCAGGCCACCATCGGCACGGGCGTCACGCTGGCCGAGGCCCAGCCGGGCGACCTGGTCATCTTCTTCAACGACCAGCACCACGTCGGGATGTACATCGGCAACGGCCTGGTGGTGCACGCGCCGAAGACCGGTGACGTGGTCAAGGTGATGCCGGCGGACACGCTGACGATCAGCACCATCCGCCGGGTCTGAGCCGGTCCTCTCCCGCCGTCCCGGCAAAGCGGACATTTGCCTACGGTTCGCCGCAACTGACGCACGATGACACCGATGGGCCCGTCGAGACGTCCTGTGATCCGGGACACCCTCGACGGGCCTGTCCGCTGTCCGGGGGCTGAGGATTTGTCAGCCCATCGTGCGGATTCCGTCACACTCGGTCGCTCCTGCCGGAAAAACTGGCTCATATTCAGAGTTTTTTCTGACAAGGATTTGAACCGATCACGGGTTGGTTACTAGGGTCATGGTTCGAACCACCGCACGGTCGATCACCCAGCCAGGGTGACGGCGGTGGTTACCGCCGAGTCCGAGAAGCAGCACGGCAGCTCGACTGCCGCACCGGGAGACATCCGGGGACGCTGTGTATCGGAGCCGGGGAACCACGTTCCTCGGGGTGAATCGGCGCCAGGTCGACGACCGCCGCAACTGGGCGGACGTCGGTGAGGCGTCGTAGGGCATCTCTTCCAGCCCGAACCCGTCAGCTCACCCGGTAGGCGGATGTAGGAAGAAGGAGCCCGCCTCCGTGGCGTCCCATCGTCGTCCCAAGCCCGCCAGCCGCACCCGCGTCTCGATCATGACCGCGGCCGCGGCCACCGCCGTGGCCCTGTCCTCGCAGGCCGGCGCCCACGCCGACCCCGCGCCGACCAAGGACCAGGTCAAGGCCCAGGTCGACCAGCTGCACCTCCAGGCCGAGGCCGCCACCGAGAAGTACGACGGGGCGACCGAGAAGGAGCAGACCCTGCAGAAGCAGGTCAGCACCCTCCAGGACCAGGTGGCCCGGCAGCAGGACCAGGTGAGCACCCTTCAGAGCAGCCTGGGCGCGCTCGCCGCGGAGCAGTACCGCAACGGCGGCATATCGCCCACCGTGCAGCTGATGCTCTCCAGCAGCCCGGACTCCTTCCTCACCCAGGCCGGTTCGCTGGACCAGCTCGGTGCCTCGCAGGCCGACGCGCTGAAGACGCTCAAGGGCGAGCAGGCCAAGCTCGACCAGGAGAAGGCCGAGGCGCAGCAGAAGCTCGCCGAGCTGGACTCGACGACCAAGAGCCTCAAGGCCGACAAGGACGACGTCCAGGCCAAGCTGGCCCAGGCTCAGGCGCTGCTGAACTCGCTGACCCAGCAGGAGCGCGACGCGCTGGCCCAGGCCGACGCCAAGGCCGCCGCCGACTCGGCCGCCGCCGCCAAGGCCGCGTCCGCCGCCGCCTCGACGGACCGGGCCTCGCGCAGCAGCTCCCGCCCGGACCTCGGCACCACCGCCCCGGCCGGCTCGTACGCCGCCACTGTGATCGCCGCCGCCGAGAGCAGGATCGGCCGTCCCTACCACATGGGCGACACCGGACCGGACTCCTTCGACTGCTCGGGCCTGATGCTGTGGTCGTTCGCCCAGGCGGGTATCTCGCTGCCGCGCACCTCGGAGGAGCAGTGGCACGCCGGTACGAACCTCGGCACCGACCTCTCCGTCGCCCAGCCCGGTGACCTGATCATCTTCAACGGCGGCGGGCACGTCGGCCTGTACGTCGGCGGCGGCCAGGTCGTCCACGCCCCGCACGAGGGCGCGTTCGTCCGCTACGAGACCGCCAGCTACATGTCGGTCACGGCCATCGTCCGGATCTGACGCCCGTTCGGCCCCTTCGCGTCTGCTCGCAGGCCCGGCTTCCCCACCTCGGTGTGGGGGCCGGGCCTGCGGCGTTTCCGGCCGACCGGCCTGGTGTCCGATTAGTGGTCAAATATTCGATGTTGTAGGCGTTTGGACTAGATCGCCGCGACTCGCTAACGTCTGCCCCCGGACCTCCGTGAGGACGACCGCCCGGCCCGGGCGGCGGCGGCGGTCCCGCCGCAGGGATGGAGCCGTCGCCGGATGCCGATGAACCGCCGTTCCCCGCTGCCGGGCGTGAACCGGCTGGCCCGGGCGCTGGTGCTCACCGCGGCCGCCACCAGCGCGCTCGGTCTGGTGGTCGGCGGCGGCGCCGCCCAGGCCGCCCCCGGGGCGCCCGCCGAGCCACCGTCCAAGAAGGACGTCAAGGCCCGGGTCGACCAGCTCTACGACGAGGCCGAGCAGGCTTCGGAGAAGGTCAACAAGGCCGCGGAGTACCAGAAGCGGCTGCAGGGCGAGACCGACGCGCTGCAGAGCGAGGTGGCGGCCGGCCAGGACGAGCTCAACCGGCTGCGTACCGACCTCGGCGCGGTCGCGGCCGCCCAGTACCGGGCGGGCGGCATGGACCCGACCGTCCAGCTGATGCTGGACTCCGACCCGGCCGCCTACCTCAGCCGGGCCCGCACCCTGGACCAGGCCGCCGAGCGGCAGCGGGACACCCTGCACCAGCTGCTCGACCGCCAGCGCCGGCTGGACCAGCGCCGGGCGGAGACCACCGCCAAGCTCGGCGAACTGGACCAGGTCCGCCGTTCCCTTGCGGAGAGCAAGCGCGACGTCCAGCAGCGGCTGTCCCAGGCCCAGCAGCTGCTGAACAGCCTCGGCGAGGAGGAGCGGGCCCGGCTCGCCGCCCAGGACGCCCAGGAGGCCGAGAACCGCGCCACCCGGGGCACCGACCGGATCGACCTCGGCAACCAGGCCGCCCCCTCCGACCGCGCCGCCGCCGCGCTGGCGGCGGCCGTCGGGAAGATCGGCTCGCCCTACGTCTACGGATCCACCGGGCCCGGGTCCTTCGACTGCTCCGGTCTGATGTACTGGGCCTGGCGGCAGGCGGGAGTGAGCCTGCCGCGCACCTCGCAGGAACAGGCCAACGCGGGGCAGCGAGTGAGCCTGTCCGAGGCGAGACCGGGAGACCTGGTGATCTTCTACAGGGACGCGCACCATGTCGGGATGTACGCCGGCGACGGCGTCGTCGTGCACGCCCCCTACCCGGGCGCCCGGGTCCGCTACGAGAGCGTCAGCCACATGCCGGTCAGCGCGGTGGTCCGGCCCTGAGCACCGACGGCGCAGCGGTCGAGGAGCGCGAACCAACGGCGGGCGACCCCGGTGAACCGGGCGAACAGCTGGTCGGCGACCTGCCCCGGACCACCGGGTCGGGCCGCCCGCCGCTGTCCCGGCGCGGTGCGCTGCTGCTCGCCGCAGGCGGGCTGGCCCAGCTCTCGCTGCCGCTCGGCAGCCCCCCGGCGACCGGCGTCACCGGGGCCGCCGCGCCGCCCTCCGTCCGCCCGGCCGTCGAGGCGCTGCTCGCCCGGCGCTCCGGGGCCCTGCTCGCGCAGGACCGGGCCGGGCTGCTCGCCACCGTCGCACCCGAGGCCGGGCCGGCCCAGCAGCAGGCGTACGAGCGCCTGGCACAGGTGCCGTTCGCGGCGGCCGACTACCGGCTGACCTCCTTCACCGAGCCGGAGCCCGGGCGCACGGAGCCGCTCACCGCCACCGCCGAGTTCGCCTACCGCCTGCGGGACAACGACGAGTACCCGGCGGTGCTCACCCGCACCCTGTCCTTCGTCCGGCTCGGGGGCGGCTGGCTGCTCTCCGGGGACGAGCCCCTCGGGCCCGCCGCGCTCTGGGACCTGGGCGTCGTCCGGGTGGCCCGTGGCGCGCACAGCCTGCTGCTCGGCCTGGACGACCAGAGCGGCCTGGCCCCGACGGTGGCGCTGCTGGACCGGGCGGTGCCGGCCGTCAGCGAGGTCTGGGGCAGCGGATGGGCCGGGCGGCTGGTGGCCGAGATACCCGGCTCCGAGCAGCAGTTCGCCCGGCTGCTGGGCGTCCGCGCCGAGGACTACCAGGGCATAGCCGCCGTCACCACCGCCGCCGCCGGAGCCCCCCACCGCACCGCGGCCGACCGGGTGCTGCTCAACCCGGACGCGTACGCGATCCTCAGTGACCTGGGCCGCCGGGTCGTCACCACCCATGAGACCACCCACGTCGCGACCCGGGCCGACACCAAGCCCTGGACGCCCCTCTGGCTCTCCGAGGGCGTCGCCGACTACACCGGGTACCGGGGGACGGACCGCACCCCCCGGCAGGTGGCCCCGGAGCTCGCCAAGGACGTCCGGGCGGGCCGCCTCCCCAAGGCCCTCCCCGCCGACGCCGACTTCACCGCCGGCTCCGCCGGCATCGCCCAGGCCTACGAACTCGGCTGGTCGGCCTGCTCCCTGATCGCCGCCGACCACGGCGAGAGCCGGCTCGTCGCCTTCTACCGCGAGGTCGGCGCCCGGCCCCCGGGCGCCGACCGTGACCAGTGGCTGGACGCCCTGCTCAAGGCCCAGCTGGGCCTGAGCCTGGCCGCGTTCGTCCAGCACTGGACCGCCTGGCTCCGGGACACCCTGGGCTGACGCCCCGGTCGGTGAGCACCCAGCAGGGGCGCGGGGAACTTTGCGCTCACGGGCAACCACAGCAGGGGCGCGGGGAACTGCGCGATCAACCGTGCACCTTCGTCGTGCCCTGGTCGCGCAGTTCCCCGCGCCCCTGGTGGGAACCCCTACTTGCCCGCAGGGGCCGCGGTGTCGATTCCGTCCAGCAGGTGCTGCTCGTAGGCGATGCCCGGGCGGACGGGGTAGCTGCCGGGGGTGGCGGCCTCCAGGGCGGGGAGGACGACGGTGCGGGCCGGCTCGGGGGCGCGGGTGGAGCGCCAGAGGCGGCGGCAGGAGAGCAGGGTGGCGGCGAGCAGCAGCAGGTTCCGCAGGGTGAGGACGGCCACGCCCATCGGCTGGCTGGCGTGCACCTGGCCGAAGAGCACCGGGAACTCCAGCGTGGTGACGGCGGTGGCGGCCAGGATCAGCAGCGCGACCGGCTTCTGGCTGGTACCCCGGACGGTCAGGCAGACCGCCGCGATCCCGACCAGCCAGACCAGGTACTGCGGGCTGATCACCCGGCTGGTGACGGTGAACACCAGCAGCGCCGCCAGCGCGGCGTCGTACGTGGTGGAGGGCTGCCAGCGCTGGGCGCGCAGCCGCCAGAGCAGCAGCCAGCCGAAGCCGAGCACGGTGGCCGCCACCGAGACCTTGGAGATCACCGAGACCCACGGGCCGAGCATCTCCAGCGAGCCGTAGTTCATCGACACCTGCCCGTGCCAGCCGCCCGCGAGGCGGGCGAAGTGCAGCGGCAGGGCGCTCACCGACTCGACCTCGATACCCCGGTTCGCCTGGAACTTCAGGAACTCGAAGGCGCCGTTCATGCCGGCCGCGAGGAGGAAGGCCAGCGAGCCGAGGGCGGCCAGCGCGGAGGTCCAGGAGCGCTTGGTCCGGCGGCCGCGCGGCGTGCCCGCGAGGGCCAGCACCGGCCAGACCTTCACCAGCCCGCCCAGCCCCAGCAGCACCCCGCCGAGCGCCGGGCGCCGCAGCACGGCCAGCAGCCCGGCCACCGCGACGGCGGTGACGATGATGTCGTACCGGCAGTAGACCGTCGGCCCGAGCAGCGGCACCCCCGCGACCCAGACCCAGGCGCCGGTGAAGCTGCGGCCCTTGCGCGTGCCGGCCCGCATCAGCAGGCCCATGGCGAGTGCGTCGAAGACGCCGCAGAGCACGAAGAACGAGATCAGGTAGGACCAAGGCAGCATCCCGGGCAGCATGATCACCAGTGCCGCGCCGGGCGGGTACTGCCAGGTGACGTCGTCCAGCGGGAAGGTGCCGGTCTGCAGGACCTCGTACCAGCCGTGGTAGATCACCGAGACGTCGGCGGTGACGTCGGCCCCGGAGATCTTGATGATGCCGAGCACCATCAGGACGATCAGTACCCGGGTGACGATCCAGCCCGCACCCAGCCCCCAGAGTGCGCCACCGGCCTGCGGGGGAGCCGCAGACAGCGCGGTGCTGCCGCTGTTGCCGGTGGTGCCGGGGTCGCCGGCCGGAACCAACTCCACTTCGCTCCCTCGTTCGTCTCGGATGCCACACGCGGGCGTCACTCACCGCAAGCGTTCCGAGCTTGCTGCCCCCGGCCGCTCCGGCAGACTGACGGAGCGACCTTCTTCGAACGGTGCGTGGCCTGATGGCGTTCCCGACGAGCGGTGGTGGTGACCTATGGTACGGATCACCGACCGGTACACCGAGCACCCCCCGACCGAGCGAGCCGTGGCATGCACAAGACCCTGATCGTCACGAACGACTTCCCGCCCCGTCCTGGCGGGATCCAGGCCTTCGTCCACAACATGGCCGTCCGGCAGCCGGCCGGGAGCATTGTGGTGTACGCCTCGTCCTGGCGGGACGGCGGTGAGACCGCGCGCTTCGACGCCGAGCAGCCCTTCCAGGTGATCCGGGACCGGACGAAGATGATGGTGCCGACACCCAGAGTGACCAGGCGGGCGGCCGAGATCCTCAGGGCGGAGGGCTGCGACTCGGTCTGGTTCGGGGCCGCCGCGCCGCTCGGCCTGATGGCCCCCGCGCTGCGCCGGGCGGGCGCCGGGCGGCTGCTCGGCATGACGCACGGCCACGAGGCGGCCTGGGCCCAGCTGCCGGGCTCCCGGCAGTTGCTGCGCCGGATCGGCGCGGGCACCGACACGCTCACCTACCTCGGCGAGTACACCCGCTCGCGGATCGCAGCGGCCGTCGGGCCGGAGGCGGCGAAGCGGATGGTGCAGCTGCCGCCGGGCGTCGACGAGCAGACCTTCCGGCCGGACTCCGGCGGTGCCGAGGTGCGGGCCCGGCTCGGGCTCACCGACCGTCCGGTGGTCGTCTGCGTCTCGCGGCTGGTGCCGCGCAAGGGACAGGACACCCTGATCACCGCGATGCCGCAGATCCTGCGCGACGTGCCGGACGCGGTCCTGCTGATCGTCGGCGGCGGCCCCTACCAGGCCGATCTGGAGAAGCTGGCCGAGGCGACCGGGGTGGCCTCCTCGGTGCGGTTCACCGGCGCCGTGCCGTGGGCGGAGCTGCCCGCGCACTACGGGGCCGGTGACGTCTTCGCGATGCCGTGCCGGACCCGCCGGGGCGGCCTCGACGTGGAGGGCCTGGGAATCGTCTACCTGGAAGCCTCCGCGACCGGGCTGCCGGTGGTGGCCGGGGACTCCGGCGGGGCCCCGGACGCCGTCCTGGAGGGCGAGACGGGGTACGTCGTCCCGGGCCGCTCGGCGGACGTGCTGGCCGAGCGGATCGTCCGGCTGCTCCACGACGAGGCGCTCCGGGCCCGGATGGGCGAGGCCGGCCGCCGCTGGGTCGAGCGCTCCTGGCGCTGGGACACCCTCGCGGGGCGGCTCACGTCCCTCCTGGCGGCGTGAACCCCAAGGGGCGCGGGGTCCTGCGCGACCGGGGCACGATATCCGTGCACGGTTGGTCGCGCAGCACCCCGCGCCCCTCGAAAAGCCCCGCGGGGCCGGGCCTCAGCGCTGGTAGAGCGCCTCGATCTCGGCCGCGTAGTCCTTCAGCACCAGGTTGCGCTTGAGCTTGAGCGAGGGCGTCAGGTACCCGCTGGCCTCGGAGAACGAGGTGTCGAGCAGCCGGAACTTCTTGACCGCCTCGGCGTGCGAGACGGCGAGGTTGCCGTCGTCCACGGCCGACTGGAGGGCGGCCAGCAGGTCGGCGTCCTCGGACAGCTCGGCCAGGGTGGCGGCGGCGGGCTTGCCGTTGAGCTCCTTCCACTTGGGGAAGAACTCCTCGTCCACGGTGACCAGACAGGCGATGAACGGCCTGCGGTCGCCGACCACCATCACCTCGCCGACCAGAGCGTGCGCCCGGATCCGGTCCTCGATCACGGCGGGGGCGACGTTCTTGCCGCCGGCCGTGACGATGATCTCCTTCTTCCGGCCGGTGATCACGATGAAGCCGTCCGCGTCGAGGGTGCCCAGGTCGCCGGTGGCGAACCAGCCGTCCCGCAGCGCCTCGGCGGTGGCCGTCGGGTTGTTCCAGTAGCCCTTGAACACCTGCGGGCCCTTGAACATCACCTCGCCGTCCTCGGCGATCCGCACCGTGGAGCCGGGCAGCGGCTGGCCGACCGAGCCGATCCGCGGGGTGTCGTGCGGGTTGAACGCCGTCGCCCCCGCCGTCTCGGTCAGGCCGTAGCCCTCCAGCACGGTGAAGCCGATGCCCCGGTAGAAGTGGCCCAGCCGCTCGCCGAGCGGCGCGCCGCCGGAGATCGCGTGGGTGGCCCGGCCGCCCAGCGCCGCCCGCAGCTTGCCGTAGACCAGCCGGTCGAAGACCTTGTGCTTGAGCTTGAGCACCAGCGAGGGGCCGCCCGCGTCCAGCGCCCGGCTGTAGGCGATGGCGGTGTCGGCGGCCTGGTCGAAGATCTTGCCCTTGCCGTCGGTCTGCGCCTTGGCTCTGGCGGTGTTGAAGACCTTCTCGAACACCCGGGGCACGCCCAGGATCAGCGTCGGACGGAAGGAGGCCAGCTCGGCCGTGACGTCCTTGATGTCCGAGACGTGGCCCAGCTTGATCGGCGCTATGGCCGCGGCGATCTCGGCGATCCGGCCCAGCACGTGCGCCAGCGGCAGGAAGAGCAGGACGGAGCTGTCGCCGGTCCGGAACAGCGGCGCCAGCCGGTCGGTCACGTTGCCCAGCTCGGCCAGGAAGTTCCCGTGGGTCAGCTCGCAGCCCTTGGGGCGCCCGGTGGTGCCGGAGGTGTACACGATGGTGGCGAGCGAGTCGGCCGTCGGGATCGCGCGCCGCTCGGCCACCGTGGCGTCGGCGACCTCGCGGCCCGCCTCGGCGAGGGCCGCCAGTGCGCCCCGCTCGATCTGCCAGGTGTGCTTCAGCTCCGGCAGGCTGTCCCGCAGGCCGGCCACCACGGCGGCGTGGGTGTCGGTCTCGGTCACCACCGCGACGGCGCCGGAGTCGCCGAGGATCCACTGCACCTGCTCGGCCGAGGAGGTCTCGTACACCGGCACGGTCACCGCGCCCGCGCACCAGATCGCGAAGTCCAGCAGCGTCCACTCGTAGCGGGTGCGCGACATCACGCCGACCCGGTCGCCGGGCGCGATGCCGGCGGCGATCAGGCCCTTGGCGGCGCTGTGCACCTCGGCGAGGAACTGGACAGCCGTCAGGTCCGTCCACGTGCCGTCGGCCTTGCGGCTCAGCACGGCGACATCCGGGTGCTGCTCGGCGTTCTGGTGGACGAGGTCGGAGAGGTTACCGCCGCTCGGTACCTGGTAGCGGGCCGGAAGGCTGAACTCGAGCAAGGCTGCTCCTCGTCTGCGACGCTGCGGGACGGCAGGACGTTACTGCCCGGTAGGTGGATTCGGCCAGGGGAGTCGGCTCCGGTGTTCGAAGAGTCACACCGCAGGTCCCGGCCCGGATGGTTCCGTCTCGCACCATATGACAGTGCGCCGGTAACCCGCCGGTAACGGGCGCGGCCCCGACGCCCCACGGGGCGGTGCCGTACCCCGGGCGCGATAACCTGCCCTGGGCGCACACCTGACGAAGACGCGGAGGACCGTTCCATGGCGGAACACACCAGGTCGAGCATCACCATCGCCGCGACCCCGGCCGAGGTGATGGCCGTGATCGCCGACTTCGCCGCCTACCCGGAGTGGACGGGCGAGGTCAAGGAGATCGAGGTGCTGGCGACCGCCGCCGACGGCCGGGCCGCCGAGGTGCGCCTGCTGCTGGACGCGGGCGCGATCCGCGACGAGCACGTGCTCGCCTACACCTGGGACGGCGACCGCGAGGTCGGCTGGACCCTGGTGAAGAGCCAGATGCTCCGCTCGCTGGACGGCTCCTACAGCCTCGCCGCGGTCTCCGGCGGTACCGAGGTGACCTACCAGCTCGCGGTCGACGTGAAGATCCCGATGCTGGGCATGATCAAGCGCAAGGCGGAGAAGGTCATCATCGACCGGGCCCTGGCCGGCCTGAAGAAGCGCGTCGAGGGATAGTGGCAGCCCGGACGATCCTGGTCAGCGGCGACGGCTCGGCGCTGGTCGCCGCCGCCACCGCGCTGCACTCCGCGCAGCGGGGCCGCCGGACCCTGCTGCTCGCCGCCGACGACCCGCACCGCACCGTCGACGCCGTGCTCGGCGTCCGGCTCGGCGAGCACCCCGTCCGGTACGCCGAACACCTCTCGGCGGCCCGGGTCGACGAGCAGGCGGCCTTCCGCGGCGCGCTCGGCGAGCTCGGCGGACGCCTCGCCCCGGCACTCGACCTGATCGGCGCCGACCCGCTCGACCCCGAGGAGCTCACCCCGCTCCCCGGAACGCGGCACCTCGCGCTGCTCCGCGCGCTGCGCACCGCCGACGCCGACGTCCTGGTGGTCGCGGCACCGCAGCCCGCCGAACTGATCGCCGCGCTCGCCCTGCCCGAACAGCTCGACCGGTACCTCGCCCGCCTGGTGCCCGAGCAGCGCCAGGCCGCCCGCGCCCTGCGCCCGCTGCTGGCCGCCTTCGCCGGGCTGCCGGCACCCGCCGAGTGGCTGTACGAGGCGCGCGGCTGGGCCGCGAAGGCGCTGGCCGAGGCCCGCGCGGTGATCGAGGCTCCCGGCACCTCCGTCCGCCTGGTCCTGGACGCCGAGACCCACAGCCCCGACGAACTGCGCCGGATCCGCGCCGGACTCGCCCTGCACGGGCACCGGCTGGACTCGCTGGTCGCCCACCGCGCGCTGCCCGAGGCGGCCCTCCACTCGCCCGACCCCTGGCTCGCGGCGCTCGCCACCCGCCAGCACGAGCGGCTCGCCGAGCTGGCCGGCGACTTCGACGTACCCGTGCTGGTCTGCCGCCGGCCCGAAGCCACCCTGGAGGGCGTCGCCGCCGAGCTGTACGGCGACGACGACGGCCCGGCCCCGCACGGGACGCCCTGGCCGGTCGAGGACCGGCTCGCCGCGGACGGGCTGCTGATCTGGCGGCTCGCCCTCCCCGGCGCGGACCGGGCCGACCTCGACCTCGTCCGGCGCGGCGACGAACTGGTGGTCGGCATCGGCGGATACCGCCGGGTGCTGGCGCTGCCCTCCGCTTTGCGCCGCTGTACGGTCAGCGGCGCGGGGTTGGCGGACGGCACCCTCTCCGTCCGCTTCACCCCGGACCCGGCGCTCTGGCCTGCGCAGACGCTCACGCAGTAACCAGGCACCACCCAGGGGCGCGGGTAACTGCGCGACCGAGGCACGACGTCCGTGCACGGTTGCGCGCGCAGTTCCCCGCGCCCCTGTTCTGGTTGCCCGTGTGCACACGGTTGGGCTGCGCCCCCGTGCGTACGGATGGGCCGCCGCCCATCCGGTAGCGTCGGCGGACATCGCGGTGGCCGACGGTGGCTGCTGCCGCCCCCGAGGGAGTGCCCGATGGCCGATGAACCGCAGACCGACCAGGACGTGAAGTCCGACCAGCCGTTCGGCGCGGGGTTCGACCCGTTGGTCGAGGAGGTCCGCAGGTTCGCGGCGGTCGTGGGGGAGAAGGCCCAGGAGCTGGGCGGCCGGCTGCGTGAGCAGAATCCGGAGGTGTACGGCCATCTCGCCGCCGCCGGAGGCGAGCTGCTCGCCGCCTACCGGGCTGTGGTCGCCGGGCAGGAGCGCCGCTGGGCGGCCCCCGGACACGCCGACGGTGAGCGCATCGACCTTGACGAGCCGTCAGACAAGTAGTGAACTCGCAGTTCAGCACCCGTGGCAGAGCGGTCCCGATCAGTCACCCACCGAAGGAAATCGTACGACTTTTGAAGTCCTAAAGTTCGCTTTGCGGCAGATTGTCTTCGGATAATGTAGGCAGCGGTGTGTACGCGGGCCCGCTCAGCGGGTACCGTTCCGCTCAGCGGGAACGAGTGAATAGCTGAGGGACACATGGCTCTGACCATCGGCGTCGATGTCGGCGGGACGAAGATCGCGGCCGGCGTGGTCGACGAGAACGGCGAGATCCTGGCGCGGACTCGGGTACCCACCCCGGCCGACCCCCAGTGGGCGGTCGACGCGATCGCGCAGGCGGTGCGCGAGCTCCGGGAGAAGTACCCCGAGGTGGCCGCCGTGGGTGTCGGAGCCCCCGGGTTCGTCGACCGGGACCGCTCCACCGTGATCTTCGCGCCCAACATCGCGTGGGAGAACGAGCCGCTGAAGAGCCGGATCGAGGAGCTGACCGGCCTCGGTGCCGTGGTCGAGAACGACGCCAACTGCGCCGCCTGGGCGGAGTTCCGCTTCGGTGCGGCGGCCGCGCACTCCGACATGGTGCTGATCACCGTCGGCACCGGCATCGGCGGCGGCATCGTCCTGGACGGGCGGCTGCACCGCGGCCGGTTCGGCGTGGCCGGGGAGATCGGCCACCTCAACATGGTGCCGGACGGCCTGCCCTGCGGCTGCGGCGGCAAGGGCTGCTGGGAGCAGTACGGCTCCGGCCGCGCGCTGCGCCGCTACGGGCGGGAGAAGGCGGCCGCCGACCCGATCGCCGGCAAGCGGATGCTGGAGCTCAACGACGACGTCGCCGAGACCATCCGGGGCATCCACATCACCGAGGCGGCCCAGGACGGCGACCCGCTCGCCCTGGAGTGCTACGACGAGCTGGCCGACTGGCTGGGCCGGGGTATGGCCGACCTCGCCGCGCTCTTCGACCCGGGCGTCTTCGTGCTGGGCGGCGGGGTCTCCGACTCCGGCCGTCTGCTGCTCGACCCGGTCGCCAAGGCGTACGAGACGTACCTGACCGGCGGGGTGCACCGGCCGCGCGCGGAGGTCGTGCTGGCCTCGATGGGCTCGGCGGCGGGCATCGTCGGCGCGGGGGACCTGGCCCGGATCTGACGTCCCGTCCGGCGTCCGGTGCGATGTCCCACGGACGAATACGGCGAGTTGGGGGCGGGCGTCCCCGGCTCGCCGTTAGCCTTGGCCGGGTGAGCCTGCCGACGGTGCTGCCCGCCCTGCCGCCCTCCGGGGACGATCCCGACGGTGGACGGGTGGTCAGGCTGCTCAGCTACAACATCCGCTCGCAGCGCGACGACCGGCAGGCCCTGGTCCGGGTGATCCGGGCCTGCGCCCCCGACCTGGTCTGCATCCAGGAGTCGCCGCGCTACTGGCGGCCGGAGGGCCAGGCGGCCTGGCTCGCCCACGAGACCGACCTGGTCATCCTCTCCGGCGGCGGCCGGATCGCCGCCGGGCCATTGCTGCTCGGCACGCTCGGGGTGGACGTCCTGGAGACCCGCGACCGGCTGCTCCCCAAGACCCGGCGGCTGCACGCCCGGGGCTTCGCCACCGCGCTGGTCCGGGTCGGCGGCTCGGCGCCGTTCGCCGTGACCAGCTGCCACCTGAGCGTCGACCCCGAGGAGCGGCTGCGTCAGTTCGCCCTGCTGCCGGGCCAGTTCGGGCCGGGCGAGCACGGCGTCATCGGCGGAGACTTCAACGAGCACCCCGAGGACCCGGGCTGGCGGCGGCTGGCCGAGGACTTCCAGGACGCCCACGTGGCCGCGCCCTGGGGCGGCACCTACACCTCCGCGCCGGGCGACCCGTACCAGCGCCTGGACGCCTTCTTCGCCACCCCGGGCCTGCGCGTCCTGGCCAGCGGCGTCCCGCAGGGGATGCCCGGCATCTCCCCGGCCGACCTGGTGACCGCCACCGACCACCTCCCGGTGCTGGCCGTCCTGCGGGTGCCACCGGCCGGCGCCGCCTGACGGGCCGCACGCTGGACACCCAGTAGTCGTGGGAGGCGGTCAGCCGCTGCTCCGCCCACGGCCAGGGCAGCAACCCGGTGCCCTGGCCGGCGGGGAGGATGCCGTACCCGGGCATGTGCGGGCGGTCGGCGGTCGGGCCGGTCATCGGCCTCACCTCCCCGGGCGGGTTCGCGAGTCTGCCTCTGCCGACTCTACGACCCGCGCCGGGGCCGGGCTCAGACGACCGCGCCGCCGGTCGGGTCCGGGGGCTCGTCCTCGTCGTGGTCCTTCATCCGGACGACCAGGGTGACGAAGCCGCCGAGGAAGGCGGAGACGCCGACCCAGGCCGGCCAGCCCGAGACCTCGCGCCAGAACAGGGCGTCGAAGAGCAGCAGGGCCGGGCCGCCGAGGACGGCGAGCCAGGCGAACTTGGCCGTGGTGTCGGCCGGCGGCAGCGGCGGGGGCTCCGGGGGGACGAAGTGGCCCTCGTCCGGGTCCTCGGCGGCCTGGTAGTCGCGCGGGCCCCGGTCGGACGGCGTGGACGGCGAGGCCGGACGCGGCCGGGGCTGCGGGGCCAGGTCGGCGAGGTCGTTCTTCGAGCGGAGGTTCTCGATCTCCGGCCACGCGGGGTCGTTCAGATCCACCGGGTCGTCGAACTGGGCGACCAGGGCCGCGAAGATCGCGTCCTGCTCGGCCTGGCTGCCCGCCGCGGGACGGCGTACCGGCTCGCCCGCGGGCTCGCCCCGGGCACCGCCCAGCGCGCCGCCGTCCGCGGGCAGCTCCTCGTCGCCGCCTGTCGCCCCGCTCATCAGCACTGCCTCTCGCGCACGGCCGGCCCTTCAGCCCTGGTGGTTCTCGGCACTCACAGTTCGGCGGTCGCCGGGGTCAGCCGCCGGATGAAATCGAGGCTCGCCCCGAAGATCAGCTCGGCGTCGTGGTCCAGCGTCGCCACGTGGTAGCTGCGCTCGCAGAGCAGCTCGGTCACATCGGTCGAGGATATCCGCGCGAGCACCAACTCCGAGTTGGCCGGCGAGACCACATGGTCCTGCGGGCTGTGCAACAGCAGCACCGGCTGCCGTATTTCCGGGAGTTCGGCCTGCACGGTCTGCCACAGCCGGGTCAGTGACCAGGCGGCGTGCAGCGGCGTCCGGTCGTAGCCGACCTCGGTGGACCCCTCCAGCGCGATGTCGTTGGCGACACCGGGCAGGCTCGGCACCACGTGCCGCAGCACGGGCAACAGCACACTTGCGGGGTTGTCCGAGCGGACGGACGGGTTGACGAGCACCAGCCCGGACACGGCGGAGCCGTGCTGGGCGGCCAGGTGCAGGGCCAGTGAGCCGCCCATCGAGAGGGCGCAGACGAAGACCTGCTCGCAGCTCGCCGTCAACTCCCGCAGCGCACGGTCGGCCTCGGCGTACCAGTCCTCCCAACGGGTGGTCTGCATGTCCTGCCAGCGGGTGCCGTGGCCCGGCAGCAGCGGCAGCGAGACGGTGTACCCGGCCTCGACCAGCCGGTCGGCCCACGGCCGGAGCGACTGGGGGGAGCCGGTGAACCCGTGGACGAGCAGCACCCCGATCGGCCCGCCCCGGTGCTGGAAGGGTTCTGCGCCGGGAAGCAGCGGCATCTTCGGGCTCCTTTGAGCGGGTGCGCGGGTGAGGGTGCGGGGGTGTCCGCAGCGGGACTCGCCGGGGGACCTGCGAGCCGTGCGGGCGTTCGGGCACTGGGCCGGAGCCGCATCGTCCCACGGGCCGCCCGCGCCGTACAGCCCGGCCGCGGGGCCCGACCGGACCGCCGGTGCACGACCGGCAGCCGGTAAGCATTAGGATCGACCGGTCCGCATAACAGGAGGCACCGGTTGTTCTACCGAGTGATGAAGTTGATCGTCGCACCGCTGTTGCGGATCTTCTTCCGGCCGTGGATCGAGGGTGCCGAGAACATCCCCGACGACGGGCCCGCGATCATCGCGAGCAATCACCTCTCCTTCTCGGACTCCTTCTTCCTGCCCGCGCTGATGAAGCGCCGGGTGACTTTCATCGCGAAGGCGGAGTACTTCAACACCCCCGGGCTCAAGGGCAAGCTCACCGCCGCCTTCTTCAAGGGCGTCGGCCAGCTGCCGGTGGACCGGTCGGGTGTCCGGGGGGCCGGCGAGGCCGCGATCCGCAGCGCCGTCGCCGTGATCGAGCGCGGTGAGCTGTTCGGGGTCTACCCCGAGGGCACCCGCTCGCCCGACGGCAAGCTCTACCGGGGCAAGGTCGGCGGCCTGGCGCGCGTCGCACTGGCCACCGGCGCGCCGGTGATCCCGGTCGCGATGATCGACACCGAGAAGGTCCAGCCGCCCGGCCAGGTGGTGCCGAACTTCGGCATCCGCCCGGGCATCCGGATCGGCCGTCCGCTCGACTTCTCCCGCTACCAGGGCATGGAGAACGACCGTTTCATCCTGCGTTCGGTCACGGACGAGGTGATGTACGAGATCATGCGGCTGTCCGGCCAGGAGTACGTCGACATCTACGCCACCGCCGCCAAGCGGCAGCTGACCGACGACAAGAAGCGCGCGGAGGCCGAGCGCAAGGCGGAGCAGAAGGCCGAGCAGAAGGCGCTCAAGGCCCAGCAGGAGGCGGAGAAGGCCGAGGCCGCGGCCGCCGCCGAGGCCGAGAAGGCCGCCGCGGAGAAGGCCGACGCCGAGAAGGCCCAGGCCGACAAGCCGGCCGACGAGGTCTGAACCGCACCTTCCGGGGCGCGGGGGACGTGCGACCTGGCTCCTGCCGGAGCCTGGTCGCACG
>NZ_BAAANT010000057.1:0-29531 GCF_039529945.1 Kitasatospora kazusensis | reverse complement strand
CACCCCGCCGGCCGGCCGCTCAGGCTGCTGTCACCATCAGTAGCAGAGGGCGCAGACCGAGAGGTTCGGCTTCGGGGTCGCGGCGCTGGAGACACCGGCGCCGATGCCGACGAGCATGGTCAGAGCGGCGACGGCGGTGACGGCGATGCGAGCGGTCTTCTTCATGGTCGTGCCCACTTTCTGGTGACGATCAGCCTGGCTGTACGAGTCGGAAGCGGGCTGTGTGCGCTCCCGTGTCCCCCAGGCGGCCCCGTGTTCCCGGTGCTTGATCATCATGTCGCGGGGCTCTCCTCGTTCCCTATGCATCTGCTCACCGGCCCCCGGCCCGCCGCCCGCCGCTCGACGGACCGTCATGAGCTGTCCTTCCTGGTCGCCCTGACGCAGCATCGAACAAAGGGCGAGGGGCGGCCGGTACGGGGGGCCGGCCGCTCCTCGCCCGGTCTCAGGGAAGGACGACGATCCGTCCGGTGGACACTCCGTCGGCGACCCGCTGGACGCCCTCGGCCGCGCGCTCGAACGGCAGCCGCTCGCTGACCAGCGGGCGGACCACGCCCTTGGCTGCCAGGGCGGTCAGCTCGGCGTGCGCGTCGCGGACGGACTGCGGGTCACGGGTGGCGTACAGGCCCCAGTGCAGGCCCAGCACGGAGTAGTTCTTCACCAGCGCGTGGTTGAGGCCGGGCGCCGGGATGGTGCCGCTGGCGAAGCCGACCACCAGGATCCGCCCCTCGAAGGCGACGCACTTGGTGGAACCCGCGTACGCCTCGCCCCCGACCGGGTCGAAGACCACGTCCGCACCGCGCCCGCCGGTGGCCGCCTTGACCGCCGCGACGAAGTCCTCGGACCGCCGGTCGATCACCACGTCCGCGCCCAACTCGCGTGCCACCACGGCCTTCTCGGCGCCGCCGACCACGGCGATCACGGTCGCCCCGGCCGCCTTGCCGAGTTGGACGGCCGCGCTGCCGACCCCGCCGGCCGCCGCATGCACCAGCAGCGTCTCGCCCGCCCGGAGCGCGGCCCGGCGGTGCAGGCCGAACCAGGCGGTCTGGTAGCCGATGTGCAGCGCCGCCGCCTCGGCGTCGTCCAGCGCGGCGGGCGCGGGGAAGACGGCCGCCGCGTCCATCAGCGTGTACTCGGCGAAGGCCCCGACCGGGAGCACCGGCGTGCCGATCACCCTCCCCCAGCCTCCGGCCGGGGGGACCCCCGTGCCGGTGCCCTCGACCTCCCCGCACAGCTCCACGCCCGGCGTGAACGGCAGCGGCGGGCGGATCTGGTACTGGCCCCGGCACATCAGGGCGTCGGGGAAGTTGACCGAGGCGGCCAGCACCTTCACCAGCAACTGCCCTTCGGCGGGCACGGGTTGCGGCACGTCCTGGTGCAGCCGCATCACCTCGCCCGGCTCACCGAGGGCACCGACCTGCCATGCGCGCATCCCGTTCAGCCCTTCTCGATGGTCTGCTGGAGCCGGTTCATGCCGTCCAGCCACTGGTCGGGCGCGGTGGCCCGGGCCGCGTAGAACCCGGCCGTCTCGGGGTGGGTCAGGATCAGGAACTCCTCGGCCGCGATGGCGCGCAGCGCGGTGGCCGCCACCTCGGCCGGTTCGATCGCGGTGGGGGTCAGCAGCACCTCGCCCGCGCGGCCGGTGGCGTCGAGCATCCTGGTCCGGACGCCCTGCGGGCAGAGCGCGTGCACCCGCAGGCCGCGGTGCCGGTAGGTGGCGGACAGCCACTCGGCGAAGGCGAGCGCGCCGTGCTTGGTGACGGCGTAGGGGGCGGCGTCGAGCATGGTGAGCAGCCCGGCGGCGGAGACGGTGGCGACGAACCGGCCCTCGCCGCGCTCCAGCCAGTCGGGCAGCAGCTGCTCGGCCGCCCGGACGTGCGACATGACGTTGACGTCCCAGGCGGTGGCCCAGGCCTTCGGGCTCGCGTCGGCGCCACCGCCGACGGCCACTCCCGCGTTGGCGCAGTAGACGTCGATGGCGCCGAGCTCGGCGCGGGCGGCGGCGATCAGTGCGGCGACGCCCTCGGCGCTCGCGGCGTCGCCGGGGACGGCGAAGCCGCCGATCCGGTCGGCCACCCGGCGGGCGGAGTCGGCGTCGAGGTCGTTGACCACCACCCGGGCGCCCTCGGCGGCGAACGCCTCGGCGAGGGCGGCGCCGATGCCGTGTCCGGCGCCGGTGACCACGACGCCCTGCCCGGCGACACCCGGGCCGACGAGGTCCCGACCGGCGGGCTCCTGCACAGCGGGGTCCTGCCCTACGGAGTCCTGCCCTACGGCGTCCTGACCGGCGCGGCCGCTCACAGGCCACCGCCCAGCGTCACGCCGCCGTCGACGACCAGGGTCTGCCCGGTGATCCAGGAGGCGTCGTCGGAGAGCAGGAAGGCGACGGCTCCGGCGACGTCGTCCGGCAGGCCGAGCCGCTTCATCGGGTAGGCGCGGATCACCTTCTCCTCGCGGCCCTCGTAGAGCGCCTCGGCGAACTTGGTCTTCACGACGGCGGGGGCGACGGCGTTCACCCGGATGTCCGGGCCGAGGTCGGCGGCGAGCTCCATGGTCAGCCGCATCAGGGCGGCCTTGCTCACGCCGTACATGCCGATCCCGGCGGAGGACCGGATGCCCGCGATGGAGGCGACGTTGACCACGGAGCCGCCGTGCTCGCCCATCCAGGCGGCGTGCGCGCGGCGGGTCCAGGCCAGCGGGGCCAGCACGTTGACGGCGAAGATCTTGGCGGCGGCCTCCGGCTCGGTCTCCAGGACCGGGCCGTAGACCGGGTTGATGCCGGTGTTGTTGACCAGGAAGTCCAGGCGGCCGAACGCCTCCATGGTGCGGGCCACCGCCTCCTCCTGGTGCGCGGCGTCGTCGGCCTTGCCCGCGACGGCGATCGCGTGGTCCGGGCCGCCGAGCTCGCGGACGGCCTCGGCCAGCGGCTCGGCGCCGCGTGCGGTGACGCAGACCCTGGCGCCGCGCTCGACGAGCTCGCGCGCGATGCCGAGGCCGATGCCCCGGCTCGCTCCGGTGACCACGGCCACCCGGTCCTTGAACGAAGGCGTCATCGCCCATCCTCTCCGACGACAGTGCCGGGCGGACCGTGCCGACCGGAACAGTGCTGACTAAGCGCTTGCTTAGCATGTTGGCGGCGGGCCACACTGTCAACCGTCAGGGCCGTCCGGCCCCGGACCGGGCGACCCCCGTCTGCGAGGATGACCCCATGACCGACCAAGCCGCCGCCGACCTCTGGCCGATGGAACACGCCGGGGCGCTCCCCGGCGTGCACGCCGGGGAGCGCCCCGAGGCCGCCCGCCGCCTGCTGCTCGCGGCCGTGGACTCCTTCGCCCGGCGCGGCTACCACGCCACCACCACCCGGGACATCGCCACCGCCGCCGGGATGAGCCCGGCCGCGCTCTACATCCACTACCCCTCCAAGGCCGCGCTGCTCTCCGAGATCAGCCGCACCGGCCACCAGGCCACCCTGGACCTGGTCGAGAACGCCGCGGGCACCGCCGGGGCACCGGCCGACCGGATGCGCCGGCTGGTCGAGGACTTCACCTGCTGGCACGCCCGCGGCCACACCGTGGGGCGGATCGTCAACCACGAGCTGCTCGCACTGCCGGAGGAGGACTTCGCCGTCGTCGCCGAGCTGCGCCGCCGGATCGAGGAGACCGTCCGCCGGCTGATCGACGACGGCGTCGCGGACGGCTCCTTCGACGTCCCCGACGTCCGTACCGCCGCCCGCGCCGTCACCTCGCTGGGCATCGACGTGTCCCGCTGGTACAGCGAGCGCAGCAGCGAGAGCCCGGAGGAGCTCGGCCGCCGCTACGGGGTCCTGGTGCTGCGGATGCTGGGCGCCACCGGCTGACCGGACCTCGGAGGAACCTTCCATCCTCCTTGAAAGTTAGGTTAGGCTAACCTCACTTTCAAGGAGGACAGATGCGCCACGTCCCGCCCACGCCGACCGCCGTCCGGTCCGCGCCCAGCGCCGCCGAACGCGCCCGGACGCTCTTCGGGTTCGCCTCGTCCGTCGTGCTCGACATCCCCGGGATCGACCTGGTCGAGCGGCCCGGCATCCCTCCGCTGGTCCGCTGCGCGGTGCTGCCGGACGGCGCGTTCGCCGTCCTGGTGGAGAGTTCCTCGCCACTGCACCGGATCGCCCTGGTCGCCCGCGCCGACCGGGTGGCGGCCGAGCTGGAGGCCGTGGACGTGGCACCGGTCGCCGTCCCGCACCGGATCCGCGGCCGGGCCACCGCCCACGGCCGGCTCAGCCCGCTGCCCGCCCCCGGGCCCGGCGTGATCGAAGGCCTCTTCCCCGGCCGCCCGGCGGACGGCCACGCGCTGCTGCGCTTCGAGCCCGAGCACCTCGCCGTCGAGGACCTCTGGGGCTCCGAGTGCTGTGTCGGCCCGGCCGCCGTCGCCGCGGCCGCGCCGGACCCGATCGCCGCCGACGAGGCCGCCCTGCTCCAGCACCTCGACGCCGCTCACTCGGACCACCTCCACCGCCTCGCCGCCCGGGCCCGGTACGCACCCGGCCCGCTGCTGGTCCGGCCGGTGGCCCTGGACCGCCTCGGCCTGCGGGTCAGGCTGATCGGCGCCGGACGGATGCTGGACGCCCGCTTCGACTTCCACCGCCCGGTCACCACGCCCGGCCAACTCCCCGACGCGCTGCACCGCCTCTTCGCGCACACGGGCCCGCTCGGCAGCACCCCCGGGCGCTGAGCTCCGCCCGGCGGCCGCCGGCGCGCGACCGTACCCAACCGGGGGCGGCCGGCCCCGCCCGGGCGAGCCGGAGGCTACTTCGCGCCGATCACCGAGAACAGCCCGCCCTCGGCGTCCCGCAGCCGGGCCACCCGCCCGTACGGGGAGTCCGCGGGCGGCTCCACCACCGCCCCGCCCAGCTCGGCCGCCTGCCCGACCGCCCGGTCCGGGTCGGCGACCGAGAAGAAGACCTCCCAGTGCGGCGCCGTGTCGGCGGCCCGCCGCAGGGCGGCCACGCTGTGGCCGTCGGCCCGCAGCACCACGCGTTCGTGCTCGTACCGCACCTCGAACCGGCTCGGGTCCCGGCCGTCCCAGCCGAACACCTCGCCGTAGAACAGCGCCGACGCGAACGGGTCGGCGGTCCGCAGCTCGATCCAGACCGGCGCCCCGGGCGACTTCACCCAGGTGGCGCAACCGAGGTCCCCCTCCCAGACGCCGAACGCCGCGCCCGCCGGGTCCGAGGCGAGCGCGAGCCTCCCTGCGTCGAAGGCGAGCGGGCCGACCGCGAGGGTGCCGCCGCGCTCACGCACCCGGTCCGCCGTGAGATCGGCGGCCTCCGTCCCGAAGTACGTCGTCCAGGCCACCGGCGGCTGCCAGTCCCCCGCGACCGAACCGATCCCGGCGACCTCGACCCCGTCCACCACCGCACGCAGGGACGGGCCCCAGCCGTCCGGACCGCGCTCGAACTCCCAGCCCAGCAGCGGGCCGTAGAAGGCCCGCGCGACCTCCGGATCACGGGCCATCAGACTGACCCAGCACGGGGCGGCCGGGACACAGCGCACCCTGACGGTCTGCTCGCTCAACAGAGCCCCTCCTTCCGGTCCTGGCCTCAGCGTAGGCGCAGCGCCCGGCCGGGGCGCGGTCCGCCTCGCGCGCGGGCCGGGCACCCGCTGTGATGGAGAGGGTGGGGCGGGTACGGGGGTCGAGAGACGAGGAGCCGGCCATGGACGCCGCGTACGTGATCGTCGGAGCCGGCCTGGCAGGCGCGAAGGCCGCCGAGACGCTGCGGGAGGAGGGGTACGACGGCCCGCTGGTCCTGATCGGCGCCGAGGCGGAGCGGCCGTACGAACGGCCGCCGCTCTCCAAGGGCTACCTGATGGGCCGGACCGCCCGGGAGAAGATCTACGTCCATCCGGCCGAGTGGTACGCCGAGCACGAGGTGTACCTGCGGCTCGACAGCACGGTGACCGCCTTCGATCCCACCGCGCACCGGGTGACGCTCGCCGACGGGGTCACGGTCGGCTACTCCAAGCTGCTGCTCACCACCGGTGCCACACCACGCAGGCTGCGCGTGCCGGGGGGCGAGCGGGCGGAGGTGCTGTACCTGCGCACCGTCCAGGACAGCGACCGGCTCCGGGCCGCCTTCCGGCCGGGCGCCCGGATCGCGGTGGTCGGGGCCGGCTGGATCGGGCTGGAGGCGGCGGCCGCGGCGCGGGAGGCCGGGGCCTCGGTGACGGTGCTGGAGGCGGCGGAGCTGCCGCTGCTGCGGGTCCTCGGCCGGGAGGTGGCCGAGGTCTTCGCGGCGCTGCACCGTGCGCACGGCGTCGACCTGCGGCTGGGGGTGCAGATCACCGAGCTGACCGAACAGGGCGTCCGGCTGGGCGACGGCACCCTGGTCGAGGCGGACACGGTGCTCGTCGGCGTCGGCGTCGCACCCGACACCGCACTCGCCGAGGCGGCCGGGCTGGCCGTCGACAACGGCATCCGAACCGACGAACACCTGCGCACCTCGGACCCAGACGTGTTCGCGGCGGGCGACGTCGCCAACGCCTTCCACCCGCTGTTCGGCAGGCCGATCCGGGTCGAGCACTGGGCCAACGCACTGCACCAGCCACGCACCGCGGCACGGTCGATGCTCGGCCAGGACGCCGTGCACGACCGCGTGCCGTACTTCTTCACGGACCAGTTCGACCTGGGAATGGAGTACACCGGCTACGTCGAGCCGGGCGCCTACGACCGGGTGGTCTTCCGGGGCGACGTCGGGGCCCGCACCTTCATCGCCTTCTGGCTGGCCGGCGGGCGGG
Source organism: Kitasatospora kazusensis (assembly GCF_039529945.1). Classification (NCBI taxonomy): domain Bacteria; kingdom Bacillati; phylum Actinomycetota; class Actinomycetes; order Kitasatosporales; family Streptomycetaceae; genus Kitasatospora; species Kitasatospora kazusensis. The sequence continues at coordinate 22,761 of NZ_BAAANT010000057.1, read as the reverse complement.
TGCTGGCCGGGATGAACGTCAACGTCTGGGACGTCACCGACCCGATCCGCGACCTGGTACGCGGCGGCCGCCCGGTGGACCCGGCCGCACTCGCGGACCCGGACGTGCCGCTCGACCAGTTCTGAGCGCTCCGCGGCGCGGCTAGAGCGGGGTCGGGGGTACGCCCCGGAGTTCGTCGTGGGCCTTGGTGAGCAGTTGCATCGCGAGGTCGTTGAGCGCCCGCGCGCCGGCCACCTCCTCGCCGACCCGCAGTTGCGGGGCGTCCCGCATGGGGCACGCCGGCCGGCATAGGTATCAACTGGATCAGCCGACGCGACCTCTTCACCGCCATCGGCGTCCTCCTCGTTCTCGCCGGGAGCGCTGTCCTGCTTGCTCGCGTCTACGGCTCCATCCGGCGGGCGTACACCCCGTCTGCCAGCAGCGAGAAGCCGTGCGTCTCCCACCCGTGCCGGAGCTTGGCCACGGCCTCCTCGTCCGGCCGCCTCGCCTCCGGGTCGTCCGAGTCGTACGGACAGACCTCGCCGGGCCCGTGTTCCGGATGCACGGGGGCTGGATAGCAGACCGCCAGCGCCCCGGGCACTGCCAGCCGACGCAGGGCCTCGACAGCGAGCCGCATCCCCACGCCCTTCCCCCGCCACTCGGCCGATACCTCGACCGACTCCAGCAGCAGGAGCAGCGTCGGGCGCAGCTCGGCCACCACCGGGGCGAGCCCGCCGTCCTCCGCGAAGATCACACGCGGGATGCGGTCGAGAACGCCCGGGTCCTCCGCCAGGGCCTCAAGGGGGTTCGGCACAGCCCCGGGTACGACCCGGGTGATCACGGCGGAGCCGAAGACCTCGGTGGGCCCGTTCTCGTAGAAGGACGCCGTCCAGCGGTCGGCCCTCGAAGTCCAGTCCTCGCCGGAGAAGTGCCGCGAGCTGTACGAGATCACAAGTCGGTCGTCCATCAATGCTCCCAAGTGGGGACAGGCCCCTCGCCAACGTGCGCGAGGGGCCTGTCAGTCTGCCAGGAACCGCTACTTCTGCGGCGTGCTCGGCGGGTTGGGGCTCTCCTTCGCCGGGGAACCCGCGTGCTTCGGCGGGGGCTTCTCCGCGCCCTTGTGCTTCAGGATGACCGTGCTCATGGTGGTGTCCTCCTACTCACCGTGGGTGGTGGTGCGGGTCGTCCGGCCGCTCAGCGGCGGGGTGGGGCCGGGGGGCCGGTCCTTCGGGGCAGGGGTTGTCATACTGGTGTCTCCTCACACTGTGGCGAGCCGGGCACCGGTCGGCGTCCGGGTCGTTCGGTGTCGCGGAAGCCCTCCGCGGCCTGACGGCCTGCAAGCAGCAGCCGGGGAGGGCCCACCCGCGCCTGACCCTTTCCACAGGGAGGGGGCGCGGGAGATCTGACCGGGGCCTCAGCGGACCCCCGGGGGACGGTTGTTGATCTCGGCCACGGCCGCCCGCAAGCGGGCCAATGTCGCGGAGTCCCGGACCGGTTCGAGCGCGGGCCCCTCGGGCTCGACCTGGTCGTCCGGCTCCGCCTCGGTCGGTGACACCGAGAGAAGGGATGCGCGGGCGTCATCGGGCATGCTCGCCGTCCTCGGGGTCCGCGAAGGTGTTCGCGCGCGTGGGGTCGGTGCACTCCCGAACGCCGGGTCGCGGTGACGGTTACGCTGTCGGCCGACCCAGGCGACTCGTTCGCCGTTGCCCTCGCGGGCGTACTGCGATGCCCACGCGTCGAACATCTGGCACTCCAGACATGAACTCGTCGTGCAGCCCGGTGGGTTGAACTCCAGCACGGACAGCAACTCGGGAGCCTGCCCCTCCGTGGTCGTCTCAGGCAGCACGGGACACCCTTGGCGAGCACATGCCCGAATCGGCGTGCCGCTTGCGCATCACCCGCACGTCACCCAAGCCCGAGGGGTTGTGTCCCCACCCCCGCACGCCGTACCGCGCCGTCAGGTCGTCCAGTCGGGAGCACTCGGCACACTCCGGCGGAGCCGCCTGCCCGCTGATCTGTTCTGTTCGAGTGCTCACCCGCGCTACCTCCCGTGCAATCCCGCCTGCGATCCCGTCAGCAGGAAGGTACGGAGTGGCCGCAACGGGCCGCTACGAAGTTCTACGGGATTCCACAGAAAATGGAACCGCTCACCCCAACAGCCCAGCGGCAGAGGCGATCAGCTCCCGCGCAGCGGAACCGTGAACCGCGAGTTCCGCCAGTTCGGCGAAGGTCTGGGCGTACATCGAGACCTCACTGGGTTGAGTGATTGTCAGGTAGCCCGAGATCAGTTCCACGTTCACCTGCACGCTGTCGAAGATCCAGAAGCCTTCGGCCGGCCACCTCTGCCGGTCCGGCCTCATCGGAACAACTCCAAGGCTGACATTAGGAAGTGACCCCACGGTGGTCAGATGGTGGAGCTGGTCTCGCATCACGGTCGCCCCTCCGATGCCGGAGCGGAGAACAGACTCCTCCACCAGGAAGGCGAACCGCCGGTCGCCCTCGTAGAGCACCCGCTGACGTTCCATCCGGACAGCCAGAGCGGCTGACACATCATCCACCAGCCCCCGGCGCTGCTGAATCGCGCGCAGCGCAGCCTCTGTGTAGCCGAGAGTCTGGATCAGCCCGGGGATCAGCCACGACGAGTACGACCGGAAGCGGTGTGTGCGTTCGTACAGCGGACGTCGGGCCTCCTGCGCCTGCTTCAGCCCGGCCCGCTCCATCCGCCGCCAGTCAACGAACATGCCCGCCAAGGTGCGAAGCGTGGCAATCAGGTCAACCGCCCGCTCGGGCACTCCACACGCTCGGCACCAGACCCGGATATCGTCCTCGGACGGCGGAGTGTGGGCGTTCAGCAGGCGACTCACCTTGGACGGGTACCAACCACAAGACGCGGCCAGGTCGCGCCCGTTGAGCCCAGCGTCCCGCTGTATCTCCCGGAGCTGATCCGCGAGACCTTGGCGGGCACGCTGGACACTCGAAGATGCCGAATCGGCCATGTGCTCAGTTGCCGATCAGACGGGGCGGTACTCCGCGTGCGGGGTGGCCCGCTCCCAGGCGGCTTCATAGGCCGTCAGGTACCGGGCGGCAAGGTTGGCGTCCTCCCGAACCTCCATCTTGCCGGGGGCCCACTGGCCTTCACCGGTGAAGTGATGAAGGATCACCACCCGGCCGTCCATCACCCACCCGTCCAGGCCGGGCAACAGCAGGTCACCGGCCCGGGAACGCGGCAGCCACCGCACATCCTCACCCGCCGCCACGTTCGGGAACGTGACGTCGTACTCGTACCGGATGTAGTCGGTCACCGGCTCCGAGACCACCCGAAGGCGGCGCATAACGACCCCTCGGCCGGTCGCTTCGGTCACCACGTCCAGCCATGACCGCCACCACGATTCCCGGTCGGCAGGATCGAGCCGCCTGCCCTGCTGCCAGGCGATGAACTCCGGGTCGTCCAGCATGTAGCTGTCCCGCATCTCCAGGTGCACCGCAGAGTGCTTGGCCTTCGCCAACTGCTCACGAACCGCTGTTGCCACCGCTGTTGTCCTCGTCCTTGGGCCGGGGGATGAACTGGATCATGCTCTCGGGGAGCCGGATCATGAACTCGTGATCCGGGATGTCCGTCGTGTGACCGGGGATCGAACCGACCTCCTGCGCGGCCCGGATGTCCTCGGGACCGGCCTTGTAGGACTGGATGAGCAGATCCCCGGTGTCGGTGTCCCGCCAGATGGTCGGAGAGCCGTCGTCCGGGGTGTTCGGGTAGATCCCCAAGAACTCTAGGGCCATGTCGTCCTCCAATGCCGATCAGGTTCCACGTGGTTCCAAGCATGCTGGCGGGACGCGCTCCTGTCAGGCATACCGATTTCGATGAAGAGTCAGCGTCGGTCATGACAGGATCTTGACCCTGCCACCGGCTGGGCCAAAAGTCCTGCCGGAAACCCCCGGACCATGAAATAACGGAAGGCCCTGCCCCACCCTCAACGGGCAAGGCCAGGGCCTTTTGGTACTCAATCGCCGGCACGCCCGCGCCGGCTTGGCCAGCTTCCGAACCTTCCGGCGGGGGCGGCACCATGCCCTTGAGAACGGCCGCAGCCGCCGCGCGCTGGTGCCCGGCCTCGGCGATGGCGGGGTGAAGCTTCCTGCTCCCCCGGCTACCGAGACGACTCGGTGTCGGCCGTGCTCGCCGGTGAGGTCCCGATCCCGTGGTGCGCCTTCCTGGACCGGTTCACCCGGTCAACGCCTGGGACGTCACCGGCCCGATCCGCGACCTGGTGCGCGACGGACGCCCAGTGGACCCTGACGTGCCGCTCGACCAGCCTTGAGGCTCCCGGCGGCGCGGCTAGAGCGGGGTCGGGGGTACGCCCCGGAGTTCGTCGTGGGCCTTGGTGAGCAGTTGCATCGCGAGGTCGTTGAGCGCCCGCGCGCCGGCCACCTCCTCGCCGACCCGCAGCTGCGGGGCGTCCGCGTGGTGCCTGGTGCTGAAGCCGTGGGACCGGACCTCCGTCCCGTCCGCCAGTCTGACCAGCGCGACCGCCTTCGTCCGGTCGCCGTCCTCCTGGAACTCCAGCTCGATGTGCCATCCGACGAGCGTCTGCGTCATGGCCGCCACCTCCAAGGGCTCACCCTCCAGCGTGCGCCGCGCGGGGGCCGTTTTCCACCGCTCGCCCACCGCTTGCCCGGCGCTCGCCCGGTGCTCACCCCGAGGGCGAGGGCCGCACGGGCTGTCGGTCCTCCTGCCGGCCCGCCGGTTCGCAGGCCTCCTGGCCGGTGTCCTCGTGCACCACCCGGGCCGGGCGCTCCGGTCCACCGGGGACGACGCGCTGGGCCCGGCCGCAGCGCGGGCAGATCAACGGGATTCGGGTCATGGCGGCTGTCCGCGCCTCGGCCCCGGCGCGACGGGCCCGGGCGGACGCGGCCTCCTCGCTCTCAGTGTGCGCCTCCGAGGGGCGGGCGGGCGGCCCGGGACGGCCGGGGCGCAGACGGGATGCGAACAGGAGTGCGTACGAGAGTAAGGCGGGGGGTGCTTACTGAACGCGTTCAGTTCTGCCGTAGAGTCCGGTCCGAAAGGTTTTCGAACGCGTTCAATTCAGCGATCGGGGCGCCCCGCCGTGACCACCCTCGTCAATCTCGTCGTGCTGCTCGGGATGTTCTTCGTCATCCCCGTCGGGCTGCGCCTGGTCGACGGACCCGCCCGCTCGGGCCTGACCCGGACCGCCCGGTACTGGCCCGTCGCGGCACTGCCCGGCGCCGTCGCCCTCTGGCTCCCGCGCGGCGCTCCGGCCACCGCGCTGGCCGCCTGCTACGCGCTCGCCACCGTCGCACTCGCCGTCCAGGCGCCCGTACGACTGGCCCGGACGCGCTCGCTCGCGCCCGCGGAGGTGGCCACCCTGACGGCGCTCGTCGCACCGGCGGTCGCCGGGCTCGCGCTGGTCGCCGAGCGGTCCGGGTACCGGCTGTTCGGCTTCGACCTCGACATCCTGGCGCTCACCGTCCCGCACTTCCACTTCGCCGGGTTCACCGCCGCTCTGGTCGCCGGGCTGGTCTGCCGGGCCGCCCCCGGGCGGCCGGCCGCCCGTACCGCCGCCGCGCTCAGCGTCCCGGTCGGCACCGCCATGGTCCTGGCGGGGTACTTCGTCGACGACTGGGCCCAGCTGGCCGGAGCCGTGGTGCTGACCACCGGGATGTGGCTGGTCGGGCTGCTGACCTGGCGCGACCTGCGCCCCGCCGCGCCGGACCGGACGACCGGCGGGCTGCTCGCCGTCTCGGCCGTCACCCTGGTGGCGACGATGCTGCTCGCCCTCTGGTGGGCACTCGGCCGGGCCGCCGGGTTCCCGCACCCCACCCTGACCTGGATGGCCGCCACCCACGGCCTCGGAAACGCGCTGGGCTTCGCGCTCTGCTCACTGCTCGCCTGGCGCCGGACGAAGGAGCTCCACCCGTGACCAGCCCGCTCAACTACCCCGAGACCGGCGCCACCACCCGGCCCGGCGGACCGCTCCCGGCCGGCTACAACCACCTGCGCCACCGCGCCCTGATCGGCTACGGCCGTGACGTCCTGGAACGCGCGGGCGCCGCCGTCACCACCTGGCGGATGCACCGTGCGGCGGGCGTCCGGGTCCGCGCGGACGCCGGCCGGGCCGCGCCCGGCGTCGCCGTCGAGTGCGCGATCGGCGTCGGCCCGCTGCGGCTGGCCGCCCCCTGCGAGGTGGTCTGGAGCACGTACGAGCGCGACCGGATCGGCTTCGCCTACGGCACCCGTACCGGGCACCCCGAGTGCGGTGAGGAGTCCTTCGTGGTCGAGCTGGACAGCGCCACCGGCGCCGTCTGGTTCACCGTCACCGCCTTCAGCCGGCCGGCCCGCTGGTACACCCGGCTGGCCGGCCCGGTCGTCCCGCTCTGCCAGCGCCTGTACGCCCGCCGCTGCGGGGTGACGCTGCGGCGCCTGGCGGCGGGGTGAGAGACCGGCCAGCCTCCTCCGCCCGCGTCAGGAGGCCGGCCCGGGGGCGGCCGGGACGCTGAGCAGGAGACGGTTCGCGGTGTCCAGGGTGCGGAGTTCGAAGTGGTCGATGGCGCCGGGCGGCAGGCCGGCCCCGCCGGTGGTGCGCAGGGTGGTGTAGGCGGCGGGCGGGACGGACCAGGTGGTGACGGTCTGGCGTTCGCCGGTACGGGAGACGGCGACCAGGTCGCAGCTCAGCGGGCCCTGGACGGTGCCGAGGGAGAGCGAGAGGTTGATCTGGCTGCCCCAGGTCCGCGCCGTGACGCCGACGGTCGCCGAGGTTCCGGTCGCCGGGTCGGTGGCGCTGAACTGCTGGGCCGCGGCGACCGCTTGGGGCGCACTGGCGCCGTTCAGGGTGGCGGTGGCGACCGGGCCGCCGACGATCAGGACGGCCGCCGCGGCGGCCAGCACCAGCCGCCGGGTCCGGCTGCGGCGCCTGGTCGCCGCGACCTCGCCGACCAGGCGGTCGAGCAGCTGCCCGCTGGGTTCCGGGGTGGCCCGGGACTCCCCCGGCGGCAGCCCGGCGGCGGCCAGCTCGGCCAGGATCGGTTCCAGGCCGCCGAGCCGGCCGGCCTCGGCCGTGCAGGTGGCGCAGTCGGCCAGGTGCTCCTCGAACTCCAGCCGCTCGGCCGGGTCGAGCACGCCCAGCAGGTACGCGCCGACGTCGAGGTGGAGTTCCTCCGGCGTCCGGGGCGTCCCGGGCGTCGGCGGCTCGTGGGGAGTCCGGGGAGATTGGGGGTTCTGGGGGGTCTGGGGGGTCTGGGGGGTCTGCGGGTTCTGGGGCGACGTCACGATGTCACTCCTCGTTCCTCTAGCGCGAGCTTCAACGCACGCAGCGCGTAGAAGATCCGTGACCTGACCGTACCTGCGGGGATGCCGAGTTCGGCCGCCGCCTCGTTGGCCGTCCGGCCCTTGAGGTACGTCTCGACGATCACCTCGCGGTGCGCCCGGGTGAGGTCGTCGAGCGCTTCGGAGATGGTCATCAGCCGCAGCGCCCGGTCGAGTTCGTCCTCGGCGGGCAGCAGTTCCAGCGGCGAGTCGTTGACCTCGTGCGGGCGGGCGAGGCTGCTCCGGTGGCCGTCGATCACGATCCGCCGGGCGACCGTCACCAGCCAGGGGCGCAACGACTGGGCGGAGACGTCCAGTCGGTGGATGTTGCGCCAGGCGCGGAGGAGCGTCTCCTGCACCACGTCCTCGGCCCGCTGCCGGTCACCGGCCACCAGCCGGCTGACGAAGCCCAGCAGCGGGCCCGCGTGGTCGCGGTACAGCGTCCGCATCAGCTCCTCGTCCGGCGCCGGGCGGCTCGGCGGCCCGCCGTCCTCGCCCCGGCCGGTGAAGGGATGATCGGTCACGGCGCCATCCTCGCGCACGCACACCTCCTGGTCGAGACGGACGGGCCAGGCGCGGTCAGTAGCCGTAGCCCCCGCCGCCTCCGCTGCTGGGGCTCTGGCTCGGGGCGGGGCTCGGGCTGGTCGCCGGGCTCTGGGCGGCGGCCTTCGCGCCCGTCGGCGTCGCGGCGAACCAGATGCCGCCGAAGCCCTGGCCCTTGGTGTCACCGGGCTTGGTGTCGGGCGAGTAGCGGTACAGCGGCCAGCCGTTCAGGGTGATCTGCTTGCTGCCGTCGGCCCGGGTCACGGTGCCGACCAGCTTGCTGTCGATGCCCTTGAGCTGCGGGGTCCCCGAGGCGGTCACCGGCGGCCAGAGGGTGGCGCAGGCGCCGTTGCAGTTGGACATGGACGGCTGGGCGGTGTCGTGGTCGAAGCGGTACAGGGTGAACCCGTTGCCGTCGGTGACGATGGTGCCGAGTGTCCCGGAGGTGCTCGTCTGCAGGACGGTCCCACTTACCGGGGGCGCCGGACTGCCCGGCGTGGCCGGGGCGGACGGCGCCGCCGGTGAGGCGGGCGAGGCGGTGGCGGAGCTGTGCGAGGACCCGCTGGATCCGCAGCCGGCCACCAGCGCGGCAGCGGCGGCTCCGGATGCGGCAAGCAGGGCGGCGCGGCGGAGGACAGGCATGGTTGATCCCCAAACTGGCTGGGTCGGCCGGTGCGGTGGGCGGCTCTCCGCCCCTCGCCCACCAGTACGGACCGGACGGCGGTGGTGCTCAACGCCGGACGGGTTTTTCTCCGGACGGCCCCGCACGCGACCGCCGACGCCGAGGAGGCCGCCGCCCGGGTCCTCGAACCGGTGCCGGCCGCCGGCGCGGTGGCCCTGCCCGGCATCCGCGCCCTGCCTGCCGGGCCGCCCACCGCGCAGGAATAGCGCGCCGGCCGGGCCGGTTGACCCGGGAGCGTACGACCAGATCCGGCATCCGAGAGGGCAGGTATCCAGTGATGAGCACGGTCGAGCTGACTTCGGGCAACTTCGACGAAGTGATCCAGGGTCCCGACGGCGACGGCAAAAGCTTCGTCCTGATCGACTTCTGGGCGGGCTGGTGCGGGCCGTGCGTGCGCTTCGCCCCGGTCTACGACAAGGCCGCCGAGCGCCACCCCGACCTGGTCTTCGCCAAGGTGGACACCGAGGCGCAGCAGGAGCTGGCGGCGGCGTTCGGGATCCAGTCGATCCCCACCCTGGCGGTCATCCGCGACGGCGTGCTGGTGTTCTCGCAGGCCGGGGCCCTGCCGGAGGCGTCCCTGGAGCAGTTGATCACCCAGGCGCGGGCGCTCGACATGGACGAGGTCCGCGCGAAGGTCGCGGCCGCCACCGAGGCCTGACGGCCCCTGGGCCGTCGGGCCCGTCCGCTGTGCGGGCCGGTTGGTCGTAACCAGCCGCCCGCACAGCCGGGGCCGCAGCGCCCCCGAGCCCGGCCCCGCTCAGAGCCGCGCGGCGAGCCCGTCCAGCAGCAGCCGCAGCGCGAGTTCGAAGCCGCGCTCGTCCAGCCCGCCCGGCCCGCCGCCGCGCGCCGCCGACGCCTCCAGGGCCCCGGCCAGCGCCGGGTAGCCGGGGCGGTACTCGGCGGCGCCCCGGGTGAATCCCGCGGTGAAGGTCTCCAGCGCCGAGCCGAGCACCAGGTAGTCCAGCGCGGCCGCCACCTCCGCCGCGTCGGCGGGGGCGAGTCCGGCCCGGCCGAGGGCGGCGAGCAGCGTGTCGTAGCCGAGCAGCTGCCGTTCGGCGCCCACCCGGCGGCGGGCCAGCAGGGCGATGGTGTTGGGGTGGCGTATGAAGGCCGCGCGGTAGCCGCGCGCGTACGCGGCGAGCCCCTCGCGCCAGCCGCGCCCGTCCTCGGCCGCCAGGGGTGAGAGGTCGATCTCGGCGTTGACCAGTTCGGCGAGGCCGTCGAGCAGCTCGTCCTTGCCGCTCACGTGGTTGTAGAGCGAGGCGGCCTTGACCCCGAGCCGGTCGGCGAGGGCCCGCATGGTGAGTCCGTCGGAGCCGTGCTCGTCCACCACGTCGAGGGCGGCTCTGGCGATGATCTCCCGGCTCAGCAGCGCTCTGCTCGGTCGCCCCACGGCCCCGCCCCTCGCTCGTTCACGGAGCCGCCACGTTACAGCCTGGTGTCGACCCCTTCCGCGATCCCCCGGCAGCGGCTACCGTCCCCGACTAACAAAGTTAGTTTTATCCGACGGCAAGGTGGACGGGCCATGACCGACACTCCCCCCAGATCACAGAACCCCACCGGAGCGGCCGCCGAGGCCGGCGGGCCCACCGGCGAGGCCGCCGACAGCGAGCGGCTCGCCGCCCTCGGATACCGCCAGGAGCTGCGGCGCAGCCTCGGCATCCTGGGCAACATCTCGATGGGCTTCGCGGTCGTCTCACCCGTGGTCGGGCTGTACGCGGTCGCCCAGGTCGGCCTGAGCATCTACGGCGGCGCCTGGGTCTGGGCCCTGCCGATCTGCCTGCTCGGGCAGATGCTGGTGGTCTGCGTGTACTCCGAGCTGGCCTCGCAGTGGCCGCTGGCCGGCGGCGCGTACCAGTGGAGCCGTCGGCTCGCCGGGCCGACCTTCGCCTGGCTGAGCGGCTGGATGTGGCAGTTCGCCGTGATGTTCGCCAACACCACGGTCGCCTACCTGGCCTCGCCGTGGTTCTTCGCGCTCTTCGGCGCGACCCCGACACCCACCCAGCTGGTGCTGGTCTCGGTCGCGTTCATGGTGGTCTGCACCCTGGTGAACGCCTACGGCATCACCATGCTGCGCTGGTTCGTCTCGCTCGGGATCGCCGCCGAGGCCGTCGCCTCCGTCGGGGTCGGCCTCGCGCTGCTGCTCTTCTACCGGCAGCACGGCTTCGGGCTGCTCACCGACACCCTGAACGCACCGGCCACCACCGGCACCAGCGGCATCGCCTCCTTCCTGGCCGTGATCGCCGTCGGCGGCTGGGCCTTCATCGGCTTCGACGCCTGCGTCTCCACCGCCGAAGAGACCAAGGACGCCGCCCGCCAGGTGCCGCGCGCCATGCGGTACTCGCTGCTCGGCGTCGGCGCCGTGGTGATCCTGAACGCCGTCTCCGTCGCGCTCGCCCACCCCGACCCGGCCGCCGTGGTCGCGGGCAAGGACCTCGACCCCGTCACCACCGCCGTCACCACCGGGCTCGGCAGCTGGTCGGACAAGCCGTTCGTCGTCGTCGTGCTGATCAGCTTCACCGCCTGCCTGATGGCCTCCCAGGGCGGCGCCGCACGCGGCCTCTACTCGCTCGCCCGGGACGGCGTCTTCCCGTTCTCGCGCCAGGTCCGCAAGGTCAACCGGCACAAGGCCCCGATCGGCGGCCTGGTCGCCGCGACGCTGGTCAGCTGCGCCGCCCTGCCGCTCGGCCTGCGGAGCGCCGCGATGGGCAGCCTGATCACCTTCGGCACGGCCGCCACCTTCCTGCCGTTCTTCCTGCTCACCGTGGTCGCGCTGACCGCCCGCCTGCGCGGCAGCTGGCAGCCGGCCGGCGAGGTCACGTACGGCCGCTGGGGCACCCTGCTCAACGTGCTGGCCGCGCTCTGGACCGGCCTGGAGGTCGTCAACATCTGCTGGCCGCGCACCATCCTGGCGCCGCCCGGCGCCCCCTGGTACCAGGTCTGGGCGGCCCTGCTCGGCGTCGGCCTGGTCACCCTGGCCGGGGTCGGCTACCTGCTGGTACGCCGTCCGCAGCGGCTGATGCGGGGCCCGGCCCCCGAGCGCCAGGACACCGACGAGCTGGCACCCGCCGTCATCTGACGCTCCGCCGGTGGGCTCGCCGCAGGGCCCGCCGGCTTCTCCGGCGGAATCGGACGGGCCGTTCACCGCTCCCGGGGCCGGCCCCGCGCCCGACACGCCGACCACGCACCTACCGGGCGGCGCCGAACCGTCGGAGGATGGTGCCGGTGCCACCCGGTCGAGTGAGAGTGAGAGCCATGACCCCCCAGCTCCAGCAGAACGCCCCCGAGGGGTACGCCGCGGACGAGTACGACGTGGTGGTCCTCGGCGGGGGCCCGACCGGCGAGAACCTCGCCGACCGGGCCAAGGCCGCCGGTCTGAGCACCGTCCTCGTGGAGAGCCAGCTGGTGGGCGGCGAGTGCTCGTACTGGGCCTGCATGCCCAGCAAGGCGCTGCTCCGTCCGGCCGCCGCGCTGGCCCACGCCCGCGCGCTGCCCGGTGCCAAACAGGCGGTGAGCGGTCCGCTCGACGCGGCGGCGGTGCTGGCCCGGCGGGACGAGTTCACCTCGCACTGGCACGACGACGGACAGGTCGAGTGGCTGCGCGCCACCGGCATCGACCTGGTGCGGGGCCACGGACGGCTGGCCGGGGAGCGCGCCGTGCTGGTCGACGGCGAACGCCTGCTGACCGCCCGGCACGCCGTCGCGGTCTGCACCGGCACCCGGGCCGCCCTGCCGCACCTGCCCGGCCTGGCCGAGGCGCACCCGTGGACCAGCCGCGACGCGACCAGCTCGGCGGTCGTGCCGCGCAGGCTGGCGATCGTCGGCGGCGGCGTGGTGGCCGTCGAGATGGCCGCCGCCTGGCGGGCGCTGGGCTCCGAGGTGACGCTGCTGGTCCGCGGCCCGGGGCTGCTCCCCCGGATGGAGCCCTTCGCCGGCGAGCTCGTCGCCGCCGGGCTGGCCGAGGCGGGCGTGGACGTACGCCTCGCCACCGCCGTCACCGGCCTGCACCGCGACGGCGGCCCGGTGACGCTGGACCTCGACGGCGGCGGGCGGCTGGAGGCGGACGAGGTCCTGTACGCCACCGGCCGTGCGCCGCACACCGACGACATCGGACTGGAGACCGTCGGCCTCACCCCCGGCTCCTGGCTGGAGGTGGACGAGAGCTGCGCCGTCACCGGCGTCGCGGGCGGCTGGCTGTACGCGGCGGGCGACGTCAACCACCGTGCGCTGCTGACCCACCAGGGCAAGTACCAGGCCCGGATCGCGGGCGCGGCGATCGGCGCCCGGGCGCGGGGCGAGAAGCCGGACACCGCCCGCTGGGGTGCGCACGCCGCCTCCGCCGACACGGCCGGCCCGCCGCAGGTGGTCTTCACCGAACCCGAGGCCACCGCCGTCGGCCTGACCCTGCGGGAGGCCGAACAGGCGGGCCTGCGGGTCCGGGCCGTCGACCACGACCTCGGCCGGGTGGCCGGCGCGTCCCTGTACGGCGACGGCTACCGGGGCCGGGCCCGCCTGGTCGTCGACCTGGACCGCGAGGTCCTGGTCGGCGCCACCTTCGTCGGCCCGGCCGTCGCGGAGCTCCTGCACTCGGCGACCGTCGCGGTGGTCGGCGAGGTACCGATCAGCCGGCTCTGGCACGCGGTGCCCTCCTACCCGACGATCAGCGAGGTCTGGCTCCGCCTCCTGGAGACCTACCGGGGCTGAGGACGACAACGGCGCAGGCCCCGGGCGTGCCCGGGGCCCGTGCCGCCGCCGTTCAGGCGCCGTCGATCGGCCAGCCGATCTCCAACGTATTGTCGGCGTGGCCCTGTTCGCCGCACCACTGCTGGTAGGTCTCGTAGGCGGGCCCGGCGAAGTCGAAGCCGTGCGCGGCGATCCAGTCGGCCACCGCATCGTAGGCGGCGAGGATCTGCGGGTACCCCGACTCCGCCCCCTGCAGGACGACTCCGGCGAACATCGTCTCCGCCACGTCGAGGACGTACATGGGCTCGGGCAGGTCCCCGGGTTGCGCGGCGTCGGCCCGGAACGGCAGGCAGGCCTCGACCAGGGTCGTGCCCTCGTCCGTCAGCCGGCCGTGGTAGCGGAGGAAGGCGGGGGCGTTGAAGGCGAGCGGGGCGGCGCCCGCCACGGTGTACAGGCTCTGGAAGGCCGTCCGCACGAACTGGTCGAACCCCGCCGAGTCGATTTCGGCGCGGTAGGTGAGGGCGTGGACGGGCCTGGCCCGGCGGACGGTGACTCGGTGCGACATCAGGTCTCCTTCGGTCGAACGGGTCAACAGTTGGCGCAGAACCATCCGCTGCTTGTCGACCCGCTGTTGGGCGGCCTCGATGTGCGCCCACAGCTCGACCGCGAAGTCCCGTCCGGCGGACCGGTGTTCCAGCACCTCACGGATCTGGTCGATGGGCAGTCCCAACTGACGCAGCCCGCTGACCAGCTGCCCGGTCTCCACCTGGTCCCGCCGGTAGTAGCGGTAGCCGCTGACCGGGTCGGTGCGGTCCGGGGCGAGCACGGCGCTCGCGTCGTAGTGCCGCAGCGCCGTGATCGTCAGTCCGGTCGCCTGCGCGAACTGCCCGATGGGCAGCAGCTTCGTTCTGTCCATGGCCGCAGCTTGCCGTCTCGGGTGGCAGGAGAGTCAAGCGCGGCGCCCGGCCCGTCGGCCGGGCGCCGTGAGCACGTGCGTCAGGCCCGTGCGGTGACCGCTGCGCCGAGGTGCCGGGCGAAGAACCGGACCGCGCTGTCGGCCTCGAACCGGGGCAGCTCCTTGTGCAGGCCCGAGTTCACGTGCAGCGACTTCTCCTTCGAGGCGAAGGCGTCGAACAGCGCGAGACCCTCCTCCCGGGAGATGTGCTCGTCGTCCCACTGCAGGTCGAACTCGACCGGGATCGTGATCTGCTTCGCCTTCTCGGCCAGCACGTCGGGCCAGTGCTGGCCGAAGACCGCAGCCGTGACCCGGGGTTCGGCCGCCACGAACGGAATGCCGATCGCGGTGCCCATGTTGATGCCCCAGTAGCCGACCGGCCCGTCGGAGCCGATCTCCGGCAGCTCCTGGAGGGCGTCCAGGAGCGCCCGGTACTCGGGCACGGCGAGCTGCGCCAGATGGTCGTTGTAGCGGACCACGATCGGGCCCTCCGGCTCGCCGGCCGCCCTCGCCCGGAACAGTTCGGCGATCTCCGCCTCGTCGTGCGCCGTGCGCGGCCGGTCGCCGTGACCGGGCGCGTCGAGGACGGCGACGTGGTAGCCGCAGCCGGCCACCAGGCGCCCGGCCCGGCCGGACATCGCCGGGTGCTTCTTGTGGTTGCCGCCGCCGTGACCCATCAGGACCAGGGGTGCGCGGTCAGCACCGGAAGCCGGCGACCAGAGCACACCGGGAACATCGTCGCCCAGGGTGAATTCGCGCTCGACCACGCCGTTCGACGAGGACTCGGTGGTGAACTTCAGGGAGTACACAGGTGGTGCCTTTCGGGAGTGCCTGGTTGTCGAGGCGCTCCCTGGCGACACCTACGTCGGTCGCCCGGCCGTGACGGGACGGGGGAGCACCCACAGCGGTACAGCGTTCATGGGTCCCACCTCCTCGGGCAGCGTCACGGGCGACTGAAAGCTATCAGATCGATCACCGGCCCGCCCAGGCCTTTCTTCTGACGTGTGATCACCACCTCGGACGGGCGGGCCCGTGCGGTCGAGCCGCCCACCCGCACCGTGGTCAGCCCAGGGCGGCGGTCATCTCCCACATCAGCACCTCCGCGCCCTCCGGGCCGCCGGTGATCCGCTGCCCCTCGGCGGCGGTGATCCGGGCGGTGTCGCCCTGGGAGAGCAGGCCGGCGCCTTCGAGGGCCAGCTCGCCGCGTGCGACGTGGAGGTGGGCGAAGGGCGCGGTCACCGTCTCCAGCGTCTCGCCCGCCCGCAGCCGGGTGACGTGCAGGGCCGCGTGCTTCTGCCGGACGCCGATCGCGCGCTGCTGGGCGTGCTTGGCCATGCCGGACGCAAGGGTGGTCCAACCGCCTTCGGACAGCTGGTCGTTGATGTCCAGCTGCTCGTAGCCCGGGACGGTCCCGGCGGTGTCCGGGATCGTCCACATCTGGATGAAGTGGACCGGGTTGCGGTGCGCCGGGTCGCCCGTGAGCGTCCAGGAGTCGTTCTTCTCGCTGTGCAGGATGCCGGTGCCCGCGCTCATCCGCTGCGCCAGGCCCGGGTAGACGATCCCGTGGTGGCCCTCGGAGTCCTGGTGCACCAGGGCGCCGTCCAGCACCCAGGTGATGATCTCCATGTCGCGGTGCGGGTGGGTGTCGAAGCCGGTGCCGGGCGCGACGGTGTCGTCGTTGGAGACCAGCAGCAGGCCGAAGTGGGTGTTCGCCGGATCCCAGTGGCGGGAGAAGGAGAACGAGTGCTTGGAGTCCAGCCAGTTCGTACGGGTGTGGAAACGCTCACCCGCGCGGCGGACGTCGATCACGGAGGTCATCGGGGGCTCCCTTCGAGCTTTGTTGAATTGTAAACTACAGCTTGGCCGACTCCATTCCCGACCCCGTTCCCGACCCCGTTCCCGACCCCGTTCCCGACCCCGTTCCCGGCGCGGTGACGTGCGGCCCCCGACCGCCCGGAGCAGACTGGCGCCGGGGGCCGCACCTCGCTCACCAGGTGGTACGCCATGACCGAAACCCTGTTGGCCGTCGGGACTCAGAAGGGGCTCTTCCTCGGACGCAGCACGGACCGGGCACGGTGGGAGTTCACCGGGCCGCACTTCCAGATGAACGCCGTCTACTCCACCGCCGTCGACCGGCGCGGCGGGCGGACCAGGCTGCTGGTCGGCGCGGACAGCAGCCACTGGGGCCCGTCCGTCTGGTGGTCGGACGACCTGGGGGCGAGCTGGCAGGAGCCGGCGAGCCCGGCCGTCCGCTTCCCCGAGCACACCGGCACCTCGCTGGAGCGGGTCTGGCAGCTCCAGCCGGCGGGCGCGGAGGCACCCGGTGTGGTCTACGCAGGCACCCAGCCCGCCGCCCTGTTCCGCTCCACCGACGGCGGCGAGAGCTTCGCGCTGGTCGAGGCGCTCTGGTCGCACCCGCAGCGCGCCGAGTGGGCCGCCGGCTTCGGCGGCCAGGGGCTGCACACGATCGTCACCGACCCTCGGGACGCTTCGGCGGTCACGGTCGCGGTCTCCACCGGCGGCGTGTACCGGACGGCGGACGGCGGGGAGAGCTGGCACCCGGCCAACACCGGCATCCGGGCCGGCTTCCTCCCGGACGAGTACCCGGAGTTCGGCCAGTGCGTGCACAAGGTCGCGCCGGACCCGCTCGACCACGACCGGCTCTACCTCCAGAACCACGGCGGGGTGTACCGCAGCGACGACGGCGGCGGCCACTGGCAGGACATCGGCGACGGCCTGCCCGCGACCTTCGGCTTCGGCATCGCCACCCACCCGCGCGACAGCGGCACCGCCTACCTCTTCCCGCTCGACGCGGACTACGCCCGGCTGCCGGCGGGCCGCCGCTGCCGGGTCTTCCGCACCCGGGACGCGGGCGAGAACTGGCTACCGCTCTCCCAGGGCCTCCCCCAGCAGGCGCACTACGGCGTCGTCCTGCGGGACGCCCTCTGCACGGACGACGGCGAGCCCGCCGGGGTGTACTTCGGCAACCGCAACGGCGAGGTCTACGGCAGCGCGGACGACGGCGACAGCTGGTCGCTGATCACCTCGCACCTGCCGGACGTGCTCTGCGTCCGGGCCGCGACGCTGCCCTGAAACCTCGGGGCCCGACCGCATCCGCGAGGCTTTACGGGCGATCGGGCTCGCGCCTGCACAGGGCTTCTGAGCTGCGACGATTCCGTGGCTAGAGTGGCTTCAGCAGCATTCACGGAAACCGGATTTCCACAGAGATGAGGCACTCCCATGAGCCTGAGCATCCGCAACCAGCTTCCCGGCACCGTCACCTCCGTCACCACCGGCGAGGTGATGGCGAACGTCAAGGTCCGGCTGTCGAGCGGCCTGGAGCTGACCGCCGCGGTGACCGTGGACGCGGTCAAGGAGCTCGGCCTGAGTGCGGGCAGTGAGGTCCGCGCCCTGGTGAAGTCGACCGAGGTCGCGCTCGCCACCGGGCCGGTCGCCGGGCTGAGCATCCGCAACCAGATCCCGGGCACGGTCACCGACGTCGCCACCGGCGGCGCGATGGCCGGCGTCAAGGTCACCGTGGACGGCGGCGAGCTGACCGCCGCGATCACCGCCGACGCGGCGACGGATCTCGGCCTCGCGGCCGGTTCGCCGGTCGTCGCACTGATCAAGTCCACCGAGATCTCACTCGCCACGGCCTGACCACGGCCCGCCCCGCACAACCAGGACGGGCCCGCCCAGGGGTGCGGCAGGACACCTCACCCCTGGGCGGTACGGCCGACGACGCACCGGACGGCCACGTCGTACCGGCGAGCCGCGCTACCGACCCCGGACCTGCTGCTCCGAGCGGAGTGCGTGGAGCGCCAGCCACACCTTGTCCCGGAGGAACGGCGCCTCGGTGAAGCGGATGCCGGTCGCATCGCGCAGGGCGTTGGCGAAGGCCGGCGGGACGGGGTTGAAGGGGCTCTCGCTCATCGACTTGGCGCCCAGCGGCCCGATCGCGTCGGAGGTCTCGGTGAAGTGCACCTCGGTGCGCGGCACGTCCGCGTACGCGGGCAGCCGGTAGCGGCGGAAGGCCGCGGTGGTGACCTCGCCGCGCTCGTCCACCAGGACCTGTTCGAAGAGGGTCGCGCCGAGCGCCTGGGCGACGCCGCCCTCGACCTGGCCCCGGCACTGCATCGGGTTCATCACCTTGCCCGCGTCGGCGCCGTGCACGCTGCGCAGGATCCTGATCTCGCCGGTGTCCGGGTCGACGGCGATCCGGAACCACTGGGAGTTGAAGGCCACCGAGCGCGGCGAGCCGCCCCAGTGCCCGTCGGCGGCGAGTTCGACGCCCTTGCCGCGCGCCGCCTCGAAGACCTCCTTCAGCGTGACCGTCCGCCCGTCGCACTCGACGGCGTCGGCGGTGAGCCGCAGCAGGCTGCGCGGGGTGCGGGCGTACTCGGCGGTGAAGGAGAGGAGTTGCTCGGCGAGCGCGTTGGCGGCCTTCATCACGGCCTTGCCCGCCACCACCGTGCCCGCCGAGCCGAACGCGCCGGTGTCGTGCCTGACCACGTCGGTGTCGGACTGCCGGATGGCGATCCGGTCCACCGTGGTGCCGAGCGCCCCGGCGGTGATCTGCTGGTGGACGGTGGTGGTGCCGTTGCCGAACTCCGCCGTGCCGACCGCGATGTCGTACGTGCCGTCCTCCAGCAGCTTGACCGTGGCGTCGGCGAAGTGGCCGCCGGGCGGGCCGGTGGCGATCGCGGCCATCGCGAAGCCCTGGCCGACCAGCCAGCCCTCGGGGGCGAGTTCGGCGCTGCGGTCGTCGGCGAGGGCGCTGCGCACCACCTGGAGGCACTGGTCCAGGCCGTAACTGGCGATGTGCAGGTCCTCCTCCTCGCCCAGCGGGCCCTCCATGTGCTCGCCGGGGCCGATGACGTTCTTCTCCCGCAGGGCCAGCGGGTCGATGTCCAGGCACCGGGCCAGCTCGTCCATCGCCGACTCCAGCGCGAAGGTGACCTGGCCCAGCCCGTAGCCCCGGAAGGCCCCGGCGGGCACGCAGTTGGTGTAGACGGAGTAGGCGTTCACCTTCTTGTTCGGCGCCCGGTACACGCCCATCGACTCGCCGACGCTGTGGAACATCACCGCCGGGCCGTGGTTGCCGTACGCGCCGGTGTTGGCGACCACCCGGAACTGCAGCGCCGTCAGGGTGCCGTCCCGCTTGGCGCCGGCCTTCACCGTGACCTTGAACGGGTGCCGGGTGGTGGCGCCGTAGAACTGCTCGGGGCGGGTGAACTCCAGTTTGACCGGCCGGTGCAGCCGCATCGCGGCGAGCACGGCGATGTCCTCGGTGAGCATCTCCTGCTTGCCGCCGAAGCCGCCGCCGACCCGGCCGGCGATGACCCGGACCCGCTCCATCGGCAGGTCGTACAGGTCGCAGAGCGCGCGCCGGGTGAGGAAGGGGACCTGGGTGCTGGAGCGGACCACGATCCGGTCCGGGCCGTCGTCCGCCTCCTCGAAGTAGACGACGCAGCCGTGCGTCTCCAGGCTGGCGTGCTGCACCCGCTGGGTCCGGAAGGTCTCCTCGTAGACGGCGTCGGCCTCGGCGAAACCCCGCTCGACGCTGCCCAGTTCGCCGTGCACCTCGCCGCAGACGTTGTCCTCGGCACGGAAGATCCGGGACTCCGGCCCCTTCGGATGGATGACCGGCGCTCCCGGCAGCATCGCCTCCTCCGGGTCGATGACGTACGGGAGTTGCTCGTACTCGACGTCGATCCGCCGGCAGGCCTCCTCGGCGGCCCCCTCGGTGTCGGCGACCACGGCCGCGACCCGCTGGCCGACGAACCGGACCACGTCGTCCAGCACCCGGGTGTCGGCCGGGTCCTCGGTGGGGTGCTCGTGCCGGGCGGAGGAGTAGAGCTTGTCGGGGGCGTCGTGGTGGGTGAGGACGAGGTGGACCCCGGGCACCCGTTCGGCGCGCGAGGTGTCGATGGAGACGATCCGGGCGTGCGGGTGCGGGGAGCGCAGCAGCTTCATGTGCAGCAGCCCCTCGACCTCGATGTCGAAGGTGTAGCGGGCGGTGCCGGTGACCACCTGCGGTCCGGCGGGTGCACCGAGGCTGCGGCCGACGGCCTGCCCGGCGCACGGCTGCTCGGCGTGCTTGACGCCCCGGACGGCGTCCTCGATCGCCCGGTAGCCGGTACAGCGGCACAGGTTGCCCTTCAGCGACCTGGGCAGGTCGGTGAGCTGCTCCTCGTCCAGGGCCGAGGTGGTCATCAGGAAGCCGGCGGTGCAGAAGCCGCACTGGAAGCCCTGGGCGTCCAGGAACCGCTGCTGCATCGGGTGCAGCTCGCCGCCTTCCTTGGCCAGCCCCTCGACGGTGGTGACGGACCGCCCCTCGGCGCGGACGGCCGGGTAGAGGCAGCTGTGCACGGGCTCGCCGTCCACCTGCACGGTGCACGCGCCGCAGTCCCCGGCGTCGCAGCCCTTCTTGACGCCGAACCAGCCCCGGTCGCGCAGGTAGGTGCGCAGGCACTGGCCGGGGCGGGGCTCGGCGTCGAAGTCCCGGTCGTTGACGCGGATCGAGTAGCTCATCGTCCGGCCTCCTCAAGCAGTTCGCGGCGGATCTCCTCGGCGAAGCGGAACGTCATGTGGCGTCGCCAGGCGGGCAGTCCGTGGATGTCGTCGTAGTACTCGTCCGGCCGGACGGCGTACTCGACCGCCTCGCGCACGGCCTCGGCGTTCGGCGGCACCGGGAAGCGCAGCTGGACCGGGCGGACGGTCGACGCGGTGACGGTGATGGTCAGTGTCCCGTCGAGGGGGTCGACCGCGCCGATGACCAGGGCGCCGGAGCGGCCGAGCCCGTACAGCGACGCCTGGCGGAACGCGGTGCGGGCGGCGAGCGCGCGGGCGGGCAGGGTGACCGACCGGAGCAGCTCGCCGGGCTGCAGGTCCTTGACCCCGGCGCCGACGACGAAGTCCGCGACCGGGACCTCGCGTACCGAGCCGGTCTGGGCCTTCAGCAGGCAGACCCCGTCGAGGGCGGCGGTGAGGGAGATCATCGGCCCGGCGGGCAGCCCGTTGCACAGGTTCCCGCCGACGGTCGCCATGTTCCAGATCTTCCACGAGGCCAGGAAGGCCCGGCAGCACTGCTCGAACAGCGGCCCGGCCGTCCACGGCTTCGGGGAGCGGGAGAGCTGGGCGATCGTGCAGGTCGCGGCGATCTCCAGGTCGCCGGCGGCGGTCACCCGCAGCGGCTCCCAGCCCGTCCGGCTCAGGTCGATCAGCCGGCGCAGGTGCGGCTGCGGCTCGGAGAACAGGTACGTCCCGCCGCCCAGCCAGGCGTCGCCGGGCCGCCACACCCCGCGACGGCCGGCGTCGCGCACCTCCAGCACCGTGTTCAGATCCATGTCCGTCCCTCTCGTTCCACTCGCGATCCGATTGAAGCAACGGCGCAACTGGGCGTACGACTGGCGCGGAGCACCAGGTGGGGCGGCTGGTTCTGGGTGATCGAACAAGAGGGTGGGGAGGTGTTTGGACTTGCATTTACGATGCCTGTGCGCACCTTGCCATCGCTTCAGCGAGAGGCGGGAACGGCGCGGAGCACAAGGAGCGAGACATGATCGTCGGAGATCTGCTGGGGCTGGACGGCCTGCACATCGGGCTGGCCTGGGGGACGTCCGACCTACTGGGCCGCCAGGTGACCGGAGTGACCTCGACCGACCTCCAGGACCCGGCGCGCTACCTCCAGCCCGGCGAGTTGGTGCTGAGCGGGCTGGTCTGGTGGCAGCCGGACCAGACCTCGGCGGCGCTGCGGTTCGCCACCTCGTTGCGCAGTGCCGGGGTGGCCGCCCTGCTGGCCGGCGAGGGCACCCACGGCACCGTGCCCGAGAGCCTGGTGGACGCCTGCCGCACACACGGGATCCCGCTGCTCTCCGTCCCGCCGGGTACCAGCTTCCGCGCGGTCACCGACCGGGTCTACCTGCGGCTGTGGGGCGGCCTGCAGGCCCGCGCGGAGGGCGTGGCGGTGATCCCGGAAGCCGGGCGGCGCGAGCTGCTCGCCCTGCTGCACGCCGAGGCGCCGCTCGACGAGGTACTGGCCTGCGCGGTGGCCCGGCTCGGAGTGCCGGACTGCTCGGTCGTCTCGGCCACCGGCCGGGTACTGGCGAGTTCCACCGGCGCGGCGGAGGGTGGCGATCGCGGTACGGCGCCGTCGGCCGCCCGGGGGGCGGTGCCGATCGGACCGCAGGGCGACTCCCCCTTCGACGGCTGGCAGCTCCAGCCGCACAGCACGCCCGCACTCGCCGCCTCCGCCGTGCTGCACGGGCTCGCCGAGCTGCTCGCCCCGCTCGCCACCCGGGTCCGGGCGGGCGCGGCGGCGCAGCGGCAGAGCGCCGCCCGGCTGGTCGAGCTGCTGGCGCAGGACGGCCCCGGACTGCCGGACGCGCTCGCCGCCTGCGGACTGCCCGCAGGCGCCCGGCTGACCCCGGTCACCGCGCGGATCGACGGCGCGGCGGCGGCGCCGCAGGGCGCGTCCTGGGCCGTCACCGCGCTGGCGGAGGCGCTGCACCGGGTCGGCGCCCCCTTCGCCGCGGCGCAGGACGGGCACGGCGGGGCCACCGCGCTGGTCGCCGGGCCGGCGGCGGCCGAGGCGGCCGGGCG
>NZ_BAAANT010000056.1:0-30259 GCF_039529945.1 Kitasatospora kazusensis | reverse complement strand
CAAAACGCTCGGCTGGAGAACTCCAGCCGAGCGCCTGCGTGATCTACTGACGACCACATAGATCATCAGGTGTTGCGAGGACCCCAAGAATCCGCCGCACGGCGTTCGGGGGCCTCGTGGTGCTCGGCACCACAGGCTGATCCGTGCCGAGCGCAACCATCGGCGCTCCGCCGGTGGCTACCATCGGCGCATGACTGACTACGAGACGGAATTCCGCTCCCTGGACGGCACCGTTCTGTTCGGCACGGTCACTCCTTCCCCAACTCCACCGGCGGCCTTGGCCGTCCTCGCCCACGGGGCAGGCGTCACCCGTGAGGAAGGCAGCTTCTTCACGCGGCTGGCGGCCGGCCTCGCCGCCGTCGGCATCACCTGCCTACGATTCGACCTACGAGCGCACGGTGCGAGCGGAGGGCGCTTCTCGGATGTCACCATCGCCGGAGTGGCCAACGACATCCGGGCCGCGGCCGATCACCTCGCGGAGATCACCAACCGCCCTGGCCCGGTGCACGTCATCGCCGCCTCGTTCTCCGGCGGTGCCGCCGCCGTGCACGCCGGTCGCCGCCCCGGCGATGTCGACAAGCTGGTACTCCTGAACCCGCGCATGGATTACAAGAACAGGTTCATCACCGAAGCGGCCGGCTGGACCGATGACTACCTGTCGAAGGAGCGCGCGGCCAAACTGGACCGGCGCGGGTTCTCCGTCCGCACTCCGTTCGAGGTCGGCCGGGGACTCCTCAACGAGATGTTCCATCTCGATGAGCCCGAGGCGATCTGTGCCGCCGTCCGCGTCCCGGTGCTGATCGTCCACGGGACGAAGGACACCTTCGTGGACGTGGAGCTGTCCCGCCGATACGCGCCACTGTTCGGGGCCGGGGCCGAGCTGTACGAACTCGAAGGCGCCCAGCACGGATTCGCCGTCCACGAGGACCCCGCGTACGCGGACCCGCAGTCGCAGGCGTGGCAGCGTGAGGTGATCGCCAAGGTGGGTGACTTCCTCTCCGCCGCCTAGGCGGTGTCCTGGCGATCAAGAGCGCTGGCGGCAGGTGCAGCCGAACGTGACGACGACCACGATCGCTGCCAGTACCGCTCAAGCGACATTTTAACGTGCCGGCCCGATCCCCTCCGGCAGGACGGCCACCACAAAGGCGACGGCCTCCTCCGGCGTCTCGAAGCGCGCGAGCAACTCACTCCCGTTCCGTACCCCGTAGAGCCCCTCATCGTGCGGCCAGATCATGGGCCCGACTCCTGTCGTATTCCGATTCGCCGTGGTACTGGTGGAGAACCAGAGGTTGAAGTGGCTGGTCACCGGCATCAGTTGGCGGAGCACCGGCCGGGCGTACGCCGCCGCCAACAGCGCATGCACGCGCGGGAACCGGTTCATCGGCGGCATGTGGATGCCGTCGAGCCTGCGGCACCACTCCAGCTCGACAGCACCGAGCGGCTCCCGCTCGTGCGCGAGAGCCCAAGGGCGGAACTCGATGTACGGGGCCTGCTCCCTGGTCTCCTCAAGCCCCGCTCCACCGGTCCAGGCCACCACCGCTCTGACCACCTCGGCCAGATCGGCGGTCCACCCGCCGGCCAGGCGCAGGCCATTGCTCTGGAGGTACACCCAGAAGGTCCGACGCTGCTCGTCGGCCGGACGCATTCTCACCCGCCGATTGAGCCCCGCGTCGACGTATGCGGCTATGCCGCTCCACTGTCCTTCGTGTTCAGGCAAGACGACCTTGAGGCCCTCCGCCGCCCGCAGCAACCTCTCCCCGAGTGTCACGCCGCCCCAGTCGTTCTCGCCGGTCCCCACCTCGAAGCTCATCTCGCCAGTATGCCGCCGAGCGCGTCGACGGTCTCAGTCGATCAGGTGCCAGTCCTCCGAACTCCGGGCCAGGCGGGCCCGGAGTTCGGCCGGGCGCCAGCCGGCGTCGGTGCCTTCTTCCTGGACGGTGAGCGCGGCATCGACGGAGCTGTCCGACCGATCATGTGACTCGCTAGGGTTGCGGTGTGTCGAAAGCCGGCGTGAGCAACGAGACCGAGAGCATGCTCTGTCTCTGGGTGGAGCCTTGGAGAACCGATCACTGGATGCGTCCAGGCGAGGAGTTCACCGTCGTCACGGAGAAGGAGCCCGAGGAGTCGCCTTTCAACGTGGTGGTCCATGCCCAGGGCATCACTGTGTGGGTGAACTCGGCCAATGCCTCCAAAGTCGTCGACAGGAACGGCGACTCGGTGCCGTGCGGGCATCAACGCCCTGCTGACACAGGGCTCTGACAGCGTCCGTCCTCGTCAAGATCGAAGCCAGATGACCAACGACGCGGCCGTTACGGTGCCCAGGAAGACGTAGCCGCGCTTGTCGTAGCGGGTCGGTGCGCCACGAGGCGCCATGGAGTCGAGTGAGGTGAGAGACCTTCACCGCCGGGTTGTCGCAGCAGCCCTGCGGAAGCTGGGGGCAGTTCGTCTCGGGGGATGCCGAGGCGGGCGGCAAGCAGCCCTGACAACGTCGGGACGGACTGGCACTGCCAGACGGTTCGGGTCCGGCCAGCGAGACGGGAAGGTGTACGTGAGGAACCAGCGCTTGACGCCCCGTAATTACGACACCGGCTCCAACCTGGCGGATCTGGGCCGGACGCAGTGCACGACCTCGGCGAGCTGACGGTCAACTCCGAAGCCGACTCGACTTATCGGTGGGGAGGCCACGCCGAATGTCTGCGGCGTAGGTGTGGCGATGCTGCCGGGGTAGAGCTGGGCACCTCACCCGTCGATCGACTCCGTGGTGAACGTGGGAACTGTCCGTGGTCGCCCTCCGCGCCGGATCGCCAGTCCGGCCGAGGGCAGGCGCATCGCCGGCTGATGGCCGTCGGACAGGGCGGAGGCTCCGTAGTACTCGGAGGCCGGGGTGCGACACGAGGTCGCACGAGTTGAGTGAGCTTCACTGAAGGAGGTTCGGCTGATGCCGAAGGTGTAGTTACGGATCAGTGTTCGAGGATCTGCCCCCCGGGCCTGACGTGCGTCGCTGGTAACGGCGGGGTGCGAAGCTCAGGTCGCCAGGCTCAAGGGCTCCCGTTCCATCCGGGGGTTACAAGTCACGGGGAAGGCCGACAGGGTGAATGACCGTGAACCCCTGATGATGCCTCGTCATCGGAAGCCCCGCAGATGGGTTGCAGCAGCGGGGTCAAGGACTGGCCGTTGAGAAGCGGCAGGCGCCGACCGGAGGACCTTAAGCCGGCCGGGAGAACACCGCCGTCCTCGGGGTATAGGGGGCACCCGACCCGGCCGCACCTCACTCCGTCCGCGCCACCCGACCGCCCTCCGCCCCTGTGTCCCACCGCGAGGAGTGGATCATGGCGGACGCCGCCGGGAGCAGGCACGATGGGCGTCATGCCGAAGAACCCGCCGGAGTCGATGCAGCACCACCTGCGCCATCGCCTGACCGAGCACGCCCGCTCACGCTGGCCGCAGCTGGCCGGCGTCGACGTGCGCTTTCGCGCCGGATTCGCCTACATCGCAGGGACGTTGCCCGACGGGCAGGCCCTGCCGCTGTGCCGTCTGCGCTTCGGCGGGGTCCTGCACACCTGGGGCTTCGCGCTCTACCTCGCCAGCCGCGACGGCTACCAGGACAACGTCCTGCCCAGCGGCTACCCCACCGGATCACCGGTAGAAGCCCTCGACTGCGCGTGCGGCCTCTACCTTAACGACCCCACAGTCCGGACGAACACACCCTCAACGATCTGACGCTGTACAGGACTAGGATCGGTCCGGTGCACCGGACGAATCTGACAGCGGCGATCGACAGCGAATCATGGGTCAGCCTCGGCCTGGAGCTTGAGCGTACGACCGAGCCAGGGCTGCGGCCGCAGACGGCGAACGGGAATCTGATAGTCCTGTCGCAGGGGCCGGACGTGGTGCTCCTCGGCCGCGTAGACGACGACCGATGCGGAGTCGAATACTCCCGCACGGACCACTACCGATCACCCATCTCCCCCTTGCGGGCCGCCGAGGTGCGCTCGGTCACCGAGCACGGGCAGCCATCCTGGTACGCCCGCTGGGCGCATCGCTTCGCCAACACTCTGGATTCCTCCACCATCGGTCCGCTCCACGAGGGGCGGTGGGTGCTTTCCCGGCGCCTTGCCCGTGAGGGGATGACACCGACAGAAGGCGGGCCGGCCGACCAATGGCGTTCCCTGCTGCTCGACGATCATCCTGATGGCTACATCGACTGGTTCGACGGCTCTTGGAGGGTCATGCCCCTGCGGCAGATGCCACCATCCGACGACCCCAGGGTGAAGGCCTACCGGAAGCACGCCCGGGAGGGCATCCTGCCGCCCGTACTGCTCTGGTGGTTCAGCGGGCTCAACTGCCATGTGATCCTGGACGGCCACGCCCGCCTCGGCGCCGCCATTGCCGAGAACCGCGAGCCAGCGGTGCTGGTTCTCTCCCGCGCACCGTCCGAGGAACAGACCAAGACCGGGACGGACAAAGCCCTGTCGACCTATCACCTGACCATGTCCCTCTTGGACGGTCAGCATCCGGTCACGGACCGCCAAGGCCTGGTCAGGGCGGCGAGCCACCTACTCGCCACCCAGCTGCACAGCCTCAAGGTCGACTACGCACCCACCCGTGCATGGCCGATGCCGCGGTGACTCACCGGTACACCCCGGGTGTGAGCTTTAACCCCTTCCGGATGCCCCACCCCACCGGGCGAAGGCAGACCCTCGCGTCACGTGACCAAGTTCCGCGGAACGGAGTCCGGCCCGGATGGCAGCGCGCATTTCGACAGAGCACGACCTGACCACTGGGCCAACGACGGCACGCTAGTCAAGTGGCATGACCCTCAACGAATCAACGCGGCGCACCACTAGTGTCCCGCGTCCGAAATGACGTGGTGAAGTTTTCTATGGTTTCTCGGGGTTGGGTGGTGTGATCTTTGTGAGGTAGTCGGCGAGTGAGTTGAGGATCTCGTCGGCGGTCTTGGTCCAGGTGAAGGGCCTGGGGTTTTCGTTCCAGGTGGCGATCCAGGTGCGGATGTCGTTCTCCAGGGCCTGGACGGAGGTGTGGACGCCGCGGCGGATGAGCTTGTCCGTCAGCAGGCCGAACCAGCGCTCGACCTGGTTGATCCAGGAGGAGCCGGTGGGGGTGAAGTGGACGTGGAAGCGGGGGTGTTGGGCCAGCCACTTCTGGATCTCGGGGGTCTTGTGGGTGGCGTAGTTGTCGCAGACCAGGTGCACGTCGAGTTCGGCCGGCACTGCCTTGTCTATCGTGGTCAGGAACTTCTTGAACTCGATGGCGCGGTGGCGCCGGTGCAGGGCGCTGATGACAGTGCCGTCGGCGATGTTGAACGCGGCGAACAGGCTGGTGATGCCGTGGCGCAGGTAGTCGTGGGTGCGGCGTTCGGGCATGCCGGGCATCATCGGCAGGATGGGCTGGGACCGGTCCAGCGCCTGGATCTGGGACTTCTCGTCGACGCAGAGGACCACAGCCCGCTCGGGCGGGTTGTGGTAGAGCCCGACAACGTCGACGACCTTGTCCACGAACTGCGGGTCGGTGGAGAGCTTGAACGAGTCCTGCAGATGCGGCTTGAGGTCGAACTTCTTCCAGATGCGCCCGATGGTGGACTTGGACAGTCCGGTGCGTTCGGCCATCGAGGCGCGCGACCAGTGCGTGTCGTTGCCCGGGGTGGACTCCAGAGTCGCAACGACCACGTCCTCGACCTTGTCGAGCAGGATCGAGGGCGGCCGGCCGGGCCGGGGCTCGTCCTGGAGGCCGTCGAGGCGGTCGGCGATGAAGCGGGCCCGCCAGCGGTCCACGGTGGACGCGTCGACACCGAGATCGGAGGCGGTCTGCCTGTTCGTCCCGCCTTCCGCGCAACGCAGCACGATCTTCGCTCGCAGCGCCAGGTACTGGGCGGTCTTCGCCCGCCTCGCCCAGCTCGTCAGTTGGGCCCGCTCGGCCTCGCTGAGGACCAGATCAGCTTTCGGCCGGCCGATGCGGGCGGCGTCCTGCAGCCCGGCCATCCGCTCCGCGGCGAACTTCCGGCGCCACTTGGCCACCGTCCCGACCGCGACACCGATCGCCCGAGCTGCACCCATGTTCGACATGCCGTCAGCGCACGCCAGGACAATCCGGGCCCGCTCCGCCGCACGCCGGTCCGACGCCCCCGACCGACGCAGGAGCTCGGCACGCTCACCCTCGGACAACACGATCTCTACAGCAGAAGGACCTGACACACCAACAGACTAGCAACTAAGACCCATGACTTCGGACGCGGGACACTAGTGCTCTGAGCACACAGGTTAACCGGGTTGGCGGTGGCACCGTACGGACGAGGCCGTCCTTCTCACTGCCGCCGGTACCTTGCCGACATGGGAATTAAGCGAACACCGTACTGGCGCACTATCGGAACGCCGACGACGCTCGTCTTGTATCGCACACCCGACCGGTGGCGGTTCGCCGTCTACTTCACCGATCCGAGGGGCGTCGCCGACGGCGGACTCGACCATCCCGTGCCCTCCTGCGAGCCCGAGATCGCGCAGGCAGCCCTGCACCGCAGAGCCGAAGAGCTCACCCACCGCAAGCTTGACGTCGCCTGGCAGGAGGCCGGCCAACCAGGCTGCTGGACAGGCGCCGTCACCAACACTGGCCCGCTCCCTGTCGCTTGACGGTCAGGCTCTCACGTTGGGCGTGTTCGACGAACCCAGCGAACGTTTTCGGCCGCAACACTGGACACCCCAACCACCGACAGGCGCTCATGGAGTTCCCGCACCGCCGGACGCTCGCGGTGCGGGAACAGGACCTGCGCGGAGCGGTGCGCCGGGCGGAGCAGCACGCTCGGTCGCCCCGTAGCCCAGGAAGTCTCGCGGTCAGCCGGTTCGCCGAGTTGGTCGCGCCGTTCGGGAATTCCTTCTCAGAGGGGCGGTCGTGGAGTTCCGCGACATCTGACGGGCCGGGTCCGCCGCCCGGCGCCCGGCGGGTCACTCCTGGGACAGCGACTTCCAGAGCGTCACCGGCCGGTCGGGTACCACGATCCGGTCCTCGTGTGCGCTGCCGTCGGCGATGCTGATGATGCGGTACTTGTCCTGGTGGAACACCCAGTACGTGCTGACGCCGTTGACGCGCTGCATGTCCGGTACCGGCAGAATCGTGGTGATCCGCGAGATCCCGGCGAAGCAGTCCCACTCCGAGATCAGCGCGTCGGGCCGCTCCAGCAGGTCGTTGTGCCGCTGGCCGTCGGCGATCGAGATCCCCCGGTAGACCTGCTTGCCGTCCACGGTGTGGAAGGCCCAGTACCAGCTCTTGCCGTCCTTGCGCTGCAGGTCGGGCGCGGGCAGCACGCAGTCGAGCTTGCTGACGCCGTTCAGCGACTGCCAGCGGCTCAGCGGCCCGTCGGCGCGTTCCAGGACGTCGGCGCGGTCGCCGCCCTCGGCGATGGTGACCACCCGGTAGACCTGCTTGCCGTCCACCGAGTGGAACACCCAGAACCAGCTCTTGCCGTCCTTGAGCTGCATGTCCGGGTAGGGCAGGAAGAGGTCGACCGAGGAGACGCCCGCGAGCGAGTCCCACTCGGAGACCGCCCGGTCCTCCTTCTCCAGCCGGTCGGTGTGCTCGTGGCCGTCGGCGATGGAGATCGCCCGGTAGACCTGCTTCCCGCCGACCGTCCGGTACGCCCAGTACCAGCTCTTGCCGTCCTTGCGCTGGAGGTCGGGCACCGGCAGGAAGGTGTCGACCGGCTGGCCGATCTCCGGCCGGCCCTTGTCCGGGAGCCGGCCCTCGCCGAGCGCGCGGAGGGTGCTGATGGACGGCGCGAAGGCGTAGACGGTGCCCTCGGTCTTCACGAACTGCTGGAAGCTCAGCGGGACGGCGTCCCCGTCCTGGTTCCAGTTGACGGTACCGGCGATGCCGACCATCGCGTCCGGGCCGGGCGGGTTCTTCCGGTTCGGGGGGAACTTGGAGTTGTCGATCCAGGACTGCTGGATGAACTCGAACTGCGTGACCAGGTCGGTCTGGTAGCTGACGAAGAGCAGACCGCGCGGCGAGTCCGGGCCGCCGGGCCCCTCCGCGGCCGGGTCGAAGGCGTGCCCGTACGGGCTGCCGCGCCGCATGATCCGGCGCCGGTCCATCACCGGGTCCTCCGGGAAGGGCTTGTCGCCGGGCTTCTCCTGCAGGCCGTCGCGCGGGTTGGTCTTGCGCAGGTGCGAGAAGAGCGGGGTGATCCGGCCTTCCAGGTCGTTGCCGAAGCTGATGTCGTTGTCGTTGGAGGCGACGGTGTTGAAGGGGGTGTCCGCGTTCGGGCACTTGGCGACGGGCGTGCCGGACCGCCAGCGGCCGACCAGGCGGGCCGCCAGCCACTCGACCGTGGCGTCGTCGTCCACGGCCTTGCTCTTCTTCAGCACCTCCAGCTGGCGCGCCACCTGCGCCCAGAAGCCGGGCACGTCCTGGGCCAGCCGCCGCACCACCTGGAAGGATCCGTTGAACGTCCAGGCGGGCAGCTCCGTCGGGCCGCCCATGTCCGAGCGGTCGACCTGCGGGTGCCCGCAGACGAACTCGCCGGCCGGGATCAGCCGGGTGCCGGGGTGCCCCTTGACCCACTCGGGCCGCAGCGGATCGGGTTCGTCGAAGCCGCGCACGCCCGGCTCGCTGACACCGTCCTTGAAGCCGAAGTGCTCCTTGCCCCGACGGGTGCCGGGCAGCGTGGAGCCGTTCTGCTGGAAGACCACCGAGACCTTGAACTGCGCCGCGGCCTCGCGCTGCTCGATCACGGCGGCCTGCAGGTCCTCGGCGGTGTCGGCGGCGACGGTGAGCACCGCGTGGATGAACTCCTCCGACTTGTTGTTGCCGAAGATCCACTTCGACGGGGAGCTCGGACTGCCGTCCACGTCGCCGAGGATCGCGGCCCGCGCCACCGGCCCCTGCTGGAAGGCCCCCATCGCGGTGTCGGCGGCCGCCGGCGGATACGGCGGCTTCCCGGTCAGCGTCGCCAGGCCCTGGTAGGTCAGACTGATGCCGAGCCAGGTCGCCTTCAGCCCGGTGGGGTCACCGCCGGACCGCTGACGCGCCTCGCTGAAGGCCTTGTTGAAGGTCGCCACCTGCCGGGTGGTGGCGATCCTCGGGGTCAGCCGCTGCAGCCAGCCGCGCGCCTTCACACCGTCCTCGAACTTCAGGAAGAGCAGGACCATCTGGTCCTTCTTGAACCCGGCCAGTACGTCGCCCTGGATCTCGTCGCTCTCGCGCAGTGGCAGGTCGGTGGCGGGTGGAGAGGCCGGGGGCAGCACGCCCGGGGGCACTTCGGTCGTCATGAACGCTCCAGTCATGGCTGTTCGGCGACGGGGTGTCCGGCGACGCTGGCTCAGGTCACGGAGTCAGGTCGCGGGGTCCGGTCGCGGGCGCCCCGCGCGACTGCGGAGCGTGAGGCCGACCCTACGGTACGTACGCGGAGCATGCAGGGCCGTCCACCCACCCGGGCGAACGGTCCGTCACCCGTCCGCCCGGCCTGTCGTGACAGCAACTCCCGCCCACTGTGAGACTGATCGACGTCCGCCGGTGCCCGAGGCAGTGCACCCCTCCGGGACCGCCGCACCCCTGGGCCGCCCGCTCCGCCTCGGCAGGCCGTCACTGTCCGTAGCCGGACGGGCGGCCACCGCGCGGACCCCGACCGTCGGACCGAGCCGGCCACGGTCCCCCCGCCGCACCCTCACCCGCTGTGCCGAAGGAGCCCCATGCCCCGCACCACCCCGCCCCGACGCGCCAGGCTGTCAGCCGTCCTCTCGGCCTGCGCACTGGTCTCCGCCGTGGCGACCACGACCGTACTGGCCACCCCGCTGCACGCAGCCCCGCGCACCGCCGGCGCCACCGCCGACGGCTTCACCGCCGAGCAGCTGAAGGCCGAGGTGCGCCCCGCCGAGCTGGCCGCCCTCGGCCAGGACGAGGCCGAGTACCTCGCCTGGTCCCGGCTGGAGGCGAACGCCGCCCGGCAGGAGAAGCGGGCCGTCTCGGCGCCGTACCCGCAGTCGGTACGCACCGCCCGGCTCAAGCTGCTGACCGATACCCAGGCCTCGCTGAACAAGTCCTTCGACCCCAAGGTCTTCGGCAGGTTCACCGACTACTTCCCCTCCCCCGACTACGGCGTCCACATCGCGATGCTGCCGACCGGCAAGGTGCTGGTCTTCTCCTTCGAGCCGGTCACCGAGGACCCGACCCAGGAGCCCGCGCCGACCCAGACCATCGGCAAGGACAACCGGGGCCGCGCCTACATCTGGGACCCGGCCAAGGGCAACGGCCGCGACGCGTTCAAGTCCGTCCCGCCGCCGGACGTCGTCCTCGACGACGGCACCGGCGTGTCCCGGCCCGCGCCGTTCTTCTGCGCGGGGCACTCCTTCCTGCCCAACGGCATGCTCGGCGTGTTCGGCGGCAACTTCGGCGGGGGCGGTGGCACCGGCGCCAAGCTGTCGCTGGTCTTCGACCCGTGGAACGAGACCTGGACCCGCAACTCCGACATGTCGGTCGGCCGTTGGTACCCCTCGGTGGTGACCGGCGAGGACGGCCGGCAGCTGATCATGTCCGGGCAGTCCGAGTACGGGTGGGGCTGGCCGACCCCGGTGGTGGAGCGCTTCCCCGCCAAGTCCCACAGCGTGCCGAAGGACCCGGCGAAGGTACCGGTCTCACCGGTGGACAAGTTCGGCGTCGAGGCGCCCTTCACCACCGACTACCCGCAGCTGTTCTCGCTCAACGACGGCAAGATCTACGCCTTCGGCCGCACCGCGACCGAGCAGTGGAAGTTCGACCCCAAGGCCGAGACCCGGACCGACCTGCCGGCCCGCCCGGACGCCGTACAGCGCAACTACGGCTCGGCCGTGGCCCTGCCGGGCGGCTTCAACGGGCCCGACTCGATGCTGCTGCTCGGCGGCAACCGGGACAACCCGAACACCTACCAGTTCTCCGGCAACCAGTGGAGCATGCTCAAGCCCCGGGCCTTCGGCCGGACCCAGGACGACACCCTGATCCTCCCGGACGGCAAGCTCTTCACCGTCAACGGCGCCTTCGACATCCGTGACTACGGCAACGGCGCACTCAACCCCAACGGTGACCTGAAATACCGTCAGACCGAGGCCCGCGACGCCGACGGCAACTGGCAGCTCGGC
The DNA here is from genome assembly GCF_039529945.1 of Kitasatospora kazusensis. Lineage (NCBI taxonomy): Bacteria > Bacillati > Actinomycetota > Actinomycetes > Kitasatosporales > Streptomycetaceae > Kitasatospora > Kitasatospora kazusensis. Next base: position 19,139 of record NZ_BAAANT010000056.1, on the reverse strand, counting down.
CCCGTCCAGCGCCTGGCCCGCGGCTACCACTCCAACGCGGTGATCCTGCCCGACGGCCGGATCATGGTCACCGGCGACGAGTTGCAGCAGATCGCCAACAACCCGGACATCAAGTCGGGCATGAACGGGAGCATCGAGATCTTCGAACCCCCGTACCTGCAGACCGGCAGCCGCCCCACCCTCGACTCGGCGCCCACCGGCCCGCTGCGCTACAACACGGCCTTCACCGTCAACACGTCCACCCCCGGCAGGGTCACCCGTGCCGTCCTGCTGTCCCCGATCACCTCGACGCACTCCGTGGACACCAGCCAGCGACACGTCGAACTACAGATCACCGGGCGCAGCGGCGGCCAACTGACCCTCCAGACACCGCCGCTGGCCGCGGCGGCGCCGCCCGGGTACTACATGCTCTTCCTGCTCGACGCGGCCGGGGTACCGAGCGTCGCCAAGTGGGTGAAGCTGGAGACCAAGGACACCGGCGGCCAGCTCGGCTGAGCAGTAGTCGGCGAAGGACAGGGGCGCGGGGCTCAGCTCGCGCCCCTGTCCTTCGCCGACGTCCGACCGATGCAGCTCCCGTGGAGCCGAACCGTGTTCACCGCACCGGCCCCGGGTTTACACTCGCGACCTGATCGGGTGGGTGCATGCGGTGCGGGGGACTTCTCGGGGGGCTGCGGTGGCACAGGGAGCAGTGCGTGGTGGGACGGCGTTCGGCGGCATGCCGACGACGGCCGAGTACGAGGTCGACGCGCTATTCAAGGATCTGGTGGACCAGTTCAGTCAGGCCCGGCTGCCGATGCCGGTCGTGGTGCTGCACGCCGAGGAGGCCGATACCGGACTCGACCAGGCGGTGGCCGACCTGGTGACCGCCGTCCAGGAGGCGCAGGAGGGCGGCGGGCTACCCCACCGGCTGGTGGCCGGGCCGGCGGGCGGCGACCCGCACCGGAACGCCATCGGCATCCTGGACGGGCTCTCGAAGGGGGCGTGGGCCAAGCGGGGCCCGTCCTGGTACCGGCACTACGCCTTCCCGCGCTCCCGCCTGGTGGCCGCGATCGAGGGCGCCGCCCAGCACGTACTGACCACGCCGGACGCCGGCGCCGACCGGACGCTCGACGACCAGGTGGAAGCCGTACTGACCCGGCTGCGCGATCTGCACTGGCGGCCCCAGCAGGGCACCGCCCGGAGCGACTGGGCGCAGACGCTGTCGCCGCTGCTCAACTCCGGCACCCTGATCGGCGCGTTCGTGCTGGCCGGGCTGACCACCCTGCTGACTCAGGCGCACTGGGAGGTCGTCGCCGGTGTGGTGCCGGCCTCCTTCCTGCTGCTGATGGTGACCGGCTGGGTCCGGCGGAACACGGCTCCACTGTCCTGGCTCGGGCAGGCCAGCCACTGGTTCGCCACCACCACCTTCCTCGCCGCCTCCGGCCGGCAGGCCGCCGCCTGGTCGATCTGGCGGCCCCGGCGCTCCTGGGACGTCACCCAGGCCCGGGCCCGGGAGGTGGCCGGCGAGATCATCAAGGCCCAGCTGGCCGGCACGCCCTCCGAGGAACGGGACCGCTCCCAGCAGTTCCACCTGCAACTGCGCACGCTGGCCCTGCTGGAGGACCTGCGCTCGGCACACCGCGCCTGGGCGCCCGACCTGCGCGGCCGAAAGCGCCGGATACCGCCGGTGGTCTTCATGCCGAAGGCGGGCACGGTCAACGGCGGGCTGAAGGTGCTCAGCGCGATCAGCGACGTCCGCAGCCGCCGCAGCGAGCAGGACCCGCTGCTGGTGCTCGCCGGGGTCGCCCAGGCGGATGTCCCGGCCTGGCTGGAGGCGGAGAGTCCGGGGCCGGAGCCCGTCCACCCGGCCGGGCCGCGCCGGGGCGGCCCGTACGAGAACTGGGTGAGCAACCTCCGGGTGCGGCAGGCCCCGAGCCGTGGCCGGGCGCTGGCCTGGACCCTGCCCGTCCGGCTCACCAGGCTCCAGCTGAACGCCGGGAACACCACCGGCCTCACCGCCGTGGCGGTCCGGCGGACGGCGTGGTTCCTCTGGTCGCGCTGGACGCTGCTGGCCGTGCTGGTGCTCGCGGCCTGCGCGGGTCTGCTGCGCAGCGAGCAGCTCTCCCACCAGTACTGCGAGGGGCGGCTGCTCGGCTCGAACCACGACGCGGTCTGGCGGGTGGACCAGGGCGGCACCCGGGAGTGCATCGGCCTGGCGACCGGTGGCGTGTCCTTCGCCACCGGCCACGACATCCGGCTGAACGGTCTGAAGCCCGGGCAGGGCGGCGACGACCAGGCCGGGGCCGCCCTCTCCCTGGGCACCCTGGAGACGGACATCCGACAGGAGAACGACCGCGTCGCCGCGCTGCCCGACGTCCGCTACATCACCATCGTCTACGCCGGTTCGTTCACCACCGCCACCGGGCAGGAGTCGCGGGCGCTGAACAGCCTGAAGGAGCTGGCCGGCGTCCACCTCGCCCAGCTGCGCAACAACGCGGGCGACCCGCTGAAGATCAAGATCCTGGTGGCCAACGGCGGCCAGGACCTGTACTTCCAGACCGAGATGGTCGACCGGATCGTCGGCGCGGCGAGCCGGGACCGCTCGATCGTCGGAGTCGTCGGGCTCGGCCGCGACGCCACCGACAGCGACCAGGCCGTCGGCCTGCTGCAACAGGCCGGGCTGGCGGTCGTCGACACCGAGAACTCCAGCACCACCCTGGCCCAGCGGCACGTCAACTACTTCGGACTGAGCGCCACCGACCAGGAGGAGGCTGCGGCCCTCCGCAAGATCGTGGACGGCCTGCCCCAGCCCGCCGCCCGCTTGGCCGCCGTACTGACCCGGCGGCCGAACAACGACCACGACCAGTACAGCTCCGAACAGGCCAAGTACGGTGCCGCGATGCTGAGGGGCGCGGGGTTCCAGCTGGCCGGGGGCGGGCCGCTGGAGTACGGCCTCACCGACAGCGGCGACCCGGACTACCAGGACGCGCTGCGGAAGGCCTGCCTGCCCGATCTGTCCGTGATCTACCTCGCGGGGCGGTCCGACGACGTGAACCAGCTGATGAAGCTGCTGAGTTCGGAGCCGGGCTGCGGTCAGAAGCTCACCGTCCTGACCGGCGACGATCTGACGAAGGCCCAGTTCGGCACCGGCCGCACCACGATAGCTCCGCAGGCCACGCTCTACTACATCGCCCTCACCGTCCCGGCGGTCACCGCCAGCCCCGACCTGGCGGCGACCGCCGCCTCGGAGCTGCGGATCACCCCGGCGCCCAACACGAACCCGTACGAGGACGACGTCTTCTCCGACGGCGCGCTCGCCCTGGCCTACGACGCGACGGCCGCGCTGCACGAGGGCGCATCCAGGGCCGGCACCTCGCAGCACGGCAGCCTGGCCGCCGTGCTGGCCGGGCTGCGGGCGGTGGACCTGACGAACCGGGCCACCGGCACGATCGACTTCCGGGAGACCCAGCCACTGACCACCGGCACCGAGCCCGGCCACGGCATCAACATCATCCGGGTGAAGCCGGGCCCGGCCGGCAAGCCCCCGCAGATCGACCTGGTCTGCCACCGCGCGGCCGGGGACACCCGCGACCTGCAGGGCTGCCGCCCCTGAGCACCTCCCGCACTCGACTACGCTGGCCGCAATGAGACGCAGACCCGTGGTGCCGCCCGCCCCCCTGCCCCAGCGCCACGGCGTCGACCCCGTACGGCTGCGGCTGCCCGCCGAGGGCGGTTGGGCGACGCTGCGCGACCACCTGGTCGAGCGGCTGCCGGTGCCGTCCGCCGTGGTCGACGCGATGCTGGCCGAGCGGGCCGTGTTCGGGGCGGACGGGCCGTTGGAGCCGGACGCGCCGTTCACGCCGGGCGGGTACGTCTGGTTCCACCGCGAGCTGCCGGACGAGGTCCGGGTGCCGTTCCCGCTCACCGTGGTGCACCGCGACGATCGGATCCTGGTCGTCGACAAGCCGCACTTCCTCGCGATGACCCCCCGGGGCCGGCACGTCGCCGAGACCGCGCTCGCCCGGCTGCGGCACGAGCTGGGCCTGCCGCAGCTCAGCCCGGCGCACCGGCTCGACCGGCTCACCGCGGGGCTGGCGATGTTCGTGCTGCGGCCGGAGCTGCGCGGCGCGTACCAGTCGCTGTTCCAGGAGCGCCTGGTCCGCAAGGAGTACGAGGCGCTCGCGCCGTACCGGGCCGGGCTCGTATTGCCCTGCACGGTGCGCAGCCGGATCGTCAAGGAGCGCGGCGAGCTGGCCGCGCGGGAGGTCGGGGGCGAGCCCAACAGCGAGAGCCGGGTGGAGCTGGTGGAGCGTCGGGGGCCGGTCGCCCGCTACCGGCTGACGCCGCTGACCGGGCGCACCCACCAGCTCCGGCTGCACATGAGCAGTCTGGGCGTCCCGATCCTGGCCGACCCGCTGTACCCGCTGGTGCTGCCGGACCCGGCGCCGGACGACTTCTCCCGTCCGCTGCAACTGCTGGCCAGGAGGCTCGATTTCACCGACCCGGTGACGGGCGTGGCGCAGCGCTTCCGCAGCGCGCTCGACCTGTCGGGCTGGGGCCTGGACGGGGCCGGTCCCGGCTGACCCGCCGCCGCGGAGCGGGGCCGGGACAAAGAATGGCATGCACGCCACTAGCCAACCGGCCAGTAACCGCCCTAGCGTCAACTCCCCGTAGCCTCAACGGAGGAGCTGGCATGCACCGACGCATCCACGCACTCAGGCTCCAGGCCGCCGCACTCGCGGCGGCCCTCCTCGCCACCACCGCCCTCGCGGCCCTGCCGGCCTCCGCCACCGGCCGGGCCGCCGCCAACGACTACTGCGGCGGCCACTGCGCCGACATCCTGCCGCCCGGCGAGAACGGCAACGCCACTCTCGCCGACATCCTCGGCAACAAGGTCTTCGGCACCCGCCCGGCGCACACCGACGACCAGCTCGGACCGTACGCCGGACTGGCCTCCGCCTACCCGTCCCTGACGGATGGTCAGATCACCGGTTTCTTCAACGACTCCTCCTTCGGGGTGCCCGCCGACCAGGTGGCGAGCACCAGCTCGCCACGCCCCGACGTCACGATCGTCCGGGACAAGGCGACCGGCGTCCCGCACATCACCGGCACCACCCGCTACGGCACCGAGTACGGCGCGGGCTACGCGGCCGCACAGGACCGGCTCTGGGTGATGGACCTGTTCCGGCACGTCGGCCGCGGCGAGCTCTCCGGCTTCGCCGGCGGCGCCGCCGCCAACCGGCAGCTGGAGCAGAGCTTCTGGCAGGCGGCCCCGTACACCGAGGCCGAGCTGCAGTCCCAGATCGACGCGATCTCGAACGAGGGCCCCCGGGCCAGACAGGCGCTGACCGACGCCCAGGCGTACCTGGACGGGATCAACCAGTACATCACCCAGTCGTACAACGGCCGCTACTTCCCCGGCGAGTACGACCTCACCGGCCAGATCAACGCGATCACCAACGCCGGCGGGATCGCCCCCTTCAAGCTCACCGACCTGGTGGCGCTGGCCTCCGTGGTCGGCGCGCTGTTCGGCTCCGGCGGCGGCGGCGAACTCGCCTCCGCCCAGGTCAAGTCGGCGGCCGAGGCACGGTACGGCACCGCCGCCGGCGACGCGGTCTGGAAGTCGCTGCGCGAGGCCGAGGACCCGGAGGCCGTACAGACCCTGCACGACGGCCAGCAGTTCCCGTACGCGCAGGTGCCGGACGACCCGCAGGGCGCCGCGATGCCGGACCCGGGCTCGGTGGTCCCCGAGCAGCTGATCTACGACGCCACCGGCTCCGCCAAGCAGGCCACCAGCAAGGCGCCCGGCGTGTTCCCCGGCAACCTGCTCACCGCCAAGCACGGCATGTCCAACGCGCTGGTGGTCTCCGGCAGTCACACCGACGACGGGCATCCCGTCGCCGTCTTCGGCCCGCAGACGGGGTACTTCGCCCCGCAGCTGCTGATGCTGGAGGAGCTCCAGGGCCCGGGCATCAGCGCCCGCGGCGCGGCCTTCGCCGGTCTGAGCTTCTACGTCCAGCTGGGCCGCGGCCAGGACTACGCCTGGAGCGCGACCTCCGCCGGGCAGGACATCACCGACACCTACGCCGTCCCGCTCTGCACCACGGACGGCTCACCCGTCACCCTCGCCGCCGAGTCCTACCTCTGGCACGGCCAGTGCACTCCGCTGGAGCGGCTGGCCCGGCAGGACTCCTGGAGCCCCACCACCGCCGACTCCACCCCGGCGGGCTCCTACACGCTGGTGATGTACCGCTCGAACTACGGGCTGGTGACGGCCCGCGGCACGGTCGGCGGGAAGCCCGTCGCGTTCACCTCGCTGCGCTCCACCTACCGCCACGAGGCCGACTCGATCATCGGCTTCCAGATGCTCAACGACCCGGGCGCGGTGCACGACCCGGCGAGCTTCCAGCAGGCCGCACAGAACATCAACTACACCTTCAACTGGTTCTACGCCGACTCCTCGCACACCGCGTACTACAACTCCGGCAGCAACCCCGTCCGCGCCCCCGGCGTCGACCCGGGGCTCCCGGTACAGGCCGCGGCCGCGTACGAGTGGCAGGGGTTCGACCCCGCCACCAACACCGCGCAGTACACACCGCCCGCCCAGCACCCGCAGTCCGTCGACCAGGACTACTACGTCTCCTGGAACAACAAGCAGGCCACCGACTACGCGACCACCGGCTTCGGCATGGGCTCCGTCCACCGGGCCAACCTGCTCGACGACCGGGTGAAGGCCCTGCTCGCAAACGGCGGCAAGGTCACCCGCACCTCGCTCGTCCAGGCGATGGAGAGCGCCGCGCTCACCGACCTGCGGGCCGAGGACGTCCTGCCGGAGCTGCTGCGGGTGATCCGCAGTGCACCGGTGACCGACCCCGCGCTCGCGACCGCCGTCCAGAAGCTGGAGAACTGGCGGGCCGACGGCGACCAGCGCAAGGAGACCTCGCCCGGCAGCCACACCTACGCGGACGCGGACGCCATCCGGCTGCTGGACGCCTGGTGGCCGCTGCTCGCCGACGGGGTCTTCCACCCGGGCCTCGGCGACCCGCTCTACACCGCCCTCACCGGGGCGCTGCAGATCAACGAGTCGCCGTCCGGCGGCCAGACCGGCGCGACCAGCGGCAGCACCAGCGCCAACGAGTCGATCCCGCACAAGGGTTCGGCCTTCCAGTACGGCTGGTGGAGCTACCTCAACAAGGACCTGCGGTCCGTCCTCGGCGACCAGGTGGCCGGCCCGCTCGCCCAGCCGTTCTGCGGCGGCGGCAGCCTGGCGGCCTGCCGGACGACGCTGCTCGGCACCCTCACCAGCGCACTCGCCCAGACCCCGGCCCAGGTCTACCCGGGCGACAGCGACTGCGCGGCCGGTGACCAGTGGTGCGCCGACACCATCATCCAGCGCCCGCTCGGCGGGGTGACCGACGCCAAGATCAGCTGGCAGAACCGCCCGACCTACCAGCAGGTCGTGCAGTTCCAGTCGCACCGCTGACCCAGTACGGCCGCAGCACCGCCGGGCAGCCCGCCCGGCCGGGCCCGAGGACGACCCCCTCCGTCCTCGGGCCTTCGGCGTTGCGCCATCCGGGTCGTACCCGTGCCCGTTCGGCGCATGTCAGATCGCGTCGGCCGCCGGTTGTTCCCAGACTCGGACTCGAAGGCCGGCCCGAGTCCGAGAGGCAATCTTGTGAACATCCGTCTGAGTCGCGTCATCGTCACGACCGCCGCAGTCTCCCTCAGCCTCGCTCTGGCATCCTGCGGCAGCGCCAAGCAGTCCACCGGCTCCTCGTCCTCCTCGGGCAGCGCGGGCGGGACCGTCAAGATCGGCCTGCTGCTCCCGGAGACCAAGACCACCCGGTACGAGCAGTTCGACCGCCCGCTGATCGAGGCGCAGATCAAGGCGCTCGCGCCCAACGCCCAGATCGACTACTACAACGCCAACCAGGACGCCACCACCCAGCAGACCCAGGTGGACACCGCCCTCACCAAGGGCGACAAGGTGCTCATCCTGGACGCGGTGGACGCCAAGGCCATCCAGTCCTCGGTCCAGAAGGCGCACGACGCGGGCGTCAAGGTGGTCGCCTACGACCGGCTGGCCCAGGGGCCGGTCGACAGCTACGTCTCGTTCGACAACAACAAGGTCGGCCAGCTCCAGGGCCAGGCGCTGGTCTCCGCGGTCGGCGCCAAGGCGTCCACCGGGAAGATCATCATGATCAACGGTTCGCCGACCGACCCGAACGCCGCCCAGTTCAAGGCGGGCGCGCACAGCGCCATCGACGGGAAGCTGACCATCGGCAAGGAGTACGACACCCCGAACTGGGACCCGAACAACGCCAACCAGGAGGCCGCCGCCGCGATCACCGCCCTCGGCGCCCCGAACGTGGTCGGCGTCTACTCCGCCAACGACGGTATGGCCGCCGGTATCGCGACCGCCCTCAAGGCCGCCAACCTCAGCGTCCCGCTGACCGGTCAGGACGCCCAACTCGACGGTGTGCAGCGGATCCTGGCCGGCACCCAGACGATGTCGATCTACAAGCCCTACAAGCCGGAGGCCGACGCGGCCGGCTCGATGGCGGTCGCCTTCGCCCAGGGCAAGGCGCCGGAGCCCTCGGTGACCCCGACCACCGCCACCAGCGGCAGCGGACAGACCGTGCCGTCCGACCTGATCACCCCGATCGTGCTCACCAAGGACAACGTCAAGACCACCGTGGTCGCCGACGGCCTCTACACCGTCGCGCAGATCTGCACGCCCGACTTCGCCGCCGCCTGCACCGCGGCCGGACTCTCCTGAGCAGGTCAGGGGGACGGCAGAACCGCTAGCGGGCAAGGGAGTTGGTGTTCCATGTTGGGTGAACCCGTACTGGCGTTGCGCGGGGTGTCCAAGCGGTTCGGCGCCGTCCAGGCGCTCACCGACATCGAACTGGAGGTCCACCAGGGCGAGGTGGTCGCCCTGGTGGGCGACAACGGCGCCGGGAAGTCGACCCTGGTCAAGGCGATCGCCGGGGTCAACCAGCCGGACGAGGGCGTCATCGAGTGGGAGGGCCGGGCGGTCACCATCCACCGCCCGCAGGACGCCCAGCAGTTGGGCGTGGCCACGGTCTACCAGGACCTCGCGCTCTGCGACAACCTCGACGTGGTCGGCAACCTCTTCCTCGGCCGCGAGATCAAGCGGTTCGGCGTGCTCAACGAGGTCGAGATGGAGAAGCGGTCCCGGACGCTGCTCAACACCCTCTCCATCCGGATCCCCAGCGTGCGGATCCCGATCGCCTCGCTCTCCGGCGGCCAGCGCCAGACGGTGGCCATCGCCCGGTCGCTGATCGGCTCGCCGAAGGTGGTGATCCTGGACGAGCCCACCGCCGCACTCGGCGTCGAGCAGACCGCCCAGGTGCTCGACCTGGTGGAGCGGCTGCGCGACCAGGGCCTCGGAGTGATCCTGATCAGCCACAACATGGCCGACGTGATGGCTGTGGCGGACCGGATCGCCATCCTGCGGCTGGGCCGCAACAACGGCGTCTTCGACCGGCGGAGCACCACGCAAGAAGAGATCATCTCGGCCATCACCGGCGCCACGGACAACGCCGTGACCCGCCGCAAGGCCCGTGGTACGGAGGGCACCCAGTGACGGACGACGGCAGCACACCCCGACCGGGCGACCACGACCGGCACCTCCCCGAGGACTTCATGTCCACGGACGGCGTCAACGCCGCCGTCCCGGTGGCGGCCCAGGCGACCCCGGCCGTCGACCCCCGGCTGATCGTCCGCCAGGAGGGCGTGGCCGGATACTTCAAGGAGTTCCGCCGCCGGCTCGGCAGCGGCGAGCTGGGCTCGCTGCCGGTGGTACTGGCCCTGATCGTGATCTGGGCCGTGTTCGGCAGTCTGAACAGCAGTTTCCTGTCGGCGCAGAACCTGTCGAACCTGTCGCAGCAGATCGTCGGCACCGGCATGATCGCCATCGGCGTGGTCTTCGTACTGCTGCTCGGCGAGATCGACCTCTCGGTCGGCTCGGTCAGCGGACTCTGCGGGGCGATCTACGCGGTCCTGGAGGTCACCCACGGGGTGAACCAGTGGGTCGCCCTGCTGGGCGCGCTGGCCGGCGGCGCGGTCGTCGGCCTGATCCAGGGCCTGTTCTTCGCCAAGGTCGGCGTCCCCGCCTTCGTCGTGACGCTGGCGGGCAACCTGGCCTGGAACGGCCTGATGCTGCAGATCCTCGGCGCCAACGGCACGGTCAACCTCTCCGGGCACGACATCGTCTCCCGGCTCTACAGCACCATCTACGGGCAGACCGCCGCCGCCTACGGGCTGGCGCTGGCCTGCGTCCTGCTCTTCCTCGCCGCCGCCGTCCAGGAGGCCCGGCGGCGGCAGCGGGCCGGGGTCCCGTACCGGCCGATGAGCGACATCGCCATGCGCACCGGCGTGCTCGCGGTGATCGCCTTCCTCACCGCGTACACCCTCAACCAGTACAAGGGGCTGCCGCTGGCCCTGCTGATCTTCCTGATCTTCATCGTGGTGCTGGACTTCGTGCTCCGGCGGACCAGCTACGGCCGGCAGATCTTCGCCCTCGGCGGCAACATCGAGGGCGCCCGCCGGGCCGGTATCAACATCTCCTGGATCCGGATCTCGGTCTTCATGATCGCGTCCACCATGGCGGCCGTCGGCGGCCTCTTCCTGGCGGCGCAGATCCAGTCGGCCAGCCAGACCTCCGGCGGCGGCAACCTGCTGATGAACTGCATCGCGGCGGCCGTCATCGGCGGCACCAGCCTCTTCGGCGGACGCGGCAAGACCTGGTCGGCGCTGCTCGGCGCACTGGTGATCGGCTCGATCCAGTCCGGCATGAACATCGAGGGCCTCAGCAACGCGATCCAGTTCATGGTCACCGGCGCCGTCCTGCTGGCCGCCGTCGTCATCGACTCGCTCTCCCGCCGGACCCAGAAGGCCGCGGGACGCGCGTAACGGCTCCGCCGAGGCGGCCCAGGGGTGCACCCGCGCCCCTGGGCCGCCGTCCGCCCGGCGGTTCGTGGCCAACATCACCCTGCGCACTCGGTCACCTACGGTGGCGTAGGTCACTTCAGAAGGTGAACTATTTCCGTCATGGCTCACCCACCGGAGACTTCTGCCCCACGTTCCTACGCCGCCCTCGGCGACAGCTTCACCGAGGGCCTCAACGACCCCGGCCGGAACGGCCGCTACGCGGGCTGGGCCGACCGCCTGGCAGGCCTGCTGGCCGCGCAGCATCCCGACGGCGACTTCCGGTACGCCAACCTCGCCGTCCGGGGGCGCCTGCTCGACCAGATCGTCGCCGAGCAGATCCCCCAGGTCCGGGAGATCCGGCCCGACCTGGTGACGTTCTGCGCGGGCGGCAACGACATCCTGCGGCCCGGCAGCGACCCGGACGAGGTCGCGGAGCGCTTCGAGGCCGGTGTGCTGCAACTGCGCGAGCACACCGGGACGGTACTGGTCGCCACCGGGTTCGACACCCGCGGCGTGCCGGTGCTCGGCCTGCTCCGGGGCAAGATCGCCACCTACAACGGGCACCTGCGGGCGATCGCCGACCGGAACGGCTGCGCGGTGGCGGACCTCTGGTCGCTGCGCGCCGTGCACGACCGCCGCGCCTGGAGCGACGACCGGCTGCACCTCTCCCCCGAGGGCCACCAGCGGGTCGCCCTGCTGGCCGCCCGCGCGCTCGGCCTCACCGTCGACGAGGACCCGGACGCCCCCTGGCCCGCCCGGCCCGCCCCCACCCCGGCCGACGTCCGGCGCGAGAACCTCCAATGGGCCCGCAGCCACCTGCTCCCCTGGGTCGGCCGCCGCCTGCGCGGCGAGTCCTCCGGCGACCACATGGCCGCCAAGCGCCCGGACCTGCTGCCGCTCTGACCCCGGCGGCCTCAGGTGTGCGCGCCGCCGCACGGCGGCGCCGTCACCGCCGGCTCCGGACGGGCAGCCGGCCGAGCGGGGCCTCGCACTCCGGTACAGCGGCCACCGCCGCGCAGGGCCGGTCCGCCCGGAGGTCGGCCGGGTCGACCGGGTGGCGGAAGTTGACCACCCGGTCGAGCAGCCGGTACTTGAGCGGCAGTGCGTTCAGGACCCGCAGGCGCGCCCGGCGCAGCCGCACCCGCCCCGGGCCGTACTGCGCGAGCGCCTCCTCCTGGAGCTGCTGGTAACGGGCGACGGCCTGCTTGTGCAGGCGCCTGGAGAAGACGAAGTCGCGGAACAGCCTCTCCGGCAGCGGGCCGCCGCCCGCCGCCAGCCCACGGGCGATCACCGGGGCGAGCAGGACGGTGTCCTGGATCGCCAGGTTGACGCCCTGTCCGAGGACCGGGGTGCTGGTGTGCGAGGCGTCGCCGATCAGGATCAGGCCGTCCCGGGACCACTCCCGGGCGTCGGCGGTGAAGACCTCCAGGACGGCGGTGTCGTCCCAGGTCCGCGGGTGCGTGCCGAGCAGCGGCGCGAGCCGGGGGTCGACGGCGGCGACACCCGCCCTGAACGCCTCCGGTCCGGCGCCGCGCACCGCCCCCAGGGCGTGCCTGGGAACGGTGTGGCCGACCCGCAGCAGGTCCGGGAAGGCCGGCAGGACGAACACGTGCCGTCCCCGGTTGAGCACGAGCTGCGCGTCGCTGCCCCAGCCCGCCGGGCGGGGCAGCTCGAAGGAGAGCAGGTCCCGTTCCACCGGGTGCACGTCGGTGGCCAGCCCGGCCTCCTGGCGGACCTTGGAGAACCGGCCGTCCGCGCCGACCACCAGCCGGGCGCGGACCTCGACCCGCTCGCCGTCCTCGCGCCGCAGGATCCCGCCACGGATCACGCCGCCCTGTTCGACCAGCCCGGTCAGGGTGGTCGACAGGGCGCGGTGGTAGCCCGGCAGTTGCCCGGCCTCCTCGTGGAGGATCCCGGTCAGCGCGGGCTGCGGGATGTCGATCGGCAGCACCCCGACCGCGAACCTGCCGTAGTCGACGTGGAAGACCCGCCGGCCCTCCATCCGCACCGAGATCCCGGTGGTCTCCAGGAAGCCGTGCCGCCGGAGGGCGGGCGCGAAGCCGAGGTCGCGCAGCAGGGCCACCGAGGCGGCGGCGATCGTCTCGCTCCGGACGTCGCGTTCGAGGGTGGACTGCTTCTCCACCACCAGGACGTCGATGCCGCGGCGGGCCAGCAGGACGGCCAGCAGGGTCCCGGCCGGGCCGCCGCCGACGATCAGCACGTCGGTGCTGCTCGGGATGGTCGTCACGTCTTCCCCCTTCCGTCCTCGGCCCGAACCCGCAACGGGCAGGTCGCTCACGGCCGTTCAGGCCCCGGAGCGTTGAACAGGATGCCGGGAGAATCGCCGGACCGGCTAAAGGCCCGGCTGTGCCCGGCCGGCGGGTACCGGGGAACGGCGCCGCCCCGCCGGAGGGATCCGGCGGGGCGGCGTACGGGGCCGACGGTGGTGCGCAGCGGGCGGGGCCCCGCCGGTGGTGCCCGGCCGGTGGTGCCGACGGGTCACGGGTACCGGCGGGGCTCCCGGTCGGCGGCTACTGCCAGGCGTCGTTGACCGTGGCCGCGTAACGGTCGTTGTTGGTCAGCGGGTTGAGGCCGAGCGCGCCGTCGACGGTGCGCAGCAGACCGTACTGGTCGGTGCGCTGGCCCGACCGGTAGCCGGGCTTCACGCTGTTCTGCGAGCCGAGCAGCAGGGTCGGCACCTGGTTGGGGTAGCCCGGGCCGTAGGCCTTGGTGGCCCCCTCGTCCCAGGTGACGATCAGCAGTGAGCGCTGGGTCGTCCAGGCCGGGGAGTTGAGGATGGTGGGCAGGGTCTGCTTGAGCCAGTTGTCACCGGCGGTGATCCCGCAGGCCTCCATGTCGTTGCAGTCGTCGGCGGCGAACCAGGCGAAGTTCGGCGTGGTCGCGGCGGACTGCAGGTCGGTGGTCATCCGGCTGAGCGGCTGCATGTGCGCCTGGCAGTAGGCGGCATTGGTCTTCATGTCCTGGAAGTAGTAGAACGGCGCGTCGTCGGGCGCGTAGTAACCGTGGCTCGTGGTGTCGCAGTTGCCGTTCGCGCCGTCGAGGTACTCCTTCCAGGTCTTGCCCGCCTGGTCCACCGAGTCGCCCAGGTGCGGGGCCTTGATGGTGGTGGTCGAGACGCTGTTGCCGGTCAGGCCGTAGAGGCCGCCGCCCGCCAGTGCGACGTAGTTGGGGTCGCTCGGGTGGGTGGTGGCGAACGACTTGGTCAGCGAAGTCGCCTGCGGGAGGAGGCTGTTGATGTACGGGGCCTGCGAGGTGTTGCCGATGACATTCTCGTAGTTCTCGTTCTCCATGTAGACCAGGAAGACGTGGTCGTATCCGGGGACCGAGGAGGCCGGGGCGGTCAGCACCGGGGTCGGCAGCGCGGTCGTCAGGGTGAGCGAGAGGTTGTCGGCGTAGCCGTCGGTGGTGCTGCCGGCCGTCCAGGTGAAGGCCAGGTCCACCTTGACCGACCGGGTGCCGGCCGGCAGGTTGCCGGTGGCGCTGCGCTGCAGCAGCTCGGTGGTCAGGCCGCGGTCGGTGCTGGTCACCGGGGCGATCTGGGCCGTGGCCAGGGTGGCGCCGGTGGCGCCCAGGAAGGTCGCGTTCAGGCCCACCCGGTCGTTCTGCGCGGCGTAGCCGCCCAGCCAGCCGGAGAGGTTGTACCCGACCGTGCCGGTGTCGATCGAGCTCGCCGCCGAGGAGACGTCAATGCTCTGCGAGAGGCCGGAGTTACCGGTGGCGCCGCCCGCGAAGAACGCGGTGCCGCGGCCCGTCGGACCGGGGGTGCCGGTGCCGGGGTAGCCGCCGGCGGCGCCGTAGCAGACCAGGTTCGGCATGCCGCTGGTGATCGTCCAGCCCGGGACGGTCATGCCGTCCAGGCCGTTGGGCGAGCAGATCGCGACGGATTCGGCGCCCGGGTCGACCAGCAGGTTGCCGCTGGTGGTGGAGCCGGCCGGGGCGGCGGTCCGGCCGGAGGCGCCGCCCGCGGCTTGGGCGGCCCGGGCGGCCGGGGTCCCGGCGAGGGCGCTGAACAGGGCGATCAGACAGGCGAGGACCGCCGTCAGGGCGGCGGCGCGGGTGCGCCCGGGGGAGCTGTGCAGGGGCATGGTGGAGCCTCTCGACACATGGGAGGGGGAGGGGCATGGCGGGATGGTGCGAAGGTGGGCCGCTGACATGATGGGGAGAGAAGTTGTCTGGCCAACAGCTGCGAAGCGGCCAAAGTGTGACGAGCAGAAGGACCTTGGGCGTGAAGATGGCTGGACAAGCCGCCCCGTCCGGAGCACCCGGTTCCCACTTCGGCCGGGCCGCACCCCGCGTCCCGTACCTGCCTCCGTCGGCGAGCCGCACCGGCCCCCGCCGGGGACACGGCCCCGGGAGGGGCGGCAGGTCAGCCGTCGAGCTCCGCGTGGGCCCGGGCGAGCATCAGGTACCCCTCGCCGTTGGCCTTGATGCCCGCGCGCTCCTCCTCCGTCAGCTCCCGCCGGACCTTGCCCGGCACGCCGGCCACCAGCGAGCCGGGCGGCACCTGCATGCCCTGCGGCACCACCGCACCGGCGGCGACGAGCGAACCGGTGCCCACCCGGGCGCCGTTCAGCACCACCGCGCCCATGCCGACCAGGACGTCGTCCTCGATCACACAGCCGTGCAGCACCGCGTTGTGGCCCACCGTCACCCGCTCCCCCACCACCAACGGGAAGCCCGGGTCGCTGTGCAGCGTGCAGTTGTCCTGGATGTTGCTGCCCGGGCCCACCGCGATGGTCTCCGCGTCGCCGCGCAGCACGGCGCCGTACCAGACGCTCGCCCGCTCGGCCAGCCGTACCGATCCGACCACCACCGCGTTCGGGGCGACGAACGCCGTCGGGTGGACGTCGGGCACCCGGCCCGCGACTGCGGCGATGAACGGCTCTGCCATGGCTCTCCTGCCTCCGTGCTCCGCGCCCGGCCGGTCGCACCCACCGGGCCTGCCTGCCGGACCTACCTGCCGGTAGGACATCACACTCCCCCGCGCTCCGGCCAGGGCCGCCACCGCCTCGCCCTCCTTACATGGCCTCAGATTTCCTAGCATGAACATTTCATAACGCCCGGCGTGAAGCCTCCCCCGGCGGGACAGGCATCCGACGTACCGTCAACTGACCCCGTTCCCCACCGCACCGGAGGACCCCCGTGCGCACAAGGTTGACCGCCGCCGCTGCCGCCACCGCAGCACTGCTGCTGCTCGCGAACCCCGCCTCGGCCGCAGCGCCGACCCCGACCCCGGGTGCGCCCGGCGCCGGCGACCCGTACTACCCGACCTACGGCAACGGCGGTTACCACGTCTCGCACTACGACCTCCGGTTGAAGTACCAGCCCGCCACCGACCGGCTCGACGGCACCGCGACCATCCTGGCCACCGCCACCCAGGACCTCTCCCGCTTCGACCTCGACTTCGCCCTCGACGTCAGCGAGGTCCTGGTCAACGGGCACCCGGCGGCCTTCACCAGCACCGGCGTGCAGGAACTGCAGATCACCCCAGCCACACCGCTCGCCAAGGGCGCGCAGGCCACGGTGGTCGTCCGGTACTCCGGGACGCCGTCCAAGGTGGTCCGCTACGGCTTCACCGCCTGGCTGCGCACGCCCGACGGCGCGGTCGCCGCCGACGAGCCGGAGTCCGCCTGGTGGTGGTTCCCGAGCAACGACCACCCCTCCGACAAGGCCACCTTCGACATCTCCGTCCTGGTGCCGGACGGCACCCAGGCGATCAGCAACGGCGTCCTCGTCTCGCAGAGCTCGCAGCTCGGCTGGACCAGGTACAACTGGCGGGAGAACAAGCCGCAGGCGACGTACCTGGCCACCCTGGCGGTCGGCAAGTTCGACATCTCCACCGGGACCACCGCCACCGGCCTGCCGGTGGTCAACGCCTACAGCAAGGACCTCGGCGACAACGCGGACGCCGCCCGCGCCAGCGTGGAGCGCACCGGCGAGCTCGTCGACTGGCTGAGCGGCATCTTCGGCCCGTACCCGTTCAGTTCGGTCGGCGGGTACGTCCCGAACGTGCCCACCGGCTACGCACTGGAGACCCAGACCCGGGTCTTCTACAGCCCGAAGATCTTCGCCAAGGGCTCCAACACCTCGGTGGTCGTGCACGAGCTCGCCCACCAGTGGTACGGCGACAGCGTCTCGCTCGAACGCTGGAGCGACATCTGGCTGAACGAGGGCTTCGCCAGCTACGCCCAGTGGCTCTGGTCCGAGCACGAGGGCGAGGGCACCGCGCAGGAACTCGCCGACTACGTCTACGCCTCGCACCCGGCCACCGACCCGTTCTGGACGGTCAAGCCCGGTGATCCGGGCGCGGACAACCAGTTCGACGCGGCGGTCTACGACCGGGGCGCGCTCGCCATCCAGGCGCTGCGCGACACCGTCGGCGACGCGAAGTTCTTCCAGATCCTCAAGGCCTGGCCCACCGAGTACCGCTACGGCAACGCGACCATCGCCCAGTTCCAGGCCCTGGCGGAGCGGATCTCCGGCAAGAAGCTCGGCCCGCTCTTCCAGACCTGGCTGTTCACGCCGTCCAAGCCCGCCGCCGGGGCGGCCGGCCCCCGCACCGCAGCGCGGGCACCACTGCACGAGCCCCGCTCCTGGCAGCAGATCCAGGCCGTCGCCGAGAGCCACCGCCGGTAGGGACCGGGTGATCACCCGGACGGCTCAGCCGCCGGGTTCGTGCCCCGCCACCGGCCCGGGTCCTGGCGGGGCCGCTGCCGCCCAGTAGTCCGGGTCGGCCGGCGGGCGGCCGCGCAGGTCCGACCGGATCTGCGCGGCCAGCTTGCGGGTGTCGCGGCGGTTGACCACCGCCCCCGCCCCGGCGCCGACCAGCATCGGCGTCAGGGACGGGACGCGGCGCAGTGTGCTGCGGGTCAGCCGCTGCCGGACCTTGTGCCGCACCTCCGCTCCCACCACCACGGCCGCCAGACCGGCCGGACCGACCAGCGCCGCCCGGTCGATCCCCCGGCGGTCCGCCCAGGAGGCGACGTACGCGGCGGCGCGCTGCGCGCGGGTGCCCACGGCGGGCTGCCCGTACACCTCGTGCAGCTCGGCGATCAGCTTGATCTCGACGGCGGCCACCGCCAGCGTCTCCGCCGCGATCTCCAGCGGCATCGCGGGCGGAACCGGCATCATCGCCGCCGCACCGACGCTCGCCCCGACCGCGCCGGAGGCCCGGCAGGCGCCGAGCGCCAGCCGGAAGGCGAGCTCCTCGGGCCCGGCCGCGTCCGGGTGCTGGGCGCGGAGCGTGGCGAGGTCGCGGACCGGGATCCGCGGCGCCGCGTCCAGCAGCCGGTCCGCGAGGGCCCGGCCGCCGTACCCGGCCCCCTTCGCGGCGGCCAGCCCGCCCCGGGCCAGCAGTCCGGCCAGCGCGGACACCAGCGCCCCGGCCCGCCGTCCGCCGTGCGCGCGGTACCAGGCCAGCCGGTCGACGGGTGTCAGCCCGGGCGGCCGGTGCTCCATTTCGACGGAGAGCCCGGCCAGCGCCTCGACCGCCTCGACCGCCTCGTCGGCCCCGGCTCCCGCAGCCGGGGGCAGCTCGGGGTCGTGCCGTCTGCGCCCGCGGAGAAGTCCCATGGACTGCGCCTACCCGGCACGGCAGCCCGCACTCCTCGCCCGCCCGGTCATTCACCCCGTTGCCGTGACGGCGCGTTCCGCAGTCCGGCGTCGGCGTCGGCACACGCAGAAGATCCGGCCGTTCCGTGCGGGGAGCACGGACCGGCCGGATCTCTGGGCGACCCCGGAGGGTCAGGGTCGGCTGCCTCAGACGCTGAGGACCTGGCCCGGGAAGATCACGTCGGCGTTGCCGCCGATGACCTGGGCGTTGTTGCTGTACAGGGTGTGGAGGTCGACGCCCTTGGCGGCCGCGATGGCGCTCAGGGTGTCGCCGCTCTTGACGGTGTAGCTGCCACCGGTGCTCGGCTTGGCGGCGGCCTTGGCCTCGGACTTGTGGGCCGGGGTGTTGCCGTGGCCCTTGGCGGCCGGGGTGTCGGCCTTCGGCGCGGCGTTCCTGTGCGCCTCGCTCTTCGGCGCGGCGGCGGCCTTCGGCGCCTTGGCGACCGGCGCGGAGGACGAGGAGCTCGACGAGTTGGACGAGTTCGACGAGGAGGTGTCGACCTGGGCGGCGGCGCCGCCCTGGCTCAGACCCGCCTTGACGGAGCAGACCGGCCAGGCGCCGGGGCCCTGCG
>NZ_BAAANT010000055.1:0-31834 GCF_039529945.1 Kitasatospora kazusensis | reverse complement strand
GGCACGCGACAACGCTCCTGCGTGCCCTGCTCGTGCTGACGAACGCGGAAGTTTCCCGCTGACGGACGATCACCCGATCGCGATCAAGCCCGTGACCGGCCCGAGCACGCCGACCCCGCACCACACCAGCCCCCGGTGACCAGCAGATTTCAGGATGGAATTAGCTCAATGGTGTTGGGCCTGTGCTCATGGGTTCCGAACCAGGCTCGGGCCTGCGGTCGTCGGCATGGGGTTCAGGGGCCGCGGTGGGTGGTGTGCCCGGGCAGGGGGCCGTAAGCGGCGCAGAACTCGCAGTCGCAGCTGGTCATGGAGTTGGCCCGGCAGTGCGCGGAGGGCCAGTACGGGGACGCGCAGGGGCCCGGATCGACCGGCGTGTCGCCGGACAGAGTGCGCCGGCACCAGCCACAGCGGATCACGACTGGTACGCCGGCCTGGCGCAGGCGCTGTGCCGCGCCAGCGGCGATGCCGAACGGGATATCCGCCATGACGGTGGCGGGCGCGCTGTCCAACAACTGCCGGCTGCGCCACAGGCTCAGCCCGGTGACCGCGCGGACAGCTTTGAGGGCCGTCGGGTCGTGAGGGGAGTCGCCGGCCAGCAGGACTGTGAAATCCGGGTCCTCCACGGATACCCCTCGTCGGTCGGTGTTGTGCCCGGTGCCAGTCAATCGTCCTGGCAGGCTGTCAGACCATGGGTTTTCGCCCGGGGTGTGCCCCTCCTGCTCCACGAAGGCGGCGCTGACCGTCTGGCTCAAGGAGATCTGCTACCCGCAGACCTGCGCGCCGCCCAGCGGTGCTCGCCGACGGATGTCTACTGCGGCCGGTGCATGCCCAAGGAAGCCACCTACCCGATGATCTGCAAGGGTCCAGACGGGTGCGGGCTCGGGCTTCGGCATCAGAGGTGACGTGACTCCCTCTCCTGACGAGATCGAAGCTATCCGTACTCCCACCGGCGGTTGGACCCGACACAGCTCTCGGTCTGGGATGTGCCGTGGCCGCCGCGCAAGGGCTGGAAGAAGCAGCTCGCCGCACCTCTGCCTGCAGCCCGGCACCGGGTGCGTGCCGACCTGCCGCGTCCGCGTCCTCTTGACGGTTCGTCAGTCGAGCGGAACGGTGGTGGGCGCAAGGATCCGCAACCGGCTTGGCACAAGGAGCGGTCATGGTACTACGGTTCAGGGGCATCGACCCGGACACGCCCAACGGCGGTTCTCCGACTGTGTGGTTGGAGGACGAGAAGGCGGAGATCGTCATTCAGGGCTGGCTGCCCGACATGGAGATGTACCGCGTGATCAGCGAGACCGAGTGGGTGGAGGGCCACGCCCTGGGCGTCCCGGACCACGAGGGCGTCGTCCGGATCCCGGTCCGGATGATCCCGTTCTTGAGGAAGGTGTGCGATGAAGCCGAGCGTGCCGGACTTTGGCGCCCTGCTGAGGAGCGCTGAAAGCTCGGCGTGCCACCTGGAGATGCGCGACTCCTACATGGACGACCCCGTCTTCGCCGACTGGCGCGCCGGCCGTCCGGTGGACCGGACCGAGGCCTACGACCTGCCCCAGGAGTACACCGCCTGGGCCGCCCTGGTGCGGGAGACCGTCGGCCGCGGCGTGGAGATGCGCCGCGCGAGGATCGTCTCGGAGCCGGTGACCGCCTACATCCGGTGGGAGCACGCGATCACCGAGCGGCACAACGTCGCGCTCGGTGAACAGGTCCGCTGGCTGCCCAGGTCGAAGGCCTCCGACCTCGCGCTGCCGGGCAACGACCTGTGGCTGGTCGACGAGCGCCTGGTCCTGTTCCACTGGTTCACCGGTGACGGCCAGTGGGCCGGCCACGAGACCACCGAGGACCCGGCCGTGGTGAAGATGGTGACCGCCGCGTTCGAGGCGGTGTGGGACCGGGCCGTTCCGCACGCCCGGTACACCGTCTGACCATCCCGTCCACCACCACTCGCCCGGGCAGCCAGCACCATGTCGTCGTCCCCCTCGTCCAGCGTCATCGAGGCGCGCAAGGCGCTCGCCGGCCGCCTGGTCGGCCTGCGCAAGGACGCGGGCCTGACCGGCGACGAACTGTCCGCCCGCTGCGGGTGGCATCCGGCGAAGACCTCCCGGATCCAGAGCGGCAAGTCCGCCCCCTCCGAGGACGATCTGCGCGCCTGGTGCACCGCCTGCGGCGTCGGCGACCAGGTCCCCGACCTGATCGCCGCCGCCCGCGCGGTCGACTCCATGTACACCGAGTGGCGCCGCATGGAGCGCAGCGGACTGCGTGCCGCCCAGGAGTCGGTAGCAGCCCTCTACCGCCGCACCGGCCACTTCCGGGTCTACGCCAGCCGCGTCATGCCGGGCATGGTGCAGACCCCTGAATACACCACCGCCGTCCTGCGCTCGATCCAGCGTGCCCGCGTCGAGGTCGACGACGTCGCTGACGCCGTCGAAGCCCGGCTGGAGCGCCAGCGGATGCTGTTCTCCGGCCGGCACCGCTTCGGCCTGCTCATCGAGGAGTGGGTGCTGCGCGCCGCGGTGTGCGACCCGGAGACGATGGCGGCCCAGCTCGGCCACCTGCTCGCCGTCTCCTCCAGCCCGTTCGTCAGCATCGGCGTCATCCCGACCGGGCCCGACCGGCCGCACCTGCCGGTCGAGGACTTCTACATGTTCGACGAGGCCGAGGTGGCCGTCGAGCTGACCTCCGGCTACCTGCGGATCACCCAGCCGCGCGAGATCGCCGACTACGTGCGCACCTTCACCGACCTGGCCGCCATGGCCGTCCACGGGGCCGGTGCCCGTCAGCTGATCACGGCGGCGATAGCCACTCTCGGGTGACTTCGCGCAAGATGGCGCAACCTCGTTGAGGGCCAGGCTGCGCACTCCCTACCGTCGAACCGTTGCCCGCCGTGACGGACCGGACACCCGGTCCCCGGCGGGCGAGCCGGGGCCGCTGCGCCCGCCTGCCCCCGTCGGGTGGGCGCAGCCGTGACCGCCGACGAGAGAGCGGAGTACCGCCGTGGCCGCGCACCCCATAGCCCGCCCACCGGCCACGGCTGCGGCCGCCTCCGGGCGGCGCCGGCGGGTGCGAGGTGCCCGGTGACCACGACCGTCGAGGCCCCGACGCGGGCCCCGGTCGCCGACATCGCCAGGGCGCTGCTGCCGTACGAGCCGCAGTCCGCTTTGGCGGCCCGGCGCCTGGTGCGCACCGCACTGCGCGGCTGGGGCCTGGGGGACCTGGTCGAGGCCGGCGAGCTGATCGTCAGTGAGCTGGCCGGGAACGCCGCGAAGACCGGCTGTCGGCGCCGCATGACGGTCGCTGTCGAGCGGATCGCCGACCGGTGTGTGCGGATCAGCGTCCGCGACGGCTCCCGCATCCTGCCCTGTTTGATCGACGCCGGCCCCGCCGCCGAGTCCGGCCGGGGACTTGCCCTGGTCCATCACCTCACCGGCGGGCAGTGGGGCGCGGACCCGGAGCCGTACGGCAAGACGGTCCACGCGGATCTGCGCAGCCGCCTGCCCGGCCCGGCGTAGCGGACGCGGGTTGGGCCGGCCCTCTACTCCTCCCGGGCTCCGGGAGGGCACCATCACAGCGACGGAAGGAGCACGGCATGGACCACGACTCAGGTCACGGCGGCGGAGGCTCGGGAGGCGGTGGCGGCGAGGGGGACGGGCACCCGGGCACCCCGTGGACGCCGCCGTCCGACCCGCCGAACCCCGACGGCAGCACGCCGCCCGGTGACGGAGGCCACCGCAAGTGACCAGCACCGCGCAGAAGGAGGGCCGCCCCGGGCAGGGGCGGCCCGCCCGCACGTGGGACGCCGTCCTCGCCTCGGTGCCCCGCTCGCTGTTCCTGCCCGACCTGATGTGGGCGCACAATCTGGCCACCAACACCAGCCGGCCCGTCAGCCGGGCCGCAGACCCGGACGGTTGGGCGGCGGCCGCCGAGGCCGACATCCCGATCGTCACGCAGTGGGACGACGGAGAGCACCACGGCGAGCAGCCCGGCAGCGTGCCGACCAGCTCGGCCTCCCAGCCCTCGGTGGTCGCCGCGATGCTGGAGCACCTGGACGTCCGATCCGGGCAGCGTGTCCTCGAGGTCGGCACCGGCACCGGGTGGAACAGCGCGCTGCTGTCCTACCGGCTGGGTGACGCCAACGTGGTCACCGTCGAGATCGACCCCGACGTCACCTCCCGCGCCCGCACCACCCTCAACGAGGCTGGCTACCGGCCCACCGTGGTCTGCGGCGACGGCGCCGCCGGCTGGCCGCCCGGCGCCCCCTACGACCGGATCACGGCCACCTGCGCACTGCGCGAGGTCCCCCACGCCTGGATCCGCCAGGCCCGCCCCGGCGCCCTCATCCTCACCCCCTGGGGCACCCACTACAGCAACCTCGACGCCCTGCTGCGCCTGACGGTCCACGACGACGGCACGACCGCGTCGGGCCGCTTCCTGGAGCCGGTGGAGTTCATGAAGCTGCGCTCCCAGCGCCTCACCTGGCCCGAGCCGCCCGGAGGCGGAGGCACCCTCGCCGAGAGCAGCACGGCGACCACGCCCCCCGAGCACGGCCGGCACGCGGCCTTCACCTTCCTGATGGGGCTGCTCCTGGACGGCGTCACACACGCGGTCCAGCCGCACGACGACGGCGCCCGCACCCTGTGGCTGTACTCGCTGACCGCACCGGCCTGGTCGGCGACGACATTCCGCGACGGCGAGCGTGAGCACCAGGTGCGCCAGTACGGAGCCCGGCGGCTGTGGGAGGAGTTCGAGACCGCCTACGCCTGGTGGACCGCAGCGGACCGGCCAGACCTTGCCCGGTTCGGCCTCACCGTCACCCCGGACGGACAGCGCCTGTGGCTGGACGACCCCACCCGGCCCCTGCCACGCTGACCCCACCGACCACCAAGCCGGAGGGGAGTGGGCCGTGGACGACGAACCGCTGAGCGAGTGGGCCCAGCGCCGCACCCGGCGCCTGCGCCCGGTCGGAACCCGCCGGGTCGTCACCACGGCCGCCGCGCACATCGACGCGACCGCCCCGCGGCTGATTCAGGAGTGGGACGGCCACGCCTGGGTGGCGGTGGCGCTCACCGACGAACCACCGACGACCGCGGTGGCGACCGGCTCCGGCCGCCACCGCCGGCCCTGACCGCCACGCGGGCCTGATCCACCGTCGGCCGACCCCGTTGCCCACCGACCGGCCGCTCGTTGGACCCGCCGAGCGCCCCGACCAGGGCGTGCGGCTACGCCTGCTCCCCACCGCCCAGCCCGGACACCCCCACCGGATCGGGCGCCGCACGGTGAAGCCCTCGGGCGGCCGGGCCCGTACACAGCCCGGCCGCCCGGCCCCGTGCCGACCGGTAGGAGCCGTCCCGTGCCCGTCCCCTCGTTCCGCATCCGATGCGGCCTGTGCAGCAAGCCGATCGCGCTGGCCGACGACGTCTGGGCCCTGGACGCCGAGTGGCAGCGCCGCTACCCGACGATGCGGGGCGTCCTGGCGTGCCAGGACTGCGCGCTGCGCAAGGGCTGGGGTACCTGCGAGCAGCCCAACGGAGAGTTCGTCGAGGGGCACATCCCGGTGCAGGAGAACGACCCGGACCGGGGAGACGGCGATTCCTGGTGCCACGTTCTCGGCTACAACACCCGCAAGACCATGGCCATGCTGCACCCGCGCTCGGGCCTGCTCCAGGGCGCCGAGGAGTACCTGCGGTACACAGCGCAGCGCAGTGGTGTGGCGCCGGCGGTGGCCGAACAGCTGCGCGCGCTTCTGGCGGAGTGGGACGGCACTGCGCCCGATCGGAGGCCGGACGTCTTCGGGCAGGCAACGGCGGCGCCCGGTGTCGACGTCCATTAACGGTCCCAAAATGCCGTGCCGCAGAGTGGCGGTGTACCCCAGGCCATAGACGTTTCTGCGCGCGGGTCCTGTCTGTTGGACTCTGCGCACCTCGAAGGGGTGAAGGAACACACCTCTCTCGAAGGGGGGCGTCATGACGCCTAGCTTTGTTCATGACTTCCGACAGCGATTGTTCAGCTCGTCGGGAGGCGGTCTTTCGTGAACGGAGTCGTTGTTCACGAGAACGGGCAGCACCCTGTTGAGGTGGCCGCAGTCGGCTTTCGGGATCGAACATCGCCACCACCGTGACAGGGCGCAACCGCCATCCCGGGCTGCCCCGGGATGGCGGTTGCGCCGTGCTCAGGTCAGCCGGCTGGTGGCGTAGGCCTCGATGGCGTCGCGCTGGTAGGCGGCCAGACCCGGGGCGATCGCTTCGTAGGCGGTGCGCCAGGTCTCGTTGTCCACGCAGGAGCGGCCGATGGCGCGGTACTCCTCGGCGGACACGGCGCGCAGTTCCATCAGAGCGCGGTACTGGGCGTCGACCTCGGCCTGAACGGGCTCGGCGTCGGCCGGGAGGCCGGCGGTCAGGAGCTCGGCGAGACGGATCATCTGTGCCGTGCGCTCGCGCTGCCCGGCCTCGACCTCGGCCGGACCCATCGTGGCGGTCCGCCGGGTGGCCGCTTCGGCGAGCTCGGAGAAGTCACGCAGGCTGTCCTCGTACTGGGAGGGCTGGATGCCCTCGAAGAGGTTCTCCGGGCGGTTGATGGTCATGGGGTTGCCGTCCTTCCTGGACTGCTCCAGTTCGGCGATCGTGCGGGAGACGGTGTCGGCCAGGGCATCGAGCCGGTCCCGTTCTGCGAGCAGCCGCTGGTGGTGGCCCCGGAGGGCGTCCACCTCGTCGACCCGCGCTGCAAGGATCCGGCCGATCTCCGGCAGCCCGACGCCCAATGCCCGCAGTACGAGGATCTGCTGCAGCAGCAGAAGCTGGTGCTCCTCGTAATAGCGGTGGCCGTTGGCGCCGATCCGGGCCGGCGGCAGCAGGCCGGTCTCGTCGTAGTGGCGCAGTGTCCGGGCGGTCACGCCCGACATCCGGGCCACCTCTGAGATCGGCCAGTCCATCACGACTCCTGCACGTGTGTCGCCGGGCCGGTCTCTCCGGCCCTGGCCATGACGGTAGGAGCTGCCGCAGCGGCAACTTCAACCCCGAGGCCCATGTTCCTCGTAATCGAACAGGCACGGTCTACGCCCCAAGCGGAACGGGCCGCGCCCGCTGCCTAATCTCGTGAACATTCGGACCCTGGCCAGAACCCCGGCGCCTCCCAAATCCCCGTAGAAACGCTGTCGTCTCTCGTGAACAGAGCCACGACGCCCGTTCAGTCCGCTCTGCAGTTCCTCGCCGAGGTCCTCGTCGACCCGGCCGGCCCGCAGGCCGACCAGCTCGCCCACGCCGTCCGCAACCTCGGCTCCGTCCTCTCCACCGCCTCGGCCGCCGTGAACACCGCGGCCGCCGTCCGCAAGCTGCGCACCCCCAATGCCCCGGCCACCCTGCCCGCTCCGGGCTGCTGCGGCGCGTGCCCGGTCCACCGCCCGGAGGCCGGCGCCGAGTAGGGGCGGGGAAGCGGTCCGGCCCGGCCACCGTGATGGTGACCGGGCCGGACCGTAACGGGTACTGCTCAGGCGTTGCGCACGGCGAACGCGACGCCCGCGCTCAGCGCGGTGAGCTGGGCCGCGTTGAGGCCGAGCACGCGGGCCTGGCCCTTGGCGACGTTGCCGAGCACGTAGGTGCCGACCAGGGCCGCGCCGAGGATCACCACGGCCTTCTGCTGGCGAGGAGTCATCTTCTTCACCTCCTTCCATTGTTGGTAACCGACCACGTTCTCACGCGGCACCGACAATCAGGGCAGGCCGGAGGCCATGAGTACCATGTGTGGTCATGAGTGAGATGTTTGTGCGATCAAAAATGTTGCGCTACGAGCGGTGTTCTGTGCTACCTTTCTGGATAGGAGGTATGTGATGTCTGAGATTTTCGCGGCGGTGGACGCGCTGCTGGCCAAGGCCCGGGACGGCGGCGACCTGCCGGAACCGGTGGAGCGGGAGCGGCTGCGCAAGGCCGCCGGCCTGACCCAGGTCGAGGTGGCCGATGCCTTGAAGACCCGGCGGGAGACGTTCGCCAAGTGGGAGAACGGCACCGCCCAACCGCGGGCCCCCAAGCGCGGCGCCTACGCCTTCCTGCTCGCGGGCCTGGCCGACATCCACGGCACCCAGGGCCCGGACGGCTGGCTCACCCTCGCCCGCCAAGCCCGCCCCCTCGACACCAGCACCGACGCCACGGAAGGGGAGTGACACCCTGATGGACCGCAAGACGTACACCGCCGAACTCGCCTCGCTGCGCGAGCTGCGCACCGAGATCACGGCCGCCGAGAAGGTCGTCGCCACCGCGCAGAAGGAGCTGGACAGGCTCACCGGCCAGCGCTCGCGCCGGGTGGCCGGGCTCGCGGGGTACGAGGGCGCGCAGGCCGCGCCGATCGCGAAGGCGTCCGGGCTGACGCTGGCCGACATCGTGCGTATCGCGCCGCTCCTCGACCCGACCCCGGCCGCCGT
The DNA here is from genome assembly GCF_039529945.1 of Kitasatospora kazusensis. NCBI lineage: Bacteria > Bacillati > Actinomycetota > Actinomycetes > Kitasatosporales > Streptomycetaceae > Kitasatospora > Kitasatospora kazusensis. The sequence goes on along the minus strand of NZ_BAAANT010000055.1, from coordinate 23,433 downwards.
GCGCGAGGCCCGCCCCGCCGCCTCGGCCGTGCCGGTGCCGGTGGCCGAACCCGCCGCGCAGCCGGTTGCCGTTGTCGCCCCGGCGGTGACCCAGCAGCCGGCCCCGGCCGAGTTCGCTCCCGTGCCCGCCGACCAGGCCGTGCCCGTTGAGCAGCCCGTCGAGCAGCCCGCCGCTCCGGCTGCGCCGATTGCTGCGCCTGCCACGGTGGCCGTCGTACAGCCCGCCGCCGTGGTGGAGGGCGGCCCGCGGGTGCTGCCGGAGATCCCGCAGGGCCCGGCCGGTGACCGGTTCGCCGCCGTCACCTCCGGCCTGGTCTCGACCCGGCCGAACTTCACCCAGCAGACGCGGGTGACGGTGTTCCTGGACGTGGCGGCGGGCGAGCTGGTGGCCCGCGAGCACACGCTGCGCCTGAACCTCGGGGCGAAGTCGCCGGGGGAGATCCTGGACGCGGTCCTGGCGGCAGCGCCGGGCACGGAGCGGATCTACGTCACGGCCGGCGCCCCGTGGCACGAGGGCGCCGAGCGGTATTCCACCCTCAAGGACGCCGTCGCCGCGTGGCTGAACACCCCCAGCCAGCGGTGGACCACCGCCACCGGAGCGGGCAAGGACAAACTGGCCGGGCACTTCGTCCACCAACGCCAGCCCGTCGGCCGCTACGCCCCCGCCGCCGACCCCAAGAGCGTGGTCGAGGTCCGCAGCATCGGCGAGTGGTTCGACACCGGCGGCGCCGACCCGGCCACCTGCCGGGACGCCTTCCGGCTGCTGTGGCAGGCGCTGCGCCGCTACTTCGACGACGCGGTCCTGATGGGCTCCCCGTCGCAGACCGGCCGGGACCTGTGGACCCGCACCATCCCGACCAAGGGCAAGTGGGCGGGCGGCTACCCGGTCATGTCGCAGGAGCTGCGCGGCCTGCTGCACGCCACCGGCGGACAGGGCCGCACCGAGCTGCTCCCGCCGCCCCGGGTGCCGCAGCAGCTGCCCGGCCTGGTCGAGTTCGACGCGACCTTCGCCTACGGCAAGCAGACCTGGAAGAGCGGGGTCGGCGCGCCCCGGCGCGTCACCGCCCGCGCCTTCGCCGCGATGGACCAGGCCGCGCAGGCCAAGGCCCTGATGGCGTGCTCGCACTGGCACATCCGCGTGACGGTCCCCCAGGGCTGGGACCACGTCGGGCTGCTGCCCGCCCCGGTGCCCGGTGACCGGGCCTGGGAGTACCCGGCCACCGGCGGCGCCACGTTCACCACCTGGGCCGGGGGCGCGGAGGTCCACCTCGCCCTCACGAACCACCTGATGCCGTGGAAGGTCGAGGTGTTGGACGGCCTGATCTGGGAGGACGGCAAGCCCATCGACGACTGGGGCAAGAAGCTCAAGGCCGCCTGGGCGGACCTGACCAACCTCTCGAAGCTGCACGGCGACGAGCGCCAGCGCACCGCCGCCTACCTCGCCTCCCGCGCGGTCCGCTCGATCCTGCTGTTCGGGATCGGCGGCTTCGCGCAGCGCCCGCGCACGGTCACCGGCACCACGCCGATCGGCGAGGCGCTCCCCGCCGGGGTGGAGATCCTCGGCCAGGACGAGAACGTCGTCACCTGGCAGCGCTCCACCGGGTTCTCCCGCGACCCGAACGCGCACCCCGAGTGGGCCGCCCGCGTCTGGTCGGGGGCCCGCACCGCGCTGCTGTCCATGAAGATGCGCGAGGACGACGTGATGGTCGGCGCGCTCCACCTGCCCGCGCACAGCATCGTGGCGTTCCGCACCGACGCCATCTACACCACCGCCGACGTCACCTGGCCCTACCACGGCCAGCCCGGCGAGTTCCTGAAAAAGGGCCACCTGCCCGGCCCGGTCGCCGCCCCCACCACGCTGGAAGAGCTGCTGGCCCTGCGCGACCTCGGCCGCGCCCACTACGCCCAGGGAGGTAACCGGTGAGCCCCGGCACGCCGCAGGACCCGAACGAGGCCGCGAGGCTGACGCAGCAGCTCCTCGACGAGGGCTACACCAAGCGCCAGGTCGCCAAGATGCTCGGCCGCGACGCCAGCCTGGTGTCGCAGTTCTTCACCAAGGGCAAGGGCGCGAGCATGGTCGGCGCGCTGCGCCAGATGGTGCGCGCGGTGCGCGGCGGCGAGCGCGACACCGACGCCCTGTCCGGCATCGCCGGGGCGAACACCAAGCGCCGCACCACCAAGGGCGGGCAGAAGGCCCGGGTGCGGGGCAAGGACACGATCGGCACCCCGGGCGGCAGCATGGCCGGCCGCGCGGGGAAGCAGGCCATCAAGTCCGGTGCCGCCCACCTCGCCCCGGTGGTCCACGAGACCGGCCAGGCCGGGGGGAAGCTGGCCTTCACCGTGCGGATGAAGGCCAACCAGTTCACCCACTCCGCCGGGTCGAAGGACGACTCGCCGGGCCTTAGGCGCGGAGTGATCCCGCGCGCGGACGGCACCGAGGAGCGCACCTACGGCTCCAGCTCGACCGGCGGCTTCGACGCCGCCGAGTGGTCCCAGCGCGTCGCCGACCACCACGGCGACGTCACCGAGGCGATGAAGGCCTGGCTGGTGGAGACCGGCCGCGCCGTCGAGGACGCAGACATCGCCTACATGGAGGTCCGCGGCTGGGTGTCCCAGTAGCAGGCGGGCGGCCTCTCCCCAGCCACGACCCGGCCCCGGGAGAGACCGCCTCACACCCGACCGACCCGCACCGCCTCGCTCCGCACCAACCGGCAGACGAAGGAGAACCACCGCCGTGGAGACCACCACCGCCACCCAGGCCGACGTGCCAGCCGGGCTGCGCCCGCAGCCGGAGCCGGCCGTGCCCGTCCAGCCGCTCGGCACACTGGTGCCGGTCACCCTGCACTGGTTCCAGAAGGACGCGGTCGCGGCCGCGGTGCGGGAGGTGAAGGACGGGGGCCGGGCGACGCTGGTGCTGGCGACCGGCTCGGGCAAGACACTGATCGCCGCCGCCTGCGCCCGCCGCCTGGCCGCCAAGGGCTCCACCCTGGTCCTCGTCCCCACGATCGAGCTGCTGGAGCAGACCGCAGAGTCCTGGTCGACGCTCGGCGGGCGCCGGGGCCTGGCAGTGGCGGCGTGCTCACGGGAGGAGGCGCTGGAGAGCGCGGAGGCCGGCGGGCGCATCGACGCCGCCGTGACCACCCAGGCCCCCCGGATCGCAGACCTGGTGGCCAAGGCGAAGACGGGTGAACCGGTCACCGTCTACGCGACCTACGCCTCCATGGAGCGGATCACCGCCGCGCACCAGCTGCACGGCCTTCCCGCCTGGGACCTCGTGGTCATCGACGAAGCCCACCGGACAGCAGGCGCCGAAGGGAAGGCGTGGGCGGCCGTCCACGACGACGCGCAGATCCCCGCGAAGCGGCGCCTGTACTTCACCGCCACCCCGCGCATCGCGGACGACCGGCGCGCGAAGGACGGCCTGGCCGACCTCGCCGACGCCGAGAGCATCGAGAAGCTGCCCGTGCTCTGCTCCATGAGCGACGAGACGATCTACGGCAAGACCTGCTTCACCTGGACCCTCGGCCAGGGCATCGAGCACGGCTACCTCGCCGACTACCGCGTGCTCGTGCCGGTCGTCACGGACGAGGACCTGCGCGAACTGCTCAACCTCCCGGCCGTCGCCGACCTCCGCTCCCAGCGCAGCAACGAGGAACTGCTCAGGCTGGCGCTCCAGATCGCGGTGCTGCGCGCGGTCGCCGACCTCGGCCTGCGCCGCGTCATCACCTTCCACTCCAGGGTGTCCGCCGCGCGGGAGTTCGCGAACACCCTGCTGGACGCCTCCCAGCTGCTGGAGGACAAGGACCGCCCCGAGCGGATCTGGGCGAAGGCGGTCGCCGGCACCGACCGGCTCAAGGACCGCCGCGCCGCGTTCACCGAGTTCAAGGCCCACACCGGCGACGACGGCGAGGAGTGCGGCATCCTCTGCAACGCCCGGCTCCTGTCAGAAGGCATCGACGTGAGAGCTGTGGATGCCGTGTGTTTCGCGGATCCGAAGTCGTCGGTCATCGACATCGTCCAGGCCGTGGGCAGGGCGCTGCGCCAGTCCTACCGGCAGGGCAAGGTCAGCTGGGTCATCATCCCGGTGTACCTGCCGACGCCGGAGGTCGGCGACGACACGGCGGCCGCCGACCCGGCCGAGGTCCACGACGCCGGGGAGGCCGTGAAGGCGGAGGCCGACGCCGAGATCGAGGCATCGTCGTTCCGCACGATCTGGCGGGTCCTGCGGGCGCTGGCGGCGCACGACGCCCGGGTGGTCGGCCGGATCACCGAGCTGCGCGGCACGCGGTCCCAGGGCACCGCGCTCACCACCGCGGCCAAGACCTCCGAGAGCGAGAGCACCGAGGCCGGGGAGGGCGAGCAGCCGCCGGCGCCGGTGGAGTCGCCGATCGAGTGGCTGCGGATCAACGCGAAGAAGCACGCGGCGCAGATCCTCCAGACCGTCAAGCTGCGCGCGTTCAACCCGCGGGCGGTCGAGTGGCAGCGCATGCACGCCGTCGCCGCCGTGTTCCATCTCCAGCACGGCCACCTCGACCCCACCGACAAGGCGAAGCACACCGAGCTGATCTCCTGGCTCACCCGCCAGCGCCACCTGAACGGCCAGGGTCTGCTCGATGCCGCCCGCGTCTCCGAGCTGGACGCGCTCGGCATGATCTGGTCGAAGAGCGCCAACGCCTGGGAGCGCGGCGCCGCGTACGCCGCCGCGTTCCACCGCCAGCACGGGCACCTGGCGATCCCGGCGACCGCGAAGCTGGACGACTACGCGGTGGGGGCGTGGATGCGCCGCCAGCGCAAGGCCGACAACCTCACCACCGACCAGGCCGCCAAGCTGGACGCGCTGGACGAGCTGTGGCGCCTGGAGCCGGACTGGAACAGGTCGTACCGGCGCGTGCTCGCCTACCTCGCGGCCGGCGGAACCCTGGACGGCCCGGCCAACCGAACCGGCCTGGGCGACGACTCGGCGTTCCGGCCCGGCACGTGGCTGCGCAAGCAGGACAAGGCCCGCAGCGACGGCAAGCTGACCGATTTGCAGAGCGGGCTCCTGGACGCCCTCGCCCCGGCCCCGGAGCCGTGGATGCACTGACCGCCCACCCGGCCGCCACCACCTGGTGGCGGCCGCCGTTGAACCGCACAGCCGAGAAGGGGAGGCACCATCACCATGCCGGAATCCGTGAAGCCGGTCCCGTCCTACACCTGGTGGGGCGAGGTTCCCGACCATCTGCGAACCGCGACCCAGCTCGCCGCGCTGGACCTGCCGCGCCAGGCGGCCGGTCCGGTCCGCGCCACCATCGAGACCCGCAACCCCGGCACGGGGCGGAAGGAGGACTTCGACCTGTACGACGTGCGCGAGTCCGTCCCGACCGCGGCCACCGCTGCGCAGCTCCTCGCGGCCGGCGCGCGTCGCACCACCACCAGCCGTACCTGCGAGGACTGCGGCGCCCACCCCGAGACGCCGTGCACCCCGGCGGCCGACGGCCGGGCCCTGTGCGGCACCTGCGCCCACATCACCCGCCTGCGCACCCGCCAGGCCGAGGCCCGCGCCGCCGCCCAGGACGTCGCCGATACCGCCGACCGCCTCCTGGCCGACGAGCACCTGGCCGTCCTCCAGATCGACTACATCCCCGGCGAGCCCACCGCCGCCGGAACGCCCCGCCCGCCGGCCGCCGCCCGCCTCACCGTCCTCGACCGCACCGGCACCGCCCTCTACGACCGCACCGTGCGCCTGACCGGCCCCCGCACCCCCGGCGCCCCCGACCACGCCATCGACCCCGCCCCCGCCCTGGCCGACCTCACCAACCTCCTCGCCGAGCGCACCGTCGTCCTGTGGACCCTCGGCGACCTCGACCCCCTCTACGACGCCCTGCGCCGCCTCAAGCTCGACACCGCCCTGCTGCCCGAAGGCCGGGTCAACAGCCTGCGCCCGGCCGCCACCCAGTGGCGCGCCGACCTTGACCCGCGCACCGGCGAACTGCGCCGACCCACCCCGCCCGGCACCGCCGACCGCCTCCTCCTCCTGCTCCGGAAGATGTCCGCCGACGCCCTACGCCTCGACCCGACGGACGAGCACGACGCCCCCGACCGCGAGCGGTGGAACTACCAGCTCACGGCCAGGCGCGTGGACCCGGCGCACCCCGGCTACTCCGTGATCGTCACGCACGCCTACGCCACGTCGGTGGAGGACGCGGTGCGCCTGACCAGGAAAAAGCACGACGGCCACCTCTACGGCGACGGCCTGTACCGGATCGTGCGCGTCGAGGAGGAACGGCCGTGACCACCGACACCACCGGCACCGACCCCGCCGGCCCTGGACGGCTGGAGCTGGCCCCGTACAGCAGCCGGCCTGCACCCGCCGACCGGGACCTGGGCCGTCCGATTCTCGACTCCCCGCTGGTGCGCGGCTCGATGTGGCTGCGCTGGTCCGGCCACGACGGCATCCGCACCCTGCACCACGGCGCCGGCCTTGCCCGTGCCTGGACGGAGAAGGACATCGACGGCCTGGACGGCTGGGTGGCCCTGGTCGACGGCCGGGTTGTCCTCGGCGCCCGCCCAGGCATCGCCGTGCCGGAGCCCGTCGTGCACGCCGAGGCATGGGAGGCCGGCGCGACGCTGCACGCCGCCCTCGCCCAGCACCCCGCCCGCACCCCCTTCACCCAGGACGAGGACGACGACCAGGAGGACGGGCTGCTCGGCGACGTCCGCAGCCGGGTCCGTCGCCGGGCGGCCGGGATGACCCTGGAGAACCTCCAGCAGGCCCTGGAACAGGCCCGGGTCGAGGAGCGCCACGCGGATCGGTACGCCGACGCCGGGGACGAGACCGCCTACGCCACCGCGGCCGACATCCGCGCCGAGTGGCAGCGCGTACGCGACCACACCACCGAGACCCGGGCCGAGCGCTACGACCCGGACCACGACACCGCTCTCCAGCACGCGCTGCGCGCCGAACGCCACCGGCAGGACGTCGCCGAATGCGCTCGCGAGACCGCCCACCAGGCCCGGCAGACCACCGACGTCGCACACCGCCGCCTCGCGGGCACCGCCGCCCAGCCCCTCTACACCGCCCTCGACCGCGCCGGCCTCACGCTGACCGACGACGACCACCAAGCCGTCCGCGACCTCACCCGCCACCTCGACCCCGCCACGCTGCGCCAGGTCATGAGCTGGCTGGAGCGAACCCGCACCGCAGCCATCGCACTGCGCGGCGCCGAGCAGGCCCCGCCCACTCGTCCGAGGGTGCGCCGCAACCGCTTCTGAGGGGCGACAGCGAATGCCACGACCCGCCGGGACAGTCAAGGCTGTTGCACCCGTTCGAGTGATCCGGGCCGGTCCCCGCCCAGCACCGCTGTCTCGGCTGTGAGCATGTGGGCTGGGCGATCCACTTCTGTTCCCTGCGGCCGTAGCCAGCTCCCTGCGGGGACCGGTTACGGCTGGCTTCGGCGGGGTGAGGCAGCCGTGATACGTGTCAGGTCCAGAGTCGACTCGCGTCGTGCCAGGTCGATGCTGCCGTGGCATTGGCCGTTGACGTTGGTTGAGGTGGACTTCCACGTGACACTGACGGACTGTCCGAGTTCGGGCTGTGAAGCAGCGGCTAGCGTGATGATGGGCAGCTGGTGCCGCGCGTGCGGTCGCAGGTCTAGTGGCGGGTAGGTGATGATCACGTCCCTTTCGGCCTGTTGGACCTGTGCTCCTACGGGCCGCCGCAGGGGGGCGAGGGATGCTGGCCCTGTCGGATAGGGGACGCTCAGATTGATGTAGGGCGTGGTCAGAGCTGTGTTTGTCCCCCATGGGGCGGGCTCTTCGGGCAACGGGGCCCAGTCGTACGCTCCGGGGTCAATATGCCAGGCGCCTCGAACCTGGACAGTCACCTGCACGGCCGCGAAGGGCCGGTCGGTGTTGTTGGTCAGCGTCAGTCTCAGCTGGTTCGCGGGATGGTCCGCGTGCAGTTGCTTCAAGCGCTTCCCCATGACCTGCTGGCAGGCCGAAACGTAGTTCCCGACCTCGACGGTGTAGGCCTCCGTGCTGCGTCGTTCCGCAATCAGAGGCCCGATCTGTGCGAGGACGCCAGCCACGTGTGGGGCGAAGGGGGACGCTCCCTTGGCTTCAGAGGGCGGAGAGGACTGCTCAAGCGGCCTGATGCGGTCCTTCAGCTGTTCCGTCCCCCACCGTTTGATGATTGCCTCACCGTCGGCTGCATGCTCCAGGATCTGCTCGCCTTCTGTCGCGACGGTGACGTCCAGTCCGTTGGCGCCGGTCAGCAGTCGACGTTCCAGCATCTCGACATGGTCCGGGGAGGCCTGCACGGTCTGGCCCGGAAGCCTGGTGAACAGCACTCCTGGCCGGAAGTTGCGAAGAGGCTTCCGCAGGGTGTGCAGGGGATCGCCGGGGCGGGGTGGGTCCACGGCGATGACCAGGACCTTGACCCCTTCAAGGTCCACGTACTGTGGGTGCCAACCGATGCGATCCCCGATGTAGCCACGGAGCTTCTCGGAGAGGTCGCCGGGATCCATGGGCGTGATCCCCGGGCACAAGCTCGGCTCGGCACCGACGATCAGGTAGCCGTATCCCTGGGCCCACTGCGCGGCGGTCGCGGGATCACGGTTCGCGAAGCCAAGGACGGTGTGCGGCAGGTGCTGGAACTGCTCGTCGCGGGCGAGCTCCAGACGTTCCTTCCACTCGATCCATGACGACTCGTCATCCCCGCCGGCGGCGACGACCGCTGCTACCAGCTGGGCGACCTCATCGGGGAAGCGGAAGGCCTGGGATATGTCCAACGGGATCGCCATCCTGTGATTTTACGGTCCACCACCGGCCTTGGGTCGCTGATGCCGGCCTTGTCATGGCTGTCGCGCCGTCGCGGATTCGGGTGCGCTGGACGTCATGACCGTGGTTGCCCTGGGCGGTCTTCTGCGTCGCTGCGCCAGGTTCTTCAGGCGCTTGGCGGGTCTGTCTGGGGGGCCGTGTGTTGGGGGCCGCAGGGTGTCGGGTGGTGGTGTGGCGGCTTGTGGGGTCGGGTGTGGCTGGCGTTTCGCCTGTGGTGCTTGGCTTGTTTGATTACGGATTGTTTCTGGCCGATTGCGTGGCTGCTTCGCGCCGGTTGCCCGTGTGCGGATGAAATAGCTACTACGATCCGTGACTGCATGATCACTGGTCCGGATGGCGGTGTTGTCCGGGAGGCCTCGGTATGCCCACACGCGGTAGGGAAATGAGGACGGCTGTGACGATCCACGTGGACGAGTTGCGCAAGCTGCTCGACTCTGGCCCGGACGAGTGCCTGCCGGGGGAGGTGCTGGGCTTCGGTGAGGCTTTCCGGCCGTTGTTCCCTGACGGGGTGGCGTTGTTGGCGGCCGGTAACGGCGATCCGGGTGCCTTGCATGTGGCCGGCACCGCCGTCATGCCGCTCGCGGGCGGCCCGGTGCCGGTGCGTGTGACGTTCCACCATGACGGCGGCACTGTCACGGGTGTTGCCCTGGACGCGGAGCTGCCGGCGTCCGGCACGCGCGCGGACGAACTCGCCCGCGCGCTGGGCATCGAGCTCCCTAATCTGCCCGGGCCCGAGGTCGACCGGCTCCTGCTCGTGCGGGACGGGTCGGGAAGCAGCCTGACCGCGACCGGGCCGCGAGGGCGCGCGGCCGCCTCGCACGACGCGCGGGTGTTCACCGCCGAGGCCGACGGCTGGCAGCTGGTCCACTGCGGGCACGACCTGACGGCCGAGGAGCTCACCGGCCTGGGCATCCGCGCGGACGGTGCGGTGCTGCCCGCCGGGGTGTGGGTGGTGGTGGACGGGCGTGCCCTGCGGCTCACCACCCGCACGCCCGCCCCGCCGACCGACTCCGGGCGCCTGGACGGCCTTGGGCGGCCGCTGCCCGCGGCGCGCGTGCGCACCGCCGCCGAACGCGAAGCGGACCGCGCTCCGCGGGCGCTGGTCACCGAACACGGCATCCTCACCCCCCGCCCAGGCCCCCGCCGCCGCAAGGGCATGCGGGTCCTGGAAGCGCCGACAACCCGAGGCTGGTCGCCGATCGGCACACCGGGCGGTGAGAACGGGCTGAGCGTCGACTACTACAGCCCGCCGCTGCGGATCGCCGGCGCGCTGACCGCGCTGCCCGCCCCCGAGCCGTACAAGACGGTGGTCGGCGGGGTCCTGCTGGTGGACACCGGCGCGTTCAACGGCTCCGCGATGGGCGCCTACGCCGTCCCGAAGAGCGGCGCCGATCCGTCGCTGTTCGCCTACGGCTCCCTCGGCAGCCGGGTCGGGTTCGGGCCGCGGCAGTTCCAGGTGCGCGGTATCTCCGCCGGGTTCGGCTGGAACAGCCGGGTGCGGGTCCCGGCCGCCGACGCGCTGGACAGCTTCCCGTTCCTCGTCGCACTCGACAACCCCGGCGCGATCGGCGCCGGCGACGACGAGGTCGACCCGCTCAAGGTCCTCAGCGAGCTGATCGGCGTCGAAAACCCGTGGGTGCGTGCGCAGGAGGGCGACCTCTGGTTCGCCGCCGGTCTGGCCTTCGACTGCTTCGAGACGTTCAGCGGCCGCGCCATGGCGCTGGTGCAGACCGGCTCCGAACTGACGATCAGCCTGCTGGGCGCGGCCGGGATGCAGCTGCCCACCAAGAGCGACAAGAAGATCGCCCGGGTGGAGATCGGCATCGAAGCCACGTTGCGCCCCACCGCCGGGGAGCTGAGCATCGGCGCGGCGTTCACCGAGAAGACGTTCCTCATCGACCCGAACTGCAAGCTGCGCGGCGGCGTCGGCATGAAGTTCTGGTTCGGCAACCACGTCAACGCCGGTGACTTCGCGTTCATGCTCGGCGCGATGCCCAAGGGGCGGGAGCTGCCCGCCCGCTACCCCCGCCAGCAGCCGGCCGGTCTGACCTGGGGCGTCGGCTCGACCGTCAACATCACCGGCAACGCCTACGCCGCGTTCACCCCCAAGTCCCTGATGGCCGGCGGCTCCCTGGACGTCGTCTTCCAGTCCGGCATGCTGCGCGCCTGGCTCACCGCCCGCGTGGACGCCCTGCTGGAGTGGAACCCCTTCTACTTCGACGTCGGCATGGGCATCCGCGTCGGGGTCTCGGCGACCATCAAGGTCTGGTTCGTCAAGGTCAGGATCTCGGTCGAGGTCGGCGTCAGCGTCCGGATCTGGGGCCCCGCGGTGGGCGGCGAGGCGACCGTCCACCTGTGGTTCATCTCCTTCACCATCGGCTTCGGCGCCGCCCGCCGCGACAAGGTGCCGGCGCTGGACTGGGGCGGTTTCCAGGGCATGCTGCCGCCGCCGGAGAACATGGTCCGCACCACGGCGATCGCCGGATACACCGGCGAGGGTGCCCCGGCCACCCGTGGTGCCATCAAGCCGTGGCTGGTCAGCAGCGGTGGCTTCACCTTCACCGCCGACACCCAGGCCCCCGTCAGCAAGGTCTACCTGAACCAGGGCAGCGACACCCTGGAGGCCGCCACCGACGAACAGCAGGTGGACATCCTGCCCATGCACCTGCGCGGCAAGGGCAGCGAACTGCGCGTCTGGCTCACCCGCGACGGCCAGGCTGCCACCCTCGGCCCGTGGGGCCGGGCGGTCCTGCGCGGCAACGTCCCCAACGGCCTGTGGGGCCAGCAGCCGGACGCGCCGGACGACGGGATCATCCCGAACCGGGTCCTCGGGATCCGGCTGACGTCACCGCCGGTCGATCACGGCACCTCCACCGGGTTCCTCGACGAGAAGGCCATCTCTTTCGATCCGATCAACCCCGACGGCAACCAGCCACTGTCCGGCGAGGCGGCCAGGGGTCCGGTGCCGACACGGCCCGCCGACGTCAACGTCATCCAGATGATCCAGGACGGCATCAACACCGCCACCACCCGGGGCAACCGCACCGCCCTGGCCCAGGCCCTCACCGGCCTGGGGACGGACCTCGGCACCCTCGACACCGACCTGAGCGCCTACGCGACCGCCGCCGGCACCGCGTTCACCGCCGAGCCGATGCTCGTGGCCGGCTGACCCGACGCGCCGCACCGGGCCGCCCGCGCAGCAGTCGCCGTGCGGCCCGGCCCGCACCGCCGCGCGCCCGCTTTCCCACGGCGCCCCGCCCCAACTTCGCCCACTGCCGCGTCCTGTCGAAAGGCACGCCCGTGACCACCACGTCCGAACCCGGCCCCGCGCCGCGCACCAGCACTCCCCGGGCCGAGCACCGCACCCGGTTCTTCGACCACCGCATCCCCTCCCTGTATGCCGGCCGGTACAGCATCGGCAACCGGCAGACCCTCAAAGACGTCGGCGGCGCCGACCGCGTCATCGACGCCACCCCGCAGCCCTTCGACGTCGTCCAGCCGCGCTTCAGCGTCGATGCGACCGGTATCAATGCCCAGTTCCCCGTCCCGGACGCGGTTGGCACCTACAGCCAGACCCTCGCCCACATCAACCTCGACGCCCCCGGCCTGCCCTGGAACCGCCCCCTGGCCCCGGGGCAACCGGCCGCCGTGCCGTGGATGGCCCTGCTGCTCTTCCGCGAGGACGAACTACTGCCCGAAGACCCGGACGCGGTAGGCCTGGTCAAGACCGGCACCGTGCGCGAGCTCCTGGCCGGCGACCTCGGCCCCGGCCAGCCGCCCGCCCTGCCGGCCGAGAGCCTGCGCCCCGACGAGTACGACGAGCAGTGCGCCACCATCCACGTCCCCGCCGCCCTGTTCGACGCCGTCAAGCCCCTGCCCGTCGAGATGGGCTACCTCGCGCACCTGCGCGAGGGCGGGCGCCCCGACGCCACCCGGGCTGGCGCCGACCCCGAGCCGGACGAGGGCGAACTCAACGCCGTCCTCGTCGCCAACCGCTTCCCCGCCGCCGCCGGCGGGCGCCACGTCGTCCACCTGGTCTCCCTCGAAGGCTTCGACCAGCACCTGACCACCCCCGCCCCGGCAGGGGGCGTGCGCCTGGTCTCCCTCACCTCCTGGTCCTTCACCACCGAACCCGACTCCGGCATCGGCTTCGGCGACCTCGCCCAGCACCTGGCCACCACCGACGGCACCACCCCGCGCCCCGAGGACGAACTGCGCCTGCGCGTACCCACCCAGACACCGGCCAACCCGACCGGCCCGCAGGCCGAGGCCGTGGCCCGGATGGACGGGGGTGCCGTCGCGCTGCCCCAGCGACTGGAGAGCGGCGAGCGCACCCTCGCCTTCTACCGCGGCCCCCTCACCGCCCGACCCGCCCAGGAACTGCCGCCACCCGCCGCCACCCCCGGCGTCACCCGCCTGGAATCGCCCGGCGAAGCCCTGATCTACCTCCAGCAGTACGGCGTCTTCGACACCGCCTACGCCGCAGCGTTCACCACCGGCCGCACCCTCGCCCTCGCGGACGCCGAGTTCCGCACCGCACTCCTGGAGTTCCGCTCCGCCGCCCGCACCGCCGCCCGCCGCCTCGCCTCCCACCCCGAATTCGCCGCCCAAGCCGCAACCGCGCTGACCGCCCGCCACCTCACCGCACCCCTCGCCTTCGAGGCATTCGACCGCCTCCTCGCAGACAGCAACACGCACGGCGGCGGTGCCCGCCTGACCCAGGCCATCGACCAGGCCGGCCCCCAGCTGCGCGCCGGCCGCCGCCGCACCGCCGCCCGCACCCGCCGCACCATCGGCGACGCACGTACCGTCCTCGCCGAACCCGGCGTCGCGAACCTCCTCACCCAGGCCGCCCCCGACCAGTTCGCCAAGGTCACCGCCTGGCTCAACGCGCTGCGCCGCCTGGAGCTGGTGGGCCTGTCCCACCTGGTCCCCGACCCGCGCGCGCTGCCGTCCGAGAGCATCCGCTTCGCCTACATCGACCCCGCATGGGTGCGGGCAGCCGTCGACGGGGCGCTGAGCGTCGGCGTCGGCCACACCCTGGACGCAGACCTCAACAAGCTCGCCACCGGCGGCGGCCCCGTGCCGAAGTGTGCAGTGCTGATCAACTCCAGCCTCGTCCCGAACTGGCCCAACACCATCGTCACCGCCTACCGGGGTTCCGACATGGTGGACCCGGTGCGCGACGCGGTGTTCGGCACCGAGACCCGCCTGCTGCTCTACCCCGAGGTCATCGACCGCTTCGAGCTGGCGGAGCCACCACGCGGCCTGTGCTTCGGCATCGGTGACGTCGGCACGATCGAGCTGCGCGAGATCAGCGGGGGCCGGATCGGCCACCCGATGGGCGAATTCCCCCAGCCCGCCGGCTTCGCCCGCTTCCTGCGCCCCGGTGGCCGGGACGTCCTCAACGTCCACGGTGCCGGTGACGCCCTGGTGCCCGCCCTGTCCCAAGCCCACGGGCTCACCGGAGCCCAGCAGATCTCCTCCGCCCAGTTCGCCCTGCAGATGATCAACGCCCCGCAGGCGAAGACGTTCTCCCGGCCGTCCTCCTGAGTGCCGCCCATCCCTCGCCTGTGAAAGGACCCCGGGTCATGTCCGTGGACAACACCCTCATCGTGCCGGTCGAGGTCGCGGCTCTCGCCGTGAACCGGGCCACCCGCGACACCGCCACCCCGCACGTGTTCCACCGGTGGATCACCACCTTCAAGGACGTCGGCCAGGGCGTCCCGGCCGAGCCGGACCCGTTCTCCAGCCCCGAGGAGTGGACCGGCCGGGAGGACCGCCTCGGCGTCTACCTCCAGTGGGAACTGCCCGCCGCCCTCACCCGCGGCCGCCACGACGAAGAGGAAGGCATCGGCGACTTCCCCCTGGTGCCCAACCGGTGGCTGGTCGTGCGCCACCGCGAGAGCACCCGCGCGCTGAAAGCGTGGATCGTCGAGAGCGACTACCTCGACCCGATGGACGGCAGCGTCTCCTTCCAGGACCCCGACAGCGACGAACCGTCAGCGACCCTGATCGGCAAGTCCCACGAACTCACCGGCCCCTGGAGGGAACCGGTCGAGGCGCACGCGCCGTTCCTGACCGCGATCGGCCCCGGCCTGCTGACGTTCTCCGTCTTCCAGCCCTACAACAGCAACGTCTTCTCGATGCACGACCCCCTCCTGGACACTCCGGAGCAGGATGGCCCACCGGAGCGGGAGCGCCTCAGCTATCTCGTGGCCGGCTGGTACGCCCAGCCGGACAGCGACATCCTCGCCGGCACCGATGACCTCGCCGCCCTGCTGGAACGCCTGGACTGGACGCCGCCCGTCGGCTCCGGCAGCGGCATCCGCACCTCCGTCTACACCGGGACCGTCCTCGGCCTGGACTGGGATCTGACCGGCCCCGTCCCCGACTCGCCCTGCCCGAAGCCAGCCGACGTCACCGCGATCGTGTCCAACAGCATCGCCGAGGCCGTCGCCGAACTCGGAGCCCAGTCCGCCGGCCAAGGAGCCCTCTCCGCGGACGAGGCCGACCTGTTCCGGGCCTTCCTCCTCGGCGGCATCGACGCCCTGGAGGAGCGGGACCGCCCCGAGGCCGACATCCTCACCGACCGCCGCGCCCACGACACCGCCTTCGGCCCCGTGCACGGCGGCTACCGCTGGTTCATCGGCGAACGCGGCGAGGAAACCGGCCGCACCACCTCCCGCGCGGCCCGGGCCGCAGAGGCCGACACCGTCGCCGACCTCAACCGCCGCCAGGCCGCCCACGACGCCACCGAAGCCGACCTGGACGCCGCCCGCCAACACCTCTACCACCTGTGGTGGCTCACCCACCTCAGGAAGAAGCCCTCGGAGTTCACCGGCCGCATCGACGACGAACTCACCCCCACCAACCCGGACGGAGCCGCCGGACGTGTCGTCGCCCTCGCCCGCGAGCTGGCCGCGCAGCGCGCCGAACTGCCCTGGGGCAAGAGCGAAACCGATCTAGCGGCGCGCATCGACACCCTTTACCCGGACTACGGCGCCCGTGCCGCCCGCCGCCTGATCCGCGTCCCGGCCGAGGACTTCGAGTACAGCGCCGACCCGGTCCTCACCCTCCAGGGCGCCAATCTCCACGCCCCGCTCACCCGCGACACCGCCCTGCCCTGCCGCACCCCCGAACGCCTGGTCACCCGCGCCTCCGGCACCACCACCGCCGACGTCGCCGCCACCGCCGCCCAGATCGACCTCACCGGGCACCAGCCGCCCTGCTTCCCCGCGCTGCTCAGCGAGTTCCTCATCCTGGAGCGCGCCCTGAAGTCCGGCGCGATCCGCGATGTCACCGGCACCCTGCCCGAATACGGCACCACACCCTGGGCCATGCCCTGGCAGCCCCTGTTCCTGCTGTGGAAGGCCGAGTACTTCCCCCTGCCGCTGCGCGACGGCGACGAGGCGCACTGGGACTTCGTCGACGGCTCCCGCTACCGGTGGAACGGAAGCGGGCAGCCCGGCAAGTCTCTGACCGTCTACGGCCGCCAGATGCTCGCCCCCACCGCCGGCCACATCGTCGACGGCACCCTGCAGAGCTACGCCCGGGTACGCGACCAGCTGCCCGCCGACGCCGTGCGGCGGGTCCGCTCCCAGGCCCGCGAAGCGGACTACCTCTCCCAGGCACTCGACGGCTTCGGCGCCGCCATCGCCCAACGCCAGCCCCTCGCCGGCCTCCAACCGCCCGCCGACGACGAGCTTGCCGACCTCATCGGCAACGGTGACTACCCCCCGCCGGAGCCCGGCGAGTTTCCCGGCAAATGGGGCGACGAGTGGCCCGCCTCCACCTTCCAGGAACTGCGCGCCGGCCAGCTCGCCTTCCTCAACCTGGCCGTCGTCGACCGCTTCGGACGCTCCGTCAACCTCATCACCAGCCAGCCCCAGATGCCCGACACCATGCGCCCGGCCCACCCCGTGAGCGACTACGACAGCGACCGCCTGGTCGAGCTCGGGCCGCGTCTGCTGCAGCCGGCCCGGCTTCGCTTCGACTTCCTCGCCGCCAAAACCGACGACGACACCGACCTGACCCCCGGGGCCAACCCCGTCTGCGCGTGGCTGCTGCACAACCGCCTCGACAAGTCCCTCGTCGTCTATGCGCCCGACGGGGCCGCGCTCGGCGAACTGCGCGTCACCCTGAACGCCGGCGGCCAGCGCGAGGTGTCCTGGGGCGCCCTGCCCGGCTCCGACGTGAGCTTCCGCCAACTGGAGGACCTCGCCCCGCACGCCCACCGGCTGTTGAACGCCGTCAGGACCCGTGGCCCGGGCACCTTCGACGCGTTCCGCGCCACCCTCGACAAGACCCTGGAGACCATCGACCCGGACGGCCCGGCCGACCCCGGACTCGGCTTCCTCCTCGGACGCCCCCTCGCCCTGGTCCGCACCCGCCTCACCATGAACCTGCGCGGCCCCCTGCGCACCGACGTCGGCTGGCAGACCCTGTTCGACACCACCTCGACCTCGGAGCTGCCCACCTACCCGTGGGCGATCCGCCTCGGTGAGGCGCAGCAGAGCGACGACGGCCTCGTCGGGTACGTCCTCGACGACGACTACGAGCACTTCGAGACCGTCATCACCCCGACCGCCGACAGCAGCGACTACCTGCGCCCGATCGGCGACAACCCCAGCCTCGAACTCGACTTCGGCAGCCACAACACCGCGGTCGCCACCGTCCTCCTGGACCCGCGCGCGGCCGTCCACGCCACCACCGACATCCTCGCCACCAAGCGAGTCTTCGTACCGCAGGAGTTCACCGACCAGGCGATCGCCCGGATGAGCGTCAACTTCCGCACCGGCCCGCTCCTGGCCGCCACCACCGCTCTGCGCGGCGACCAGGGCGAGAGTGAGGAGACCGTCCTCATGCCCACCCCGGCCGGCGTCCTCGGCACCTGGACCTGGACCGAGAACCGCGCCGGCGACTGGCAGAAGCTGCCGATCCTCAGCCAGGACCAGTACGACCTCCCCCTCGCCGAACCCGAGATCCGCTCCGGCTTCCTCACCCTCGACGACGCCGTCGCCCACAGCCGCACCGACCACTGAAGTCCATAACCGCCGCCCCGCGCCGCCCCACTCCTGGGCGGCGCGGCCCAACAAGCCGAAGGAGCAACACGTGACCGTCGTGATCCAAACCCAGGTACCCGCTACCACCGCCGCCGATGAGCCGCTGCTGTCGTACGCCCTCATCACCACTCCCAGCCCGTTGAAGGCATCACCCGAGAACCCGCAGGTCCCCGAGGAGATCGGGGAGGTCGTCATCTCCGTCTCCCGGCAGGACCGGGTCCCGGCCGATGTGGAGTGGATCAGGGTGGAGGTCCCGGCCGGGACGATGTCACCGGACCTCGCCACCGACCTGAACAAGATCAGCCCGCGGATCAGCCTCCCCGGCTGGACCGTGCGGCTGGACTCCGCGGCCAAGGAGTTCGTATGCGCACCCACCGGGAGCCATGCACCGATCGGCCCTGACACCGGGTTCACCATCCAGCTGTCCGACATCCCGATCAACCGGAAGGTCGGCACCGCCCCGGTCACCGTCACGGAAAGCTCCCGCACCGGAAACGCCGCATTCAAGGAAAGGGAGACCGTCTTCCAGGTGGGCAAGTTCCCGGCCGACTTCTACCTGCGCAACTTCCTGTGCGAACCCTCCATCATTGACAACGGCGGCGACGTCAAACTCACCTGGGAACGCTCCGCCAACGCCACCTACGAACTCCTCTACCCCGGCTGCGACCGCGACGTCACCAACCGCACCAGCCTCGACATCGAAGGCATCAAATCCGACACCACCTTCTACCTCCGCGCCACCACCGGCGACCCCACCAACCCCGTCATCCGCATCCTCTCCGCCCAGGTCACTGTCCTCAAACCCGACCTCGTCGTCGGCAACCTCACCGTCACCGGGGACCTACGCGCCGGTCAGATCCTGAGCCCGGGCGGGGTTCCGATGCTCAATTTGAGCCTCGGACTCGTGCAGATCCAATCCATCGTGAAGGCCGACAATGGATTGATCGTGGGAGATTACGGTCTCCGAGTGGACAAGATCTGGACAAATCAAGCGGACGCGGTGACGGTCGAAAAACTCCGAACCAACGAGATCCAGGGAACAGGAGAAGCGGTGAACATCAAAACCGACCTGCGCGTCGGCCAGATCTCGAGCCCGGGCGGGGTTCCGATGCTCAATCTGGACGCCGGATTCTTGCAGATCCAGTCCCACGTGGTGGCCGGAGAGGGATTGGTCGTGAATGGTTACGGTCTCCGAGTAGACAATATCAAGAAATCTCAGGGGGAACAGGTGAACGTCAGCGGTGGCCTCACCGTCGATGGCCGCAGCGTCATTGTGTCGTAGGCCAGGCTCGGGTTGCCCTCTCCGCCGGCCCCCGATCACCTTCGAAGAACCCTGAGACCGGGCGGTGTGCGAACCAGCATCGCTGCATCAGTGACTGCCATCGCCAGCGGCCCGTCCGAGTGCAGCTTTGAGGGCGGATAGCCACTGGCAGCCCGCGTGGAGAGCTGACCCCACGGCCCCTACTCAGTGGCTCCGCCGCCGCAAGACGAGCGAAGCACACCTGCTTCCACAACCCGGCAAGCGTGCTGACCAGCGCGACCAGGCGCTCGCCCTCCGCAGCGCGGAACAAGCGCTCCGTCTTGAGTGGACCACCTGCAGCAGCATCGCGTTCAGGGTTCGGCCCAGGCCCTGAGGACCCCGTCCGGGGCTGCGGGCGGGGTCGGCACGGTGCGGTCCTGGTCGACCGAGGCCGAGTTCCTGCTGCCGGGCGGCCGCCGGAAGGTGCGCCCGGACGGAGTGTGGCAGGCCCCGGAGATCGGGGTGCCGGTGCTGATGGTGGAGGTCGACCGCTCCACGATGTCGCCGGAGCGGGTGGCGGCGAAGTTCACCGCCTACCGCGAACTGTTCCGTACCAAGGTCCGCGACAGTGACCCGGCCCTCGCCGACCGGGAGCCGGCCGACCGGACAGTGCACTGGTGGCGCCGGACCTGGCCCGGTCCCCACTCCCGGGCCGGGTACCCGCCGGTCGCCCTGGTTGTCACCGGTGCCGGGCCGGTGGCGCTGGCCAACCGTCAGGACGCGGTGGCGGACCTGGCGGGCGACGCCTGGGGCGGCTCCTGGTGGACCATCACGCGGCACGACAACGACGGTGACGGCTGGCGCGAGTACGACGACGCGGTGCCGGTCATCGCCACCACTCTGGAGCTGCTGGCCGAGCACGGCCCCCTCGGGCCGGTGTGGTGGCGCTACGGCCGCCCCGGCCGGCACTCCCTGCTCGACGCACTGGAGAGCCCGGACACCCGCCAGGCGTACGACGAGCGCCAGGCCGCCCGGGAGAAGAAGGCCCGCCAGGACCACCGCGAGTGGATGCGCACCCTGGCCTGCGCCGACTGCGGGAACGTGCCGAAGGAGGAGAGCACCTGGGAGTACGGCCCGGACGGCAAAGAGCAGTGGACCCGCCGACCGGACGGCCGCTGCTGGGACTGCCACCAGAAGGAGCACCAGCGGCGCGAGGAGAAGCGGAAGGCCGAGGCCCAGGCCCGCCTGGAGACGGCCCGCGCGGCCAACGCGCAGCTGCGCCCGTGCTGGACGTGTCGAGGCTCGATCGGCGGGAAGGCAGGCTCGCGGCTGGAGCTGAAGGAGAAGGCCGGCCCTGACCGGTTGGAGTGTCCGCGGTGCGTCAGTGACCGGGAGGAGAAGGAGCTGGGCCTGCTGGTGCTGCCCGCTCCGACCCGGCGGGAGCTGCTGGCCGCCCGCGTCTCTGCCCCCGCCGACCAGTGGTGGGAGGACCGAGTGCTGCACGCCAAGCTCTATCCGGCGAGGGGTCGGCGTGTGTGACCTGTTGGCGGGTGTGGGCGTGGGATGGCTTCTCTTGCTGGGTTGTCTGGACCTTTGGTTGTGCCTGTTGGGGGTGTCGGGTGGGGGGTGTCGGGTGGCTGGTTTGGTGACTGTGTGTGGTGGTGGGTGGGGTCGGGGGCCGGGCCGGCCTGCTTGGGGGGTCGGTCTGGTGTTGTGGGTTGTTTTCGGGGGTTAATTCCGTCGGGTATTCCGCCCGATTGTTTTGGCGGATTGGTTGCTAGTGGTGGTCTGAATTGTGGTCTCAATTGCGGTTGGCGGGGTGGTGGCGGGGGTTGGTGTTCGGTTTCGTCCAGGCCGGGACCGCCGTCCCTGGTGGCCGTGCCCGCCTCGCTGCGCCGCCGTCCCGGGCCTGCTGCGCCCCTGCTCGGCCGCCGCCGTCCCGGGCCCGCCGTCCGGGTCGTTGCGGCCTGCTGCGCGCTGGCTGGTGCTGTGCCGCCGTCTAGGCCCACCGTCGCGCTCCGGGTGGTGCTGTGCCGCCGTCCCGGGGTGCCGGGTGCCCGCCGCCGCCGCTGTCCAGGCCGGGGTCGTTGTCCGTCCGGGGCCTGCGCGGGCCGGGCTGCCGCCGTCCGGGGCCTGCTGTGCTCGCTCCGGCCGGGCCGCGCCCCGTCTGCCTGCTTGCCGGTCCGCTGCGACGCCCCGCCCGCCCCGCCCCGCCCCGCCCCGCCCCGCCCGCCCCGCCCGCCCCGCCCGCCCGTCCCGGGGGTGCAGGCCGGTCCGCAGCGGCGCAGTGGGGAGGTCATGACCGTGGTGGTTCTTCTCGAACTTGTCTGGGCCCCTCGATGCCGGGCTGTTCCTGGTGGTGGGGGGAGGAGCCGGGGCCGGAGGCGGTGCGTCTGGTGCCGGCTCCGACCCTGTCCGTCCGCTGCCGTCACGCTCCGTCGGACGCCGTGAGGACGCCGATGTAGCGGAGGCTGAGCGTCTGGAACTGCGGTGAGAGCTGCAAAGTCGCGCCGTTCCGCGTGAGCATGAGGTAGGCCGGGTTGAACGGCTTGGTACCGGCGGGCAGGATGACCTTGACCGCCCAGTAGGTCGAGCCCGTGTCGTCGCTGTTCTGGAGAAACTCCTCCAGGTTCGGAGGGAGCATGCCTTCGGACGGCTCGAACGATTCGCCGTAGCCGACGGGCAGGGCGTCCAGCTTGATCGTCCACAGGCCCGCCGTGTCGCCCAGGTTCTGCCTGATGTCGTTCTCGGCGGTCGCGGCCCCTGCCGCGTTCTGGCTCAGAAAGTAGTACATCTCGTCGCTCATGGGTGCTTCTCCCTTACTAGGGGTAACAGTGGCGTGGTGATCTTGGCTTCCACGCTGAACCCCCGTCAAGGCCGGCCTTGTCGGCGGTCTGGTCCTGGTGGTGGTGCTCGGTGGCGGGGTGGCTGGTGGTGGGGGTGCAACGCGGTGTTGCGCGGGGGTGCAACACGGGGCTGTGTTGCGGGTCTGACCAGGTGTTATGTGGCTGGGGGCGGGGGCGGGTGGGTGTGTTGCACTTCGTGTTGCACTGGGCTGCGCCGGTTGGCCGGCCTCGGCGGTCCGCCGCCCGCCCGCGCTGCCCGGTGCCGTGCTCTGCTGCTGGGCTTGGCCGCCGTTGCTGGTCGGCCGTCTTGCCCGCCCCGCGCGCGCCCGCCCTGGTGGCGTCCGGCCGCCGGTCCAGCCCGCCGTCCTGGCCGTCCCGGCCCCTGGGTTGCTCGGCCGCCTCGGGGCCCGTCCTGGCCGCCGTCCTGGTCCGGTGTTCGGTTTGGTGTCGCTGCTCGGGGAATTGCTCGGTTGACGCCGAGTGGGATTTCCTGGGCAGCTCGGAGCGGCGGCCGTGGTGTCGGTGGCGGGGGCCGTAGGCCCCTTTCCGGCGTGCCTGAATTCGATTTCTTGACGCTGCGCCTTGCGGGGATTTCTGATTGCCGCCTGAAAGGGAGCGGAAGGGAATTCGGATTCTCGCCTGGAGTGTCGCCGGATAGAGTCGGGATAGACGGTTTCCGCGATGTTGTCTGTTCGCGTCTCGCGCCCGTCTTGGGACCGGTAAGATAGAGCTGTACGGAAGCCGGGGAAACGCCGCCGGAAGTGCTTCGGGTGCGAGTTCGGATTGTGCGGTTGAGGTTCCGTCAGGGACCGCCGCGCGGGGTGCCTGTGAGGGCCCGCCACGGGGGCCGGGAGGCGTCGGTCCGGACCGGCGGGGCCGGGATGCTCCCCGAGGGCCGCAGGCCCGCCCCACAGGGTGGCGGTTGGGCCGTCAGGCCAGCAATCAGGCGGCGTACCGGCCACCGGCCGGGACCGAGGGAGGGGCCCGGGGGTGAGGTTGTGACTGATACCGGAAGTCCGCGACACATCGTCAACGCCCAGGGCCGCAGGCCCGGGCCGGCACCCCGCCCGTCCGGAGGGATGGGCCACTACCCGAATTCCGCGTCACATCGTCAACGCCCACCCCCGGGCGCAGCCCGGGAATCGCTGTCAGCAAAACAGGCCCGTAGGGCCGTGAAAACACCGGCCGAACAGGGCGGGAAAGTCGACCGATTGACGGGCCGTAGGCCCGGGGCAATGCCACAGATTGGCGGAGCGCAGCGACGCCCGACGCCCGCCGAGACGGCGCGTGCCGCGCCCACGAATTCGCCATCGGCGAATTCCCCCAGCCCCGCACCGCCCGCCGAGGCGCAGCCGAGGCCACACCACGCACGGTGACGGCGCAGCCGTCACCCCCGGCTGACGCCGCGTCAGCGGCGAGGGGGCCGCCAGGCCCCCTCTAAGGCCCGCTAGGGCCTTCCGCCCCC
>NZ_BAAANT010000054.1:0-32029 GCF_039529945.1 Kitasatospora kazusensis | reverse complement strand
GGCGTTGACTTTTGGCACGCTGTTGAGTTCTCAAGGAACGGACGCTTCCTTCAAGCCGCTCTCGCAAGCTCTCCGGGCGCTTCGTTCTTTCGTGTTTAAAGCTTATCAGATGTTTTCCGCTCCGTTTTCCGGAGTTTCACTCACCAGACCCGCTTTTCTTCGCCCCTCTCGGTGCGACTCCGGAACTGTACGTGGCTCGGTGTCCCACAAGCAAATCGCCCCTGCCGGAGGATCCGGGCAGGGGCGATCGGCGTTGAACGGGCGAGGAGCCCGCGCTTCGGTCAGTGGACCTCGGTGATCTCCGGGCCGCGGGCGAAGGGGTCGAGGGCGGCGCCGCCGAAGCGGGAGCCCTCGGTCTCCGTCACGCCACCGTCGGCGACCATCTGCGCGTCCTCGGGGAGCTTGAGCACGATCGGGTCGCGGGGGGCCATCGGCGTCTCACCACGGACCACGACGGTCTGCTGGAAGACCTGCTCCAGGATGCCGGCCATCTCGGGCTGCACGGCGGCCTGGCCGGAGATCACTCCGCGCAGGAACCAGCGCGGCCCGTCACAGCCCACGAAGCGGACGAGCTGGACGCCCTGCGTCCCGTCCGGCAGCTGCACCGGAACCTGAGCCCGGAGGTGCCAGCCCAGCGGGCCCTCCTCCTCTTCGACCAGCCCACCCTGCTGGGTGATGCCGGTGGCGATCTCCTCGCGGACCTCGCCCCAGATGCCCTCGGACTTGGGGGCGGCGAAAGCCTGCAGCTGGATCGCGCTGTTACCGAGGACGAGGGTGGCGGCCACGATCGCGTCGCCGGCCACCTCCACCCGGAGCTCCATGCCCTCGACACCGGGGACGAGGAGACCGCCGAGGTCGACTCGGCCCTCCTCCGGCTTCTCCAGCTCGGACATGTCCCAGGGACCCTCCGGGCGCGGAGCCGGCGGCAGGCCGACCCGGTCCGCCGGGTCCAGGTCTGTCTGGTTCTCGCTCTCGGAGTCGGCGGAACCTTCGACGTCATCGGGCGTCTCGTCGGCGCTGATGGCGTCGTCGGCGAGCTGCTCGACAGCGTCCTCGCTCTTCTGGCGACGACGGAACACGGTCACTGTCCTTCCCGGTCGAAGACCGAAGCGAATACCTGCTCGGCCACTGCGAGGTCGCGGGCCGAGGTCGCGGGCATGCTAGACCGCGGCATGACCGCCGGTCGACCCGAACCCACCTTCGGCACGTGCCGACCCGGGCAGCTCGGCCACCTCATGGAAGCGCGCCTTCTCGACCTGCTGGATCACCAGCTGGGCGATGCGGTCACCTCGGCGGAAGCTGACCCCCTCGCGCGGGTCCAGATTGACGACGATCACCTTGATCTCACCACGGTACCCGGCATCGACCGTCCCTGGGGCGTTCACGAGGGCAACTCCGCAACGAGCTGCGAGTCCCGAACGCGGGTGCACGAAGGCCGCGTACCCGTCCGGCAGGGCGATTCCGATGCCGGTCGGGAGCAGGGCGCGCTCGCCCGGTGCCAGCTCGGCGTCGATCGTGGTGCGCAGGTCCGCGCCGGCGTCACCGGGGTGTTCGTACGCGGGGAGGGGGATTTCGGGGTCGATCCGCCGGATCAGGATGTCTACCGGCGGACGGGCGGTGGTGCTCACGGGTTCACCTCGAAGGCTCGGGCGCGCTTGAACTGGTCCGGGTCGTCCAGAGCCTTCTTGATGTCCTCCGGACGACCGTGCGTGGTGAAGTGTTCCAGCTTCACCTGGACGAAGAGGCCCTGAGCCCGGATCGCCACCGGTCCGTCGGGGCCGCCGATCCGTCCCTCGGCCGCGCTGTAGATCTTGCGTCCGTGCACGCCGGTGATCCAGGCGTGGATGTGGAGGACGGAGTCCACCGGGACCGGCCGGACGAAGTCGGTCTCCAGCCGCCCGGTCACCGCGGCGGAGTGCAGCAGCCAGTTGAGGCTGCCGAGCGTCTCGTCCATCGCCGTCACCAGCAGGCCGCCGTGTGCCAGTCCGGGGCCGCCCTGGTGGCCCGGTCGGACGGTGAACTCGGCCGTCACGTCCAGCCCTTCGCCGGCCACCACGGTCAGTCGCAGGCCCTGCGGATGCTGGGGCCCGCAGCCGAAACAGTGGTCGTAGTGCGAGCCGAGCAGCGCTCCGGGTGCCGGCGCCTCGGGAGCCCGGGGCGGCAGGACGGCGTCCGCCGGGGGCGTGGTCGGCGCGAGGGCGACAGCACGGACGGCGGCGGGCCGGTCCGGGCCCTGAGCCGCAGGTGGAGTGGGGTCGGATCTGTTCACAGGCGCGACCCTACCGCCGAGTAGCCAAGGCTGCGGCGGCTCGGCGGCGGGGGCGGCGGCCGGGGCGCGGCCGCCAGCACCCAGAATGGGGACATGTACGACGAACGCCTTACCGTCCCCCGCTCGTGGTGGCTGCTCGCGGTCGCCTGCGGGCTGTCGCTCGCACTGATCCTGCTGCGTTTCGACGCGGTCGCCGCCCTGATCGGCCTGGTGGTCGGGGTCGTGGCCGGCGCCGCCGCCCTGAGCAACTACGGTTCCGCGCGGATCCGCGTGGTGCAGGGCTCGCTGGTCGCCGGGCAGGCGCGGATCCCGGTCAGCGCCCTGGGTGCGGCCCAGCCGCTGACCCCCTCCGAGGCCGTCGCCTGGCGCGGTGTGAAGGCCGACCCCCGGGCCTTCATGCTGCTGCGCAGCTACGTCCCGACCGCGCTGCGGGTCGAGGTCTCCGACCCGCAGGACCCGACCCCCTACCTGTACCTGTCGACCCGCTCGCCGCAGCGGCTCGCGGAGGCGCTGGCGGAGGCCCGGCAGGGCGCGGGGCGCTAGCCGGCGTCCGGTCGGCGGCCCTTTCCCGCGCGGGGCTGCGGGGGCCGGGTGCGAAGCGCCCCCGAACCTCCCGACGGTCCCGAACCGGTCCGACGGTGCCCGGACGGACCGCGGCGGTGCCCGGAAACGGAGGAGGGACGGCTCCGCTGTTGCGGGACCGTCCCAGTACTCCGGCCGTGCTGTCTTCCCTGTGCAGGACTCTCCTGCGGGTGCGGTCGCGGCGGCGACCGCCGGTTCAGCCTCCGGTCCCTCTGTTCAGGACCGGTCGGGGCGCTGTACCGGGCCGACGGGTGACCGTCGGGGCCGGGTCGGTGCGGCCGACTGCTCAGTCACAGTCCCGGCAGATCGGCTGGCCGTTCTTCTCGCGGGCCAGCTGGCTGCGGTGGTGCACCAGGAAGCAGCTCATGCAGGTGAACTCGTCCGCCTGGCGGGGCAGGACCCGGACCGAAAGCTCCTCGTTCGAGAGGTCGGCGCCCGGAAGCTCCAGCCCCTCGGCCGAGTCGAAGTCGTCGACGTCGACCGAGCTGCCGGACTTCTCGTTACGCCTGGCCTTCAGCTCCTCGATGCTGTCCTCGTTGAGGTCGTCATCGGTCTTGCGTGGGGTGTCGTAGTCCGTTGCCATTTTTCGCTCTCCCCCTTTGGGTGTGTGCGGGTATCTCCAGCGCACGTAACGCATGGGGGGCCGGTCTTGTGCCCGTCCCGAGGCGGAGATTTTGCCTTACTTCAAGCCCTGTTACTCAATCGACACCCGGCGGCGGACCCGTCGGGGTGATCGAACGGCTCTCGGAGGGCCCGGAACGGGGTTCCGCGGAGCGGTCCCCGGGGACGGCCGGACTGCTACCCGCAGTGATCGGGAGGCCATGGCCTGAACGGGAAGAGCCGGGCGCAGCAAGGAGGCTGACGACTTGTCGCCGACCGCCCGGCGCCGCCGTCCGGTCACGTTCGGCGACATGACCCCTCGAACGGGTGATCACCCTGCGAGATCATCCGAACGTGTCGCGCGACAGGATGTGACCTTGGTCACATCGAGGATTTTTCGGGCGAAATCCTGAAAATCCCTCGCCCGAATCGAGGCCCCGGTCTACTTCCTGGCGGCGTTGGCGGCCCGCCGGGCGAGCAGCGCGGCCTGCCGCTCGTCGAACTTGGTGGCCTGGGCGTCGAGGCCCTCAAGGAACAGTCCGAGCTCGTTCTGGGCCAGCTGGCCCTCCGGGCCGAGGCCGCGGACCTCCATCACCTTGAGGTGGCGCAGCACCGGCTGGAGCACGTCGTCGTGGTGGATGCGGAGGTTGTAGACCCCGCCGATGGCGAGCTGGGCGGCGGAGCGTTCGAATCCGGGCATCCCGTGTCCGGGCATCCGGAAGTCGGTCACCACGTCGGCGATGGCGCGCATGGTCTGGTCCGGTGCGAAGTCCAGGGCGGCCTTCAGCAGGTTCCGGTAGAAGACCATGTGCAGGTTCTCGTCGTTGGCGATCTTCGCGAGCAGCTGCTCGCAGAGCGGGTCGCCCGCGTAGTGGCCGGTGTTGCGGTGCGAGATCCGGGTGGCGAGCTCCTGGAAGGCGACGTACGCGACCGAGTGCAGCATGCTGTGCGCGTTGTCGGACTCGAAGCCCTCCGACATGTGGATCATGCGCGCCCGCTCCAGCTCCACCGGGTCCACCGCACGGGTGGCCAGCAGGTAGTCGCGGAGCGCTATGCCGTGCCGGCCCTCCTCGGCCGTCCAGCGGTGCACCCAGGTGCCCCAGGCGCCCTCGCGGCCGAACATGGTCGCGATCTCGTGGTGGTAGCTGGGGAGGTTGTCCTCGGTCAGCAGGTTCACCACCAGGGCGATCCGGCCGAGCGGGGTGACCTTGGACTGCTCCAGCGCCCAGGCCTCGCCACCGAGCACGCCGTCGAAGTCCCGCCCCTGGCTCCACGGCACGTACTCGTGCGGCATCCACTCCTTGGCGACCTTCAGGTGGCGGTTGAGCTCGGTTTCGACCACCTCTTCGAGCTGGAGGATCAGGTGGGCGTCGGTCCAGGCGGTGGAGGAGGTGCGCTGCACGGGTGCGATGGTCACGGCTGGTGCTCCTGAGGCGGGCAGAGACGGGTGGGACGCACAGAAGGCCGGGCGGAGCCGGGCGGATGCGACTCACTTACGGCTGCGTAGGTTACGTAACCGTAAGTTGTTCTGGCGGGAAATGACAAGCCGCCCCTGCCAGCGCTTATGTCGTCTTGACAGGCTTGGCAGGGGCGGCACGGGGAAGGGGCGGATCCTCCGCATCCGGAGGGCCCGGCGGCGGGGTGGGCCGGGAAGGGCGCAGGCGGCCGCTCACCGCCCCGGCGCCGGTGTCAGGCTCCAGGGATGCGGACCCGGATCGTCAGGCCGCCTCCGGTACGCGGAGTGGCCTCGATGGCGCCGCCGTGGGCCCGCACCACCGAGCGGACGATGGAGAGCCCGAGACCGACGCCCTTGTCGCTGCGGGTGCGGTCGGCACCCTTCACCCGGCGGAACGGCTCGAAGATGTGCTCCAGCTCATAGCCCGGAACCACCGGCCCGGTGTTGCTGACCACCAGCTCGCCGCCCCCGCCCGGCACGGGTGCGGTCGTGATCTCCACCCAGCCGTCGGCGAGGTTGTAGCGGACGGCGTTCTGCAGCAGGTTGAGCGCGATCCGCTCCAGCAGCACGCCGTTCCCGGCGACCGTGACGGGCTCCAGGGCGGGGCGCAGCACGACCTCGCGCCCCGCCGCCTCCGGGCGGATCTGCTCCAGCGCCCGGACGGCGACCTCGGAGAGCTCGACCGGGCGGCGGTCGGTGAGCTCGTTGTCGCTGCGGGCCAGCAGCAGCAGGCCCTCGACCAGCTGCTCGCTGCGTTCGTTGGTGGCCAGCAGGGTCTTGCCGAGCTGCTGGAGGTCGGCCGAGGCGGCGGGGTCGGAGAGCTGGACCTCCAGCAGGGTCCGGTTGATCGCCAGCGGGGTGCGCAGCTCGTGCGAGGCGTTCGCGACGAAGCGGCGCTGGGAGTCGAAGGAGCGGTCCAGCCGGTCGAGCATGTCGTCGAAGGTGTCGGCGAGCTCCTTGAGCTCGTCGTCCGGGCCCTCCAGCTCGATCCGGCGGTGCAGGTCGGAGCTGGCCACCTCGCGGGCGGTGCGGGTGATCCGGTTGAGCGGGCGGAGCACCCGGCCGGCCATCGCGTAGCCGGCGGCGAAGGCGATCACGGCGAGGCAGACCAGGGCGGCCAGCGCCTTGCGGAGCAGCGTCGCCAGGGCCAGGTGGGCCTGGCTGGCCTGGGCGTTGCTGAGCAGCTGGCTGAACTTGGCGGGGCTGATCTCGGTGCCGTCGGGGCCGACCATCTTGACGCCGGGGCCGATGGTGAAGCCGGGGCCCGCGTTGGTGACGTCCTGGAACGACTGCTTGACGAACCAGTACATCAGCAGCAGCAGCACGACCCCGGCCATCAGGAACATCCCGCCGTACAGCAGGGTCAGCCTGATCCGGATGGTCGGGCGCAGCTGGAGCCAGCCGAGCAGGCCGTCGCCGGGGGTGTAGACCGGGGAGTCGCGCTTGGAGGCGGGCTGGACCACCGGGACGGACGGGGAGCCGGACGGGGACTGCGCCGGGCGAGGCGGCAGCGGGCCGCCGGCGGGCGCGCCGGAGGCCCCGCCGGCGGGGGGCGGGGTGGTCATGACTTTCCTCTCGGATGCCGGTGCCGGCCGGGGGTACGGGGCCGGGGGTTCAGGGGGTGCGCCGGGGGCCGGTCAGATGCGGTAGCCGGAGCCCGGGACGGTGACGATCACGGCGGGGTCGCCGAGCTTGCGCCGCAGCGTCATCACGGTGACCCGGACGACGTTGGTGAACGGGTCGGTGTGCTCGTCCCAGGCCTTCTCCAGCAGTTGCTCGGCCGAGACGACCGCGCCGCCGGCCCGCATCAGGACCTCCAGGACGGCGAACTCCTTGGGGGCGAGCTGGACGGGCTTGTCGTCCCGGAGCACCTCGCGGCGCCCGGGGTCGAGGGAGATCCCGGCCCGCTCCAGCACGGGCGGCAGCGGGACCGTCGCGCGGCGGCCGAGGGCCCGTACCCGGGCGACGAGTTCGCTGAAAGCGAACGGCTTGGGGAGGTAGTCGTCGGCGCCGATCTCCAGGCCCTCGACCCGGTCGCTGATGTCGCCCGAGGCGGTCAGCATGATCACCCGGGTGGCGAGACCCTGCTCGACCACGCTGCGGCAGACGTCGTCGCCGTGCACCAGCGGGAGGTCGCGGTCCAGCACCACCACGTCGTAGTCGTTGACCGAGATCCGCTGGAGCGCGGCCTCGCCGTCGTAGACCACGTCGACGGCCATCGCCTCGCGGCGCAAACCTGTCGCGACGGCCTCGGCGAGCAACTGCTCGTCCTCCACGACGAGTACCCGCACGGTGGTTGTCCCTTCTCCGAGGAGCGGCCCCACCGTGCCCCGCCCGTGCGGGTCACCGGCGTACGGACCTTGATCGCCGCCGGGTTCTCCCGGCACACGGGTCCGACGGTGGTTCTATCCTGCCTGGTCTCCGGGTAAAGCAGCGGTAAGCGGTGGCGGTGGACGCTTGAGCGGGCCTCCCCGGGAGGTCCGCCCGGAACGGCGGGCCCGGCGGCCGAGCCGCTAAGCGGTAGCGCCGACCACCGTTTGGACTGTGACGCAGGCAACTTTCTCGGCGTCTTAGGTTTCCCTTCTCCCGAGGTGGGGAGGACAGCTTCACACCACGCGATCGGGCCGAGCGCCGGTCGCAACCACCCTCCGTGCGTTCATCCGCACCGGTTCAGGGGTTCACGTGTCACCGGGAGCGACCCTTCGGTCGGCTCCGCGTTCCTCCGGGGAGCAGCATCCACCGGGACGCTTCCGTTGGCCGGCACCTCAGCTCCGGGGAACGCCGACCGTGCCCGTCCGACACAGCAAGGGGGCAGTATGGACGCCTTCACCGACGGAATCCTGCAGCGCATAAAGAACGCCGAGCAGGATCTCCACCGCGCACTTGAGTCCGGTGACGATTTCCTCGCCGAGGTCGAGCAGTCCGAACTGGACGACCTGCGCCGACTCGCCGCCGAGCACGGCGTCGACCCGGTGCGGGAGATGCACCGCGCCGCAGCCTGACCGGTTTCCCGACCACCGCGCACCACCGCACCCCGTACTCCGTCACGTACCCCGAGAGCCGTAAGGGGTAGCTGAGCCCAAGCCCTGGCGCCACGTTTCCGTGGGCCAGGGCTCTTCGCTGTCCGGCGCAGGGGCGGCCCTGGGCTCCGGGCTCTCCGGCTCCCCGGCGCTCAGTCGTGCCAGGCGCCGAGTTCGTCGAGCCGGGCCTGGAGGGGCTCGAACACGCCGGGCGGGGCGGTCACCGCGAGGCCGCCGTGCGGCTCCTCGCCGGGGCGGCCACCCGAAAGGGCACCCGCCTCGCGGGCGATCAGGACCCCGGCGGCCATGTCCCAGGGCTGGAGCCCGCGCTCGTAGAAGGCGTCCAGGCGGCCGGCCGCGACGTCGCAGAGGTCGACGGCCGCCGCGCCGCCCCGGCGGATGTCGCGGACCTCCGGCATCAGGGCGTGCAGCACCTCGGCCTGGTGGACCCGGGCGTGCTGGACGTAGTTGAAACCGGTACCGACCAGGGCCTGCCCCCACGGCGGTGCCGGGCGGCAGGAGAGCGGCTGCCCGTTCAGGAAGGCGCCGCCGCCGAGGACGGCCTGGAACAGCTCGCCCCGGGCCGGGACGGCGACCACGCCGACCACCGCCCGGCCGTCCAGCTCGGCCGCCACGCTGACGCCCCAGGAGGGCAGCCCGTACAGGTAGTTGACGGTGCCGTCGAGCGGGTCGACCACCCAGCGGACGCCGCTGGTGCCGGCGTGGTCGGCGCCCTCCTCACCGAGGTAGCCGTCCTCGGGGCGGCGGGTGCCGATCAGCTCCAGGACGAGCTTCTCGGAGGCGAGGTCCATCTCGGTGACCACGTCGACGGGGCTGCTCTTGGTCGCGGCGACGCCCAGGTCGGCGGGCCGGCCGTCGCGCAGCAGCGCGCCCGCGCGGGTCGCGGCGTCCAGGGCGACGTCCAGCAGTTCCGCCAGCAGATCGGGGTGGGGCACGGGTTTACCTCCTGAAGGGGGTGGTTCAGAGCTGGGCTGCGGCGGGCTTGGGCGCGCGGGGGTTGGGGCAGCAGGCGACGGCGCACACGTCGTGGCTCGCGCCCAGCGTGCCCAGGGCGCACCGCTCGACCCGTACGCCCCGCTCGACCGCCGCGCGCTCCAGCACCAGCTCCCGGACGGCGGCGGTGAAGCGCGGGTCGGCCCCCACGGTGGCGGCCCGGGTGACCGGCAGGCCGAGCTCGGCCGCCTTGGCACGGGCCTCGGTGTCGAGGTCGTACTTGACCTCCATGTGGTCGGAGACGAACCCGATCGGGACCATCACCGCCGCCGGGGCACCGGCCGTGTGCAGGGCCGCCAGGTGGTCGCAGATGTCCGGCTCCAGCCACGGGATGTGCGGCGCACCGCTGCGGCTCTGGAAGACCAGCTCCCACGGACGGTCCGCGACGCCGGTGGCCGCCGCCACCGCCTCGGCGACCAGCCGGGCCACCTCCAGGTGCTGCGCCACGTACGCGCCGCCGGGGGTGCCCCGGGCCGGGTCGTCGGGCGCGCCGGAGGTCTCGGCCATCGAGAGCGGGATCGAGTGGGTGGTGAAGGCCAGCCGGGCGCCGTCGCGGACCTCGGCGGGCAGCTCGGCCAGCGCGGCCAGGGTCGCGTCGGCCATCGGCCCGACGAAGCCCGGGTGGTTGTAGAAGTGCCGCAGCTTGTCCACCCGCAGCTCCGGCAGGCCCTCGCCGCGCAGCTGCTCCAGCGCCTCGGCGAGGTTCTCCCGGTACTGGCGGCAGCCGGAGTACCCCGCGTAGGCGCTGGTGGCCAGGACGAGCACCCGCCGGTGGCCGTCCCGGGCGATCTCGCGCAGCGCGTCCACCAGGTAGGGGGCCCAGTTCCGGTTGCCCCAGTAGACCGGCAGGTCGAGGCCGTGCCCGGCGAAGTCCTTGCGGAGCGCGGCCAGCAGCTCGCGGTTCTGCTCGTTGATCGGGCTGACGCCGCCGAACAGGAAGTAGTGCTTGCCGACCTCGGCCAGCCGTTCCTTGGGGATGCCCCGGCCACGGGTGACGTTCTCCAGGAACGGCACCACGTCCTCGGGGGCTTCGGGGCCCCCGAACGAGAGCAGCAGCAGCGCGTCGTACGGCGCGGGGTCGGTGGAGGTGAGGGTCTCGGGCATGGCACCGATCCTGCCACTAGCGGCGCGGCGTCCGGCGGAGGGCCGGACAGCGGCGCGGGCGGCAGCGGCGGGCGGGAGCGGGCGGCAGCGGCGGGCGGGCACGGGCGACCGGCGGGCGGATATCGATTGCCAGAGTTCGTAAGCTGTGTTGAGGAGGCTTGTTCCTTACCCCTCCCCCACCGCTCACCCACTTCGCGGAGCCCGTGTGCTGTCCAGCTACCGCCAGATATTCGCCGCCCCCGGCACCCTGGCCTTCTCCTCCGCCGGCCTGATCGCCCGGCTGCCGATCTCGATGACCGGCATCGGCATCGTGACCATGCTGGCGCAGCTGCGCGGCTCGTACGGCATCGCGGGCGCGGTCTCGGCGGTGGTGGCACTCTCGGTGGCGGCCCTCGGGCCGCAGGTCTCCCGGCTGGTGGACCGGTACGGACAGCGCCGGGTGGCGCTGCCCGCCACCGGCCTGACCGTGCTCGCGGCCGCCGCCCTGCTGCTCTGCGCGCACTACGGGGCGCCGGACTGGACGCTGTTCGTCTGCGCGGCCGGGGTGGGCATGATGCCGAGCACCGGATCGATGGTCCGGGCCCGCTGGGCCCACCTCTACAGCTCCGAGCCGCCCAGGCTGCACACCGCGTACTCGTTCGAGGCGGTGGTGGACGAGATCTGCTTCATCGTCGGCCCGATCCTGTCGATCGGGCTGGCCACCTCGGTCTTCCCCGAGGCCGGCGTGCTGTGCTCGGGGATCTTCCTGACCGTCGGCATCCTGCTCTTCACCGCGCAGCGGCGTACCGAGCCGCCGATCCACCCGGGTGCGCACCGGGCCGGGCGGTCGGCGATCCACTCCTCCGGGCTCCAGGTGCTGGTGCTGACCTTCGTGGCCACCGGGGCGATCTTCGGCTCGGTCGAGGTGGTCACGGTGGCCTTCGCGCAGGAGCAGGGGCACAC
The DNA here is from genome assembly GCF_039529945.1 of Kitasatospora kazusensis. Taxonomy (NCBI): domain Bacteria; kingdom Bacillati; phylum Actinomycetota; class Actinomycetes; order Kitasatosporales; family Streptomycetaceae; genus Kitasatospora; species Kitasatospora kazusensis. The sequence continues at coordinate 21,042 of NZ_BAAANT010000054.1, read as the reverse complement.
CGCGCTGGCCAGTCTGGTGCTGGCGGTGTACGCGCTCGGGTCCTGCCTGGCCGGGGTGGTGTTCGGGACGCTCAGGCTGAAGGGCTCGATGGCCGGCCGGTTCCTGGGCGGGAACGCGGTGATGGCGGCGAGCATGGTGCCGCTGGTGGTGGTCGCCGCGCTGGTGGACGGTACCGCCGGGCTGGTGGCGCTCGGGGCGGCGCTGTTCGTCGCCGGGCTCTCCATCTCGCCGACCCTGATCACCGCGATGGCACTGGTGGAGCGGCTGGTACCGGCCGCCCAGCTGAACGAGGGGATGACCTGGACGACCACCGGGCTGGCGCTCGGTGTGGCGCTCGGCTCCTCGGTGGCGGGCTGGGTGGTGGACGGCTCGGGCGCCGCCGCCGGGTACTGGGTGCCGCTGGCCGCCGCGCTGTTCGGCGCGCTGACCGCGCTGGCGGGCCTGGCCCGGCTGCGGGCCGGCCTGGTCGCCGTCGCGACGGCCGACGGGGCGGCCGCGACGGCCGCGGAGGCGGCGGCCGGCTCCGCAACCGGCGGGCCGGAGGCATAGACCTGCGCCGGTGGAGTGGCTACGCTCCCCCCTACTCACTGGTAGGACACGCGGGGCCGGAGCTGTCCCGCGCCCCGGAGCAGGAGGCACCCGCATGCCCCAGGCCACCCCCGCCGGCTGGACCAACTGGGCCGGCAACCAGAGCGCCCGGCCCAGCCGGGTGGTGACGCCGGCCTCCGCCGCCGAGCTGGGCGAGGTGGTCCGCCGGGCCGCCGAGGAGGGGCGCACCGTCAAGGCCGTCGGCTCGGGCCACTCCTTCACCGCGATCGCCTCCGCCGGGGACGGCGTCCTCGTCCGGCCGCACGCCCTGACCGCCGTCCGCGAGCTGGACCGCGAGGCCGGGACGGTCACGGTGGGCTCCGGGCTGCCGCTCTCCCGGCTCAACCGGCTGCTGGCCGCGGCGGGCCTCTCGCTCACCAACATGGGCGACATCGAGGTCCAGACCGTCGCCGGGGCCACCGGTACCGGCACCCACGGCACCGGCCGGGACTCCGGCTCGCTGTCGGCGCAGATCAGGGCGCTGGAGATCGTGCTCGCCGACGGCAGCGTCCGGCAGTGCTCGCCGGCCGAGAACCCCGAGCTGTTCGAGGGCGCCCGGCTGGGCCTCGGCGCGCTCGGCGTGGTCAGCGCGATCACCTTCGGGGTCGAACCGGCCTTCCTGCTGACCGCCCACGAGAAGCCGATGTCCTTCGACGAGGTGCTGGCGGGCTTCGACGAGTTCGCCGCCGTCAACGAGCACTTCGAGTTCTACTGGTTCCCGCACACCGACCGCTGCTCGACCAAGCGCAACAACCGCAGCCCCGGGCCGGCCTCGCCGCTGCCGGACTTCAAGGCGTGGCTGGACGACGATTTCCTCGCCAACACCCTCTTCGGCGGCCTGTGCCGGGTGGGCCGGCGCCTCCCGCCGGCCGTCCCGCTGATCGCGCAGCTGGCCGGGCGGGCGCTGTCCGAACGGACCTTCACCGACACCGCGTACAAGGTGTTCACCAGCCCGCGCAAGGTGCGCTTCATCGAGATGGAGTACGCCGTGCCCCGCGCGGCGGCGACCACCGTGCTGCGCGAGCTGAAGGCCCTGGTCGAACGCTCCCGCTGGCGGATCAGCTTCCCCGTGGAGGTGCGCCTCGCCCCGGCGGACGACCTCTGGCTCTCCACCGCGAGCGGGCGGGACAGCGTCTACATAGCCGTCCACCTCTTCCAGGGCACCGCCGAGCAGGGCTACTTCACCGAGGTCGAGAAGCTGATGACGGCCCACCAGGGGCGCCCGCACTGGGGCAAGCTGCACACCAGGGACGCGGCCTACCTCGCCTCGGTCTACCCGCGCTTCGGCGACTTCACCGCGCTCCGCGACAAGGTCGACCCCGGGCGGCTGTTCGCCAACGACTACCTGCGGCGGGTGCTCGGCGAGTAGCCCCCCCCCACGCGGTCGGCCCGCTCAGGGCGAGGGCGTGCCCGAAGGGGCTGCCGGGGGTGCGGTGTCGGCCGTGCCGGTGGGGGTGCCGCCCGGTGTTCCGCTGGGCGTGCCGCCGGGCGTCCTGCTCGGGGTCGAGGACGGCGTGCCGGAGGGTGTGCCGGTGCCCGAAGGAGTACTGCTCGGCGTCGGGGAGGGCGACTCGGAGGCCCTGCCGGACGGGGTGGCACCCGGTGTCCGGGAGGGGGTGCCCGAGGGGGCCGTGTCCCCGGAGGCCGGCGGGTTCTCGGTTCGCCGCGGGGGCGAGGGCCTGCTGTCGGAGGAGCCGCCCAGCGAGGTGCCGCTGCCGCTCTCGCCCTTGACCGTCGCGGACACCGGCTGCCCGGTGGCCAGCTCGAACCCAATGATCGGCGTCATCGCGAGGACGAATACCAGCGCGGAGACCGCCGTGTACGTACGCCAGGTCCGGGGCCGCTTCGAACGGAGCGTGCGCGACTCGTTCCACTCGGAGGATATTTCGTACGGCTGTTCGGATATGGATTCGGCCCCCACCTGGCGGAAGTCGTTCGCCAGGGCGGCCGGGCTGCGGTCGACGGCACCGCGCAGCTGCTCGCCGGTCCGCCGGAAGAGGTGCTGGAAGAGCGCACCGCCGGTGGTGGCGCCGACGCTGACCACCGCCGCGCCGACGATCGTCCCGTACACGCCGAGCCCGGAGGCGAAGAGGGCGCCGACGACGGTGGCCAGGGCGCTCGCGGCCACCTGAGCCACGCTCAGATCGATCCGCCTGCGGCCCTCGGGCGCATCCCCCGGCCCTGCCTGTTCGCGCTGCTGCGGCATCAACGTTCCTCGGTGATCACGGGTCGACATCTCGTACAAGACACTCCATCTTGCACAAAGAAGGACACAAGGGTCGAAAATCCGGTTCTCGGCGGTCGATATATGTGAAGATGATCACCGTCAGCCGGTCTCCGGTCGGCCGTTCGAGTGCCGTCTCTTGAGATTCCCGTGAATCGCGGGAGACTTGAGCGGCGAGCCGCCCCTCCGGATGCCACGAATGGAGTACTGTTCGTGGAGCCTGAGCCTTCGGTCAACGTGTCGACTGCCCATCAGACGGCGGCCGGGGCAACCGGGCGAGACGTCGACCGGCGACGTGGCGAACAGGCAACCGTGCCACAACGGCGAGCTCGGGCAGAAACCCGACACGCCGGGTAACTCAGCAAGGTTGTGGCCACTCGCGAGTGGGCAGGCCACACTCAGTACGGGAGCAGCGACGCAGGTGACGTCGGCAGGCACCACCCGGGAGGTAACCGTGCCCGAACTGCGCGTCGTGGCGGTCAGCAATGACGGCACACGGCTGGTGCTCAAGGCTGCCGACAGCACGGAGTACACCCTCCCCATCGACGAGCGGCTGCGCGCCGCCATCCGCGGTGACCGGCCACGCCTCGGCCAGATCGAGATCGAGGTGGAGAGCCACCTGCGGCCCCGGGACATCCAGGCGCGGATACGTGCCGGTGCCTCCGCCGAGGAGGTCGCGCAGGCGGCCGGCATCTCGGTCGACCGGGTGCGGCGCTTCGAGGGTCCGGTGCTGGCCGAGCGCGCCTTCATGGCCGAGCGGGCGCGGAAGACCGCGATCCGCCGGCACGGCGAGTCCACCGGTCCGCAGCTCGGCGAGGCGGTGTCCGAGCGGCTGGCGCTGCGCGGGGCCGAGAAGGACACCGAGCGGTGGGACTCCTGGCGCCGCGACGACGGCACCTGGGAGGTCATCCTCTACTTCCGCGCGGACGGCGAGGGCCTCACGGCGAGCTGGGCGTACGACCCGCCGCGCCGGCTGGTGCAGCCGAACGACGACGAGGCCCGGGCGCTGATCGGCGAGAGCCCGGAGCGCGAGGAGGAGTCGGTCTTCCCGTTCATCCCGCGGATCGCCCGGCTCCCCCAGGACCGGCCGGCCCGTCCGATGATCGAACGCCCCTCCCCCGACCGGATCATGTCCGGGATCGAACGCCCCTCGGCGGACCGGATCATGTCCGGACGCGAGGTACGGGAGAGCCGGGAGGCGGTGGCCGAGAACCGCGATTCGCTGACCAGCCTGCTGGACGTGGTGCCCGCCTTCCGGGGCGACCTCGCCATCCCCGCCGTCGAGGCGGTGCCGAGCGAGGTGGTGGAGGAGGCCGAGGAGCAGCAGGCGGCCCCGGCCGCCAGCGTCGGCGCCGGTTCGGCGTACGCGGACATCCTGATGCCGCGGGCGGTCGCCCCGCACCGGGAGCGGCTGGTCGGCACGACGGACCGCCAGGCCGAGGCGGACGGGGTCCGTCCGGGCCGACGGGCCACCGTGCCCAGCTGGGACGAGATCGTCTTCGGCAGCAGGCGCAAGAAACAGGAGTAGGACCAGTCGGTCCAGGACTCCGCCCGGGGCGACCCGGGCGACCGCCGGACACCGGGGCGCGTGGGGGGAAGACCTCCACGCGCCCCTCGGTTTGCGCCTCAGCCCGGCAGGCCGCCCGTCGCGGCCGGGTTCTCCGGGTCGGCGGACCACTCGCTCCAGGAGCCCGGGTAGAGGACGCCCGAGAAGCCGGCCACCTCCAGCGCGAGCAGTTCATGGGCGGCCGTCACGCCCGAACCGCAGTAGACGCCCACCTCCCGCTCGCCGGCGCCGAGGCCGCCGAACCGCGCGGCCAGCTCCTCGGGGGTGCGGAAGCGGCCGTCGGCGGTCACGTTCTCGGTGGTCGGCGCGCTGACCGCACCGGGGATGTGCCCGGCGCGCGGGTCGAGCGGCTCGACCTCACCGCGGTACCGCTCCCCGGCGCGGGCATCCAACAGCAGGCCGGTCCGGGCCAGTTCGGCGGCCTGCCGGGCGTCCACGGTCGGCAGCCGCCCCGGGACGGGTTCGAAGTCGCCGGGCTCCGGGACCGGCGGCTCCGCCGTCAGTGGCAGCCCCGCGTCCCGCCAGCCGGTCACACCGCCGTCCAGCACCCTGACGTCCGGGTGGCCGGCCCAGCGCAGCAGCCACCAGGCGCGGGCCGCCGAGAGCGCGGGCCCCCCGTCGTAGACCACCACCGGGCGTCCCGCGCTCACCCCGGCCCGGCGCAGCGCGGCGCCGAACTCCTCCGGGTCGGGCAGCGGGTGCCGTCCCGCACTGCCGGGGGTACCGGCCAGTTCCTTGTCCAGGTCGAGGAAGTACGCACCGGGCAGGTGCCCCGCCGCGTACTCCTCGGCCCCCGACGGACCGGACGGCTGGAATGCGGGCAGCAGGTAGCGGATGTCGAGCAGCACCGGCGGCCGGGCCGAGGCCAGCGCGTCGTGCAGTTCGGCGACGGAGATCAGCGCGGAGGCGCCCGTGGCGGAGGTTTCCATCCCGCCATTGTGACGTGCCGCACCCGGGTCTTTGTACGGTCTTTGCCCGACTCACCGCGCGGCCGGGCGAGTTCGGCGGCCCGTGGGTGGAACCATCGCCCTGGGGCGCGCGGCGGCCCGGTCGGCCGGCCCCCGTCGAGGAGGCACGCGATGACTGCGGTGAAGGTCCGGCTGGCTCAGGGAACGCCCTGCTGGGTGAGTCTGATGACCAGTGACCAGGAAGGCGCCATGGCCTTCTACGGAACGCTGCTGGGCTGGGAGTACACCCCGGGCCCGACCGAACCCGGCGCGTACGTGCGCGCCACGCTGGGCGGGGCGAAGGTCGCCGGTATCGGCGGCACCCCGCCGCCGGGCGGTCGGCCCGCCGAATGGACCACCTACTTCGCCGTGGACAGCGCCGACGAGGTGTCACAGCGGGTCCACGAGTGCGGCGGCACCGTCGCCGTCGGCCCGCTGCAGGCGGAACACGCCGGGCGGCTGGCGATCGCGGCGGACGTCTCGGGCGCGGTGTTCGGCCTCTGGCAGGGCGAGGAGCACCTCGGCTGGCAGGTGGCCGGCGAACCCGGCGCACCGGCCTGGAACGAACTGCTGACACCCGACGTACCCGCGGCTGCCGGGTTCTACCGCGCGGTACTCGGCCAGCAACCCTCCCCCGGCCCGGACGGCACCACCCGCCTCCTGGTCGACGGCGAGCCGGTGGCAGGCGTCCGACGCGGTTCCGGCGCACGCCGCCCGCGCTGGCAGGTCCACTTCGCCGTCGCCGACGCCGACCTGACGGCACGCCAGGCCGTCGGCCTGGGCGGCCAGATCCTGGACGGCCCCCTCGACACACCCCGCGGCCGGGTGGCCCGGCTCGCCGACCCCCAGGGCGGGCGCTTCGCCGTCGTCCAGCTCTGAAGCTTCTACCCGAAGTTGCACTGTCCAGGGGCGCAAAGCCCTGAAGCTTGCAGCTCGCCCGAAGTTGCACTGTCCAGGGGCGCGAGGAACTGCGCGAGGGCGGAAGGCATACCACCGTCACTCCCGATTCGCGCAGTTCTCCCCCAGCCTTCGGCCGGGAGGTGCCCCCACGCGCGCCCAGGGGTTGCCTTACCTGTCGGGGCAGCCCAGCGAAACGCGCGGAGCCGCTACGCGGGTTGGTCCTCGAAGGGCAGGACGTCCGGGGAGAGGACCGACGCGCGGGCCGTCGCCGCGGTCAGGCGGCGGCGGTGGTGACGGCGGCAGAGCACCTCGTAGCCGACCTCCCCGGCGTTGACCGCGATGTCGCCGACCACGACCTGGGCGCCCTCGACCACCATTACGCCGCCGACGGTGCGGGCGTTGTGGGTGGCCCGGGCTCCGCACCAGCAGAGGGCCTCGACCTGGAGGACCTCGACCCGGTCGGCGAGTTCGATCAGGCGCTGGGAGCCGGGGAAGAGCTTGGTGCGGAAGTCGGTGGTGATGCCGAAGGTGAAGACGTCGATGCCGAGCTCGTCGACCACCCGGGCGAGCTGGTCGACCTGGCCGGAGCCGTAGAAGTTGGCCTCGTCGCAGATCAGGTAGTCGACCTTGCCCCCGGCCGAGAGCAGCTGCACCACGTGCTGGTGGAAGTCGAAGCCGTCCGTGACCTCGACCGCGTCGGCCCGCAGCCCGAGCCGGCTGGAGATGGTGGACGCACCCGCGCGGTCGTGGCGGGAGAAGATGATCCCCTGCCGGCCGCGGGCGGCGTGGTTGTGGTCCAGCTGGAGTGCGAGCGTCGACTTGCCGCAGTCCATCGTGCCGGAGAAGAAGACCAGTTCAGCCATGGGTGGAGCGGGGGCCTTTCGAAGAGGGGGACGGGCTCAGCCGCGGACTTCGAGCAGCGGCACGAGCTGCTCGACGGGGGTCATCGACCCGTGCAGGCCGATCATCGAGGACTCGCCGGGCTCCTTGCGGGAGGCGATCACCGCGACGTCGTCCCGGGCGGCCGCCACCACGTCGCCGATCCGGTGGTAGACCCGCTCGTCCACCGTCGGGCCGAACCAGCCCGCGGCTATCGCCTGGTCCCTGGTCGCGACCCACATCCGGTCCCCGAGCACCTCGCTCCAGACCGTGAACACGTCGGCCGCCGCCCCGGGCACCGCGTACACGTGCCGGGCCCGGCCCTCGCCGCCGAGCAGGGCGACGCCCGCGCTCAACTCCCAGTCCTCGTCGAAGTCGATCCGGTCCTCGGGCGAGATGTCGATCATGCCGTGGTCGGCGGTGACGTACAGCGCCGAGCGCGGCGGGAGCTGCTCCGCGAGCCGCTTCACCAGCCGGTCGACGGTGTTCAGCATCAGCCGCCACTCGTCCGAGTCGACGCCGTAGCGGTGCCCGGCGCCGTCCAGCTCGCTGACGTACGTGTAGACCAGCGCGCGGTCGTGCTCGGCCAGCCACTGGGCGGAGGCGTCCATCCGCTCCTCGGCGGTGGTCCGGCCGAGGAAGGTGCCGCCGGAGAGCGCGACCTTGGTGAGCGGGGTCTGGGCGAACAGCGGGGAGGAGATCTGGCAGGTGGCCACCCCGGCCGCGTGCACCTGCCCGAAGACGGTCGGGTACGGCTGCCAGAGCTTCGGCTCGACCGGCGGCTGCCAGCGCAGCTGGTTCATCAGGTGGCCCGCGCCCGGCACCGCGACGGTGTACCCGGCCAGGCCGTGCACCCCCGGGGTGAGGCCGGTGCCGACCGAGGCCAGCGAGGTCGCGGTGGTGGACGGGAAGCCGGAGGTGATCGCCCGGCCGCCCGCGATCAGCGAGGTCAGGAAGGGCGCCCAGTCGGGGTGGCGCTTGACCAGCTCCCAGCCCATGCCGTCGACCAGGAAGACGCAGACCCGGTCGGCCGGCTCCAGCGGCAGGCCGCTGCTGAAACCGGGCACGCCGAACCCGGCCGCCACGGCGGGCAGCAGGTCGGCGAGCGAACCCGTCCCGTACGCGGGGACGGGCGCGTCGGAGGGGTCGAGGATCTCGAAGGCGTCGTACCCGAGGTGCGTCGTCATGAAGTCCGTCAGTCCCGGGTGGCGATCGTCGCTTCGGACAGCGCGCGGGCGAACACCAGCGCCTGACGGACCGTCTCCGGGCCGTCCCCCGCCTCGCTGACCCGCAGCGACAGGTCGTCGGCCGTCGCCGACCCGGTGTAGCCGTGGTCGGCCTCGCAGTTCGGGTCCGAGCAGCCGGCCGGCTCCAGGTCGAGCCGCTGCACCGCCCCCCAGCCGATGGTCAGCACGACCTCGCGGGGCAGCGTGCCCGGGGTGTACGTCTCGGGGTTGGCGACCATCCGGCTGAGCACCACGGAGCCGATCCGGTCCAGCCGGACGCACTCGGTCGAGGTGGTCGCGTACGGCACCGGGCTGGTCGCGTCGGCGTTCTGCTCGTCGGTGTGGCTGACCACGAAGCGCGAGGGGGTCAGCACCAGCACGGTGACGTGCCGGCGCACCTCGTTCGCGTCGAAGGTGGTCTCCTGGTGCACCAGGTAGGAGGTGATCGGCTCGGGGCCCACCGCGGACTCGACGGCCTCGGACACCAGTGCCGGGTAGTAGCCGCTGCGTTCGATCGCCGAGCGCAGGTCCTGCGTGGTGGTGGTACCGGTCTTGGCCATAGCTCCATCCTGGCATGTCCCGCCGACGAAGCGGGCGGCACTGGGCCGGGCTCCTGGCGTTCAGCGCCCCTTGGCAGGCGCAACCAAGGAAGGTTACAGGCTGCTCATTGCGCGCGGACCCAGATCGCTGCGCACCGGGAGCGGTGCGATCCGCACCCGCGCCCCCAGAACCGCCAGCCCGTGCGGGGCCACGACCACGGGTTCGAGATCCACCGAGGCGACCTCGGGCAGATCGTCCACCAGCCGGGAGACCCGCAGCAGCAGCTCCTCCAGCGCCCCGGTGTCCACCGGGGTGGCCCCGCGCCAGCCGAACAGCAGCGGCGCCGCGCGGACCTCGCGGATCAGCGCCGCCACGTCCTGGTCGGTGGCCGGGATCAGCCGGTGCGCCACGTCGCCGAGCAGTTCGGCGGGGGCGCCCGCCAGCCCGAAGGAGAGGATCGCGCCGACCCCCGGGTCCACGGTGGCGCCGATCACGGTGTCCACCCCGCGCGGGGCCAGCTGCTGCACCACCAGCCGGGCCCGGGCGGCGCCGCCCAGCAGCGCGTCCAGCTCCCGGTACGCGCGGCGCAGCCCGGGCTCGCCCGTCAGGTCGAGCCGGACACTGCCCAGGTCGGGGCGGTGCCGCAGGTGCTCGGCGGTGGCCTTGAGCGCCACGGGGTAGCCGAGCCCGGCGGCGGCGCGCAGCGCGCTCTCCTCGTCGGGCGCGGGGAGGGCGGGGAGCAGGTCGATGCCGTACTGGCCGAGCAGGGTGGCGGTCTGGGCGTCGGGCAGGGTGACCCTGGCGCCGCCGGGCTGGAGGCGGGCGGAGTAGGTGCGGCGCGTAGCGCCACGAGCGAGGGTGGCGGCGGGCGACGGGCGGGCCGCCGTTCGGGTGTCCAGGGCGGCCTCCACCAGGGCGCGGGCCCCGGCCTCGTCGATCCGGTCCAGTTCGGGGACGCGGGCGGTCTCCTCCGCCTCGGCCGTCCGGCGGCGCCAGCCCGCGTAGTGCACGGCGTGCGCCAGCGCGCGGACGGCGCGCTCGGGGGCGGGGTAGGCGGGGATGCCGCCGGCCCGGAGCCGGTCGGGCAGTTCGGTGAGCGCGAGGTGGGCGAGCAGCAGCGGCTTGCCGACCTGGCGGGCCCGGACCACCGCTTCGAGCAGGGCCTCGGCGAACTCGGGCTCGTCGGCGCCCAGATCCGGTGCGCCGGGATCCGCCGCGGGGTCGCCGGAGTGCGGCTGGGCGCCGATCGGCGGGATGGCGACGGCGATCACGGCGTCCACGGCCGGGTCGGTGAGGGCGGTGTCCAGGGCGATCCGGAAGTTCTCGCCGGTCGCGCCGGTGGTGAGGTCGACCGGCGTACGCGGGCGCAGACCGGCGCTGAGGCAGGCGTCGTGGGTGAGCAGGCCGAGCGAGTCGGAGTTGCCGACCACCGCCACCCGGTCACCGGCCGGGAGGGGCTGCCCGGCGAGCAGCTCGCCGGTGTCGTACAGCTCGGTGATGGTCTCCACCCGCAGCACCCCGGCCTGCTGGAAGAGCGCGTCCACGGTGGCGTCCTGCAACCGGCCGGCGGCGGGCTGGACGGCGTGGCCGGGCGGCAGGCTGCCGCTGTGCCGGGCCCCCTTGACCACCACGACCGGCTTGACAGCGGCCAGCCGCCGGGCGATCCGGGTGAACTTGCGCGGGTTGCCGAAGGACTCCAGGTAGAGCAGGACGACCTCGGTCGCCGGGTCCTCCTCCCAGTACTGGAGCCAGTCGTTGCCGGAGACGTCCGCACGGTTGCCGACCGAGGCGAAGGAGGAGACGCCGAGCCCCCGGCGGTGGGCGGCCTCCAGCAGGGCCACACCGATCGCGCCGGACTGGCAGAACAGCCCGAACGGGCCGCGCTCGGGCAGGACGGGGGCGAGCGAGGCGTTGAGCGGGCGCTCGGGGTCCGTGTTGAGCAGGCCGAAGGCGTTCGGACCGACCACCCGCATCCCCGCGGCGCGGGCCTGGCGGACCAGGGCGCGCTGGCGGTCGCGGCCGTCCGGGCCGGTCTCGGCGTACCCGGCGGTGACCACCACCAGGCCCTGGACGCCGTGCGCGCCGCAGTCCGCGACCGCGGCGGGGACGGCGGCGGCCGGGACGGCGATCACCGCGAGGTCGACCGGGCCGGGGATGTCCAGCAGCGACTGGTGGGTGGCCACGCCGTCCAGCTCGGTGCCGGGCGGGGCGTTGCGGTTCACCGCGTACACCGGGCCCCGGAACCCGGCCAGGTCCCGGAGCAGGGTGCGGCCGACGGACTGCGGGTGACGGGAGACGCCGAGCACGGCCACCGAGCGCGGGGTCACCAGCCGCTGCACCGAGCGGGCCTCGGCGCGGTGCTCGCGGGCCCGCATGACGGCGAGCGAGGCGGCGGTGGGTTCGAGGTCGAACTCCAGGTGCACCACGCCGTCGGCGATGCTGCGGCGCTGGGTGTAACCGGCGTCGGTGAAGACCTTGACCATCTTGCGGTTCTCGGGGAGCACCTCGGCGGTGAACCGGCGGATGCCGCGCTCCTGGGCGACGGCGCCGATGTGCTCCAGCAGCGCGGAGGCGACACCCCGGCCCTGGTGGGCGTCCTGGACCAGGAAGGCGACCTCGGCGTCGGTGCCGTCGGCGGACGGCATGCCGTCCCGGTCGATCCGGTCGTAGCGGACGGTCGCGATGAACCTGTCCCGGACCACCACGGCCAGCCCGACCCGGTTCACGTAGTCGTGGTGGGTGAACCGGCGGACGTCCTTGGCGGACAGGCGCGGGTAGGGGGCGAAGAACCGGAAGTACTTGGACTGGTCCGAGACCTGTTCGTAGAACTCCACCAGCCGGTCGGCGTCCGCCTCGGTGATCGGGCGGATCCGGGCGGTGCCGCCGTCGCGCAGCAGGACGTCGGCCTCCCAGTGCTGGGGGTAGCTGTGCTCGTCGCCCCGGTGCGGGGGGCTGGCCGCGGAGTCGTCCACGATCATCAGGTTATCCGGCGGCGGCCCGGATGGCGCCGGGCGCGGCACGGGCGGCTCCCCCATGGCACACTGGTCTAGACAACCTGGCTTCACCCAGCACCACCTGAAAGGCACGTCTCATGGCCGAGCGCCGCGTCACCATCGGTTGGCCCGAGGGCCTGCACGCCCGTCCCGCCGCCGTCTTCGTCCGCGCGGCCACCGCCGTGGGCGTGCCCGTCACCATCGCCAAGGAGGGCGGCAACCCGCTCAACGCCGCCTCCATGCTGGCCCTGCTCGGCCTCGGCGCCCAGGGCGGCGACACCGTCGTACTGGCCTCCGAGGCCGAGGGCGCCGACGCGGCGCTGGACCGCCTGGCGAAGCTCGTCCAGGAGGGCCTGGACGAACTGCCCGCCGCCTGATCCACTCCATCGGGAAGGGGCGCACCGCGAGCGGTGCGCCCCTTCCTGTTCTCAGAAGACCGACCAGCCGGTCGCCGTGGTCAGCGCGTCCAGCGCGGCCACACCCAGCACCGAGTTCCCCGCCCTGTCCAGCCCCGGGCTCCACACGCACACCGCGCCGCGCCCGGGGAGCACCGCCAGCACTCCCCCGCCGACGCCGCTCTTGCCCGGCAGCCCCACCCGGAAGGCGAAGTCGCCCGCCGCGTCGTACGTGCCGCAGGTCAGCAGCACCGCGTTCACCCGCTTGGCCTCGCTGCGGGTCAGCAGCCGGGAGCCGTCCGCCCGCAGCCCGTGCCGGGCCAGGAAGCGGCCCGCCAGGGCCAGATCGCGGCAGCTCGCCGAGATCGCGCAGTGCGCGTAGTAGTGGGCCAGCACGCTGTCCACCGGGTTGCGGAGGTTGCCGTAGCTCGCGATGAAGTGGGCCAGCGCGGCGTTCCGGTGGCCGTGCCGCGCCTCCGAGGAGGCCACCCCGTCGTCCGTGCCGATCGAATCGTTGCCGGACTCCGCACGCAGGAAGTCCCGGACGGCTCCCGCCGCGTCACCCGTCAGCTCCAGCAGCCGGTCGGTGGCCACCAGCGCCCCCGCGTTGATGAACGGGTTGCGCGGGATGCCCTGTTCCGACTCCAGCTGCACCAGCGAGTTGAACGGGTTGCCCGACGGCTCCCGCCCCACCCGCTGCCAGATCCCGTCGCCACCCTCCGCCAGCGCCAGCGCCAGCGTGAACAGCTTCGAGATGCTCTGGATCGAGAACGGGTGCTCCCAGTCCCCCGCCCCGTACACCTCGCCGTCGACCGTCGCCAGGGCCATCCCGAACGCCTCCGGATCGGCCGCCGCCAGCGCGGGGATGTAGTCGGCCGGCCGCCCCCGGGCCGGCAGGCTGCGGGCGGTGTCCATGGCGTCGCGAAGAAGCTGCTGGTAGTCCACCGGGTCATTCTGCACATGGCCGTTCCGGGCGGCGGCCCACCGGCCCGCCGCCCGCTCCCCCGGCCATCGGCGACACCCCGGCCCGGCCGGCCCGGCCTCCCGCCCCGATCTGGACACTGCCCCACCGGGCGGCCCAGAATCGGTTCATGACGCCCCCTGAGTTTCTGACGCGAGTGGCACGCCCGTCGGAGGCCGAACGGGACCGGGCGCTCGGGCTGCTGCGGGAGAACCTCGGCAGCGGCCGGCTGTCCCAGGACACCTTCATCGGCCGGATGGAGCTCGTCCTGACCGCCCGCAGCCGGGCCGAGCTGGACGCCGCGCTCTTCGACCTGCCGGCCGACCAGCGGGTCTCCCGGCTGGTGCTGCGGACGGTGGGCCGGCTCTCCGCCTTCACCGCCCGGCTCCGCAACACCTGGCACACCGAGCAGCTCCCCGGCCTGATCCTCCCGGCGACGGGCATGCGGCCCATCCGGATCGGCCGCATCCAGGGCTGCGACCTCCGGCTCGGCGACAGCTCGGTCTCCCGCACCCACGCCGAACTCCGCTACGACACCGACGGCTGGACCCTGCACGACCTCGGCTCCACCAACGGCACCCACGTCAACGGCCAGCGCGTGATCGGCGCCGTCCGCGTCCACCCGGGCGACCAGGTCGCCTTCGGCATCCTCAACTTCCGCCTCGCGGCCGGGTGACGGCAAGGGACAGCGCGAGGAACGACGCGAGGAACGACTGTGAGGGGGAGCCGCTTTCCCGACTCCCCCTCACAGTGCGTCAGCCCTTGACGCAGACCACCTGCTTGAGATGGGCGACTACCTCGACCAGATCCGTCTGCTGGGCCATGACCTTCTCGATCGGCTTGTACGCGCCCGGGATCTCGTCGACCACGCCGCTGTCCTTGCGGCACTCCACGCCCTTGGTCTGCTCCGCCAGGTCCTCGGCGGTGAAGCGCTTCTTGGCGGCGGTGCGGCTCATCTTCCGGCCGGCGCCGTGCGAGGCCGAGTTGAACGCCGCCTCGTTGCCGAGACCGCGGACGATGTACGAGCCGGTGCCCATCGAGCCCGGGATGATGCCGTAGTCGCCGGAACCGGCCTTGATCGCGCCCTTGCGGGTCACGAGCAGGTCGACACCGTCGTACGTCTCCTCGCTGACGTAGTTGTGGTGGCAGCTGATCACGTCCTCGAAGGCGACCCGCGCCTTCGGGAACTCGCGCCGGACGATGTCCTGGAAGAGCGCCATCATGATGGCCCGGTTGTTCTTGGCGTACTCCTGCGCCCAGAACAGGTCCTGACGGTAGGCCGCCATCTGCGGGGTGTCCGAGATGAACACCGCGAGATCGCGGTCGATCAGGCCCTGGTTGTGCGGCAGCGAGCGGGCGACCTCCATGTGGTGCTCGGCCAGCTCCTTGCCGATGTTGCGCGAACCGGAGTGCAGCATCAACCAGACAGCACCCGTCGAATCTGTACAAACTTCAACGAAATGGTTGCCTCCGCCGAGCGTCCCCATCTGCTGCATCGCCCGCTCGCGCCGCCACTTCACCTCGTGGGCGACCCCGTCGAAGCGCTGCCAGAAGTCGTCCCAGCCCGCCGTGGCGAAGCCGTGCAGCTTGCGCGGGTCGACCGGGTCGGTGTGCAGGCCGCGGCCGACCGGGATGACCTGCTCGATCTTGGAGCGCAGCCGGGAGAGGTCGTCCGGCAGGTCCTTGGCGGTGAGCGAGGTCTTGACGGCGCTCATGCCGCAGCCGATGTCGACGCCCACCGCGGCGGGGCAGACCGCGCCGTTCATGGCGATGACGGAGCCGACGGTCGCGCCCTTGCCCAGGTGGACGTCGGGCATCACGGCGAGGCCGTGCAGCCAGGGCAGCGAGCTGATGTTGCGCAGCTGCTGCATGGCCTGGCCCTCGACGGTGGCCGGGTCGGTCCACATCCGGATGGGGACGCGGATGCCGGGAACTTCGGTGTACGACATGGTGAACGACCTCCAGAGGGTCGGTTGGTTCAAGCCTAGGTGTGGTGTGCCGCCACGCGAAGCTTCCGGCGTGGCTCGGGGAGGTCTGGGGAGCGCTCGGCTCAGACGGAAGAGCGGAGGGACAGCGGTCGTCGTGGGGAGCTATAACGCCTGGTGGCTCGCTCGACCCGCATGGTGACCGCCTCCTCTCCCGGTGTTGTGCGCCTGACCGGCTGCGGGAGCTATCTACCCATGCCGGGGAGGACGGCGGCAAGGGATTAAACGACGGCGGCCCGGCGGAGCTGATGCTCCGTCGGGCCGCCGGTCACGGCAGGGGGCGGGGTCAGGTGGTGACGACCGTGACCTCGCCGATGCCGAGCTCCCGGACCGGGTCGGCGATCACCGAGGCGTCGCCGACCAGGACGGTGACCAGGCGGTCGGGCGGGAAGGCCGCGACGACGGCCGCGGTGGCGGCGGCGGCGTCGAGGGCGGCGAGCTGCCGGTAGACCTCGGCCTGGTAGCCGTCGGGCAGGTTCTGCTCGATCTGGTCGGCGAGGGTGCTCGCGACCGATCCGGCGGTCTCGTACTTGAGCGGGGCCACCCCGACCAGGTACTGGACGGCTTCGTCGCGCTCGGCATCGGTGAGGCCCTCGGCGGCGAGGGTGCGCAGGATGGTCCAGGTGTCGGCCAGCGCGGGGGCGGTGGAGGCGGTGTCCACCGAGCCGCTGATGGCGAGCAGCGAGCGGCCGGAGCCGTCGGCGGCGGAGCGCAGCGCCTGGGCGAAGGCCCGGACGCCGTAGGTGTAGCCCTTCTCCTCGCGCAGGACGCGGTCCAGGCGGGAGGTGAGGGTGCCGCCGAGGCAGTAGGTGCCGAGGAGCTGGGCGGGCCAGGCGGCGTCGTGGCGGTCCGGGCCGACCCGGCCGATGAGGAGCTGGGTCTGGACGGAGCCGGGGCGGTCGACGATGACGACCCGGCCGTGGTCGTCGGCGGTGACCGGGGCGTGGGTGTTGGGGGTGGCCTGCTCGCCCGTCCAGGTGCCGAGGGTGGCTTCGAGGAGGGTGGTCAGGTCGATGCCGGTGAGGTCGCCGACCACGACGACGGTCGCGGTGGAGGGGCGGACGTGGGCGTCGAAGAACTCCTTGACGGCCGCGCGGGTGATGTTCTTGACGGTGTCGGCGGTGCCGCTGCGGGGGCGGGAGAGCCGGTCGGTGCCGTCGAACAGGGTGGAGTAGAGCGCCTTGGCGGCGCGGCGGCCGGGGTTGGCCGCTTCGTGGACGATCTCGTCGAGGCGGTTGGCGACCAGCCGCTCGATCTCGTCCTCGGGGAAGGCGGGGGCGCGCAGCGCGTCGGCGAGGAGGGTGAGGCCGCGCTCCAGGCGGGAGGCGGGCACCTCCAGCGAGACCCGGATGCCGGGGTGGTCGGCGGCGGCGTCGAGGGTGGCGCCGGCGCGTTCGAGTTCACCGGCGAACTGTTCGGCGTCGAGGGTGTCGGTGCCCTCGTTGAGGGCCCGGGCGAGGATGTTGGCGATGCCGTCGAGGCCCTCGGGTTCCTTGACCAGCGGCGCGTCGATGTGGATGTCGACGGCGACCAGTTGCTGGCCCGGGCGGTGGCAGTGCAGCACGGTGAGGCCGTTGCTGACGGAGCCGCGCTCGGGGGCGGGGAAGGCCCAGGGGGTCGGGGTGCCGGCCGTGGGCTGAGGGTGGAACGTCATGGCGGGGGTGGCGTCGCTCATGCGGCGGCCTCCTCGGTCTGGTCGTCGTTCGAGGCGCCGTCGTGTCCGTCGCCGTCGGTGCTGGTCGGCTCGTACACCAGGATGGCCCGGTTGTCGGGGCGCAGCCGGGCGGCGGCGACGGCCTTGATCTCCTCGGCGGTGATGTCGAGGATCTTGTCGAGGGCCGAGTTGAGGAGCTTCGGGTCGCCGAACAGGACGGCGTAGCGGCAGAGTTCGTCGGCGCGGCCGGCCACGGTGGTGAGGCGGTCGAGCCACTCGCGCTCGATCTGAGCCTGGGCGCGCTCCAGTTCCTCCGGCGTGGGGCCTTCGGCGGCGAAGCGGGCGAGCTCCTCGTCGACGGCGGTCTCGATCTGCTGGAGGGTGGCGTCGCCGGAGGTCTTGGCGTCGAGCCAGCCGAGTGAGGGGGCGCCGGCCAGGCGGAGCAGGCCGAAGCCGGCGGTGACGGCGGTGCGGTCGTGGCGGACCAGCCGGTTGTAGAGGCGGCTGGATTCGCCGGAGCCCAGGATGGTCAGGGCCAGGTCGGCGGCGTCGGCCTCGCGGGTGCCGTCGTGCGGGAGGCGGTAGGCGGCCATCAGGGCGCGGGAGGGGACGTCCTCGCGGACCAGTTCGCGGATCTCGCCGCCGACGGTGTCGGGCAGGGTGCCGTCGCGCGGCGGCTGCTTGCCGTCGTGGGAGGGGATGCTGCCGAAGTACTT
The DNA here is from genome assembly GCF_039529945.1 of Kitasatospora kazusensis. Classification (NCBI taxonomy): domain Bacteria; kingdom Bacillati; phylum Actinomycetota; class Actinomycetes; order Kitasatosporales; family Streptomycetaceae; genus Kitasatospora; species Kitasatospora kazusensis. The sequence continues at coordinate 3,466 of NZ_BAAANT010000054.1, read as the reverse complement.
CTCGACCCAGGCGATGGTCTGCTCGGGGTCGATGTCGCCGACGATCGACAGCACCGCGTTGTTGGGCGCGTAGTAGGTGCGGAAGAACGTGCGGGCGTCTTCGAGGGTGGCGGCGTCCAGGTCGGCCATGGAGCCGATCGGGGTGTGGTGGTACGGGTGGCCGTCGGGGAAGGAGAGGCCGGTGAGCTTCTCGAAGGCGGTGCCGTACGGGACGTTGTCGTAGCGCTGGCGGCGCTCGTTCTTGACGACGTCGCGCTGGTTCTCCATCGAGGTGTCGTCGAGCGCGGCGAGCAGCGAGCCCATCCGGTCGGCCTCCAGCCAGAGCGCGAGCTCCAGTTGGTGGGCGGGCATGGTCTCGAAGTAGTTGGTGCGCTCGAAGCTGGTGGTGCCGTTGAGGGAGCCGCCGGCGCCCTGGACCAGTTCGAAGTGCCCGTTGTTGGAGACGCTGGCGGAGCCCTGGAACATGAGGTGCTCGAAGAGGTGCGCCAGCCCGGTGCGCCCCTTCACCTCGTGCCGGGAGCCGACGTCGTACCAGAGGCAGACGGCGGTGACCGGGGTGAGGTGGTCCTCCGAGAGCACCACGCGCAGGCCGTTGGCCAGGCGGTGCTCGGTGATGGGGAGACCTCGGGTGGTGGCGGGGGCCGGGTTGGCCATGCGGTTTCCGGTCCTTTCCGGGAAGAAGTGTCTTCCCGTCTTCGACGTGTGGGTCGGGGGGCGACTACCGATCCCCCATTGTGGTGCAACGCACGGGGAGCCGGGATGTGTCCGCGCGAGGGGCGCGTTCGCCAGGGGCGGAAGCGGCGGTGGATCGTGCGGTGACGGGCCCTGGGCGGTGACTGTCCGTGCGAGGGTCCACAATGGGGGTCGCCGTGCCCCGGCACGGACCCGGTAGTTACACGGTACGTAGTTACAGGACGACGAAGCAGACAGACGTAAGGGAGCCCCGCCGCGATGGCCCGCCGCAGTTCGCCCACCCCGCCGCCCGGTGACTTCGAGGAGCGCATCCTCGACGTCGACGTGGTGGACGAGATGCAGGGCTCCTTCCTGGAGTACGCCTACTCGGTCATCTACTCCCGTGCGCTGCCCGACGCGCGGGACGGCCTGAAGCCGGTGCACCGCCGGATCCTCTACCAGGCCAACGAGATGGGCCTTCGTCCGGACCGCGCGCACGTGAAGTGCGCCCGGGTGGTCGGGGAGGTGATGGGCCGGCTGCACCCGCACGGTGACGCGTCGATCTACGACTCGGTCGTCCGGATGGCGCAGCCGTTCTCGATGCGGCTGCCGCTGATCGACGGGCACGGGAACTTCGGTTCGCTGGGCAACGACGACCCGCCGGCCGCGATGCGGTACACCGAGTCGCGGTTGACGGCGGCGTCGATGGCGCTGGTGGAGTCGATCCACGAGGACACCGTCGACTTCGGGCCGAACTACGACGGCAGCGAGCAGGAGCCGCTGGTGCTCCCCGCCGCGTTCCCGAACCTGCTGGTGAACGGCGCGTCGGGGATCGCGGTCGGCATGGCGACCAACATGCCGCCGCACAACCTGTCCGAGGTGGTGGCGGCGGCCCGGCACCTGATCAAGAACCCGGGCGCGGACCTGGACACGTTGATGCGGTTCGTCCCCGGTCCGGACCTGCCGACGGGCGGCCGGATCGTCGGGCTGTCGGGCATCCGGGACGCGTACGAGTCCGGGCGCGGCACGTTCAAGATCCGGGCGACGGTGTCGATCGAGTCGGTGACGCCCCGTCGCAAGGGCATCGTGGTCACCGAGCTGCCGTACACGGTGGGTCCGGAGAAGGTGATCTCGAAGATCAAGGACCTGGTCGGTTCGAAGAAGCTGCAGGGCATCGCGGACGTCAAGGACCTGACGGACCGTTCGCACGGTCTGCGCCTGGTGATCGAGGTCAAGAACGGCTTCGTGCCGGAGGCGCTGCTGGAGCAGCTCTACAAGCTGACGCCGATGGAGGAGACCTTCGGCATCAACAACGTGGCGCTGGTGGACGGCCAGCCCCTGACGCTGGGCCTGAAGGAGTTGCTGGAGGTCTACGTCGACCACCGGTTCACGGTGGTGCGGCGGCGCAGCGAGTTCCGGCGGCGCAAGCGCCAGGAGCGGTTGCACCTGGTCGAGGGCCTGTTGGTGGCGCTGGTCGACATCGACGAGGTCATCGCGATCATCCGGTCCAGCGAGAACGCGACGCAGGCGAAGGAGCGTCTGATGGAGCGCTTCTCGCTGTCGGACACGCAGACGGCCTACATCCTGGACACCCCGCTGCGCCGGCTGACCCGGTTCGACCGGGTGGAGCTGGAGGCGGAGCAGGCGAAGCTGAACACCGAGATCGCCGAGCTGACCGAGATCCTGGAGTCGGACTCGAAGCTGCGCGGCGTGGTGTCGGGCGAGCTCGCCGCGGTCGGCAAGCAGTTCGGTACGGAGCGGCGGACGGTGCTGCTGGAGGCCGGTTCGGCGCCGAGTGCGGCGCTGTCGGTGCCGCTGGAGGTGGCGGACGACCCGTGCCGGGTGCTGCTGTCCTCGACGGGGCTGCTGGCGCGGACGGCGGACGGTGAGCCGTTCGAGCTGTCGGAGTCGCGGTCCAAGCACGATGTGATCGTGTCGGCGGTGCCGGCGACGGCGCGTGCGGATGTCGGTGTGGTGACGACGGCCGGGCGGGTGCTGCGGCTGCCGGTGATCGACCTGCCGGGTCTGCCGCCGACGCCTTCGCCGTCGCTGGCGGGCGGGGCGCTGGTGTCGGAGTTCCTGCGGCTGGAGGACGGCGAGCGGGCGATCGCGCTGACCACGTTGGACGAGTCCTCGCCGGGTCTGGCGCTGGGCACCGTCCAGGGTGTGGTGAAGCGGGTGGTGCCGGAGTGGCCTGCGAACAAGGACGAGTTCGAGGTGATCGGGCTCAAGGAGGGCGACGAGCTGATCGGCGCGGTGGAGCTGCGTACGGGCGAGGAGGACCTGGTCTTCGTCACCTCGGACGCGCAGCTGCTGCGGTTCCAGGCCGGGCAGGTCCGGCCGCAGGGCCGGCCGGCCGGCGGTATGGCGGGTATCAAGCTGGCGGACGGCGTGAAGGTGCTGTCGTTCACGGCGGTCGATCCGGCGGTGGACGCGGTGGTGGTCTCGGTCGCGGGTGCCTCGGGGACGCTGGCGGGCGAGCAGCAGAGCAGTTGGAAGGTCACGCCGTTCGAGCTGTACCCGCGCAAGGGCCGGGCGACCGGCGGGGTGCGCTGCCAGCGCTTCCTGCGCGGTGAGGACCAGCTGTTCTTCGCCTGGGCCGGTGCGGCTCCGGCGCGGGCGGCGACGGCGAACGGCACGCCGGTGGCGCTGCCCGAGCGCGACCCGCGCCGGGACGGCTCGGGCACACCGGTGACGACGCCGATCGCCTCGGTGGCCGGGCCCGCGTAGGGCTCGTTGCACTATCAGGGGCGCGTGGGGGCACCTCCCGGCCGAAGGCTGGGAGGTGCCCCCA
>NZ_BAAANT010000053.1:0-35500 GCF_039529945.1 Kitasatospora kazusensis | reverse complement strand
CGGAGTTTCGTTCACCCGCCGCGCTTTCCGACGTCCCAAACTTTAGCCGAACTCAGCTCCACAAAGCGAATCCGGCCGCAATCCGATAAACGCACACAGCAATTCACGCCGGGCCGCAGCAGAGCACGACCCGAACGGGAAGAGAAGTGGTGGTTCAGAGGATTGGCCGCCCCGGGACCGTCCGCGCCGATGCGTGTCCGGTGCTCCCTGCCGAGCGACTAGTGAACACTACGCCCATCCTGGGCCACGGGCAAATCACCGGTGCGGACCACCCGGGTGCACCCCGACCGGGCCGACTTCACGTACTCGCCGTTCGGGTGGTCGTTCGAGGCGATCCTGCTCCGTGCCGCGTCCGTGTCCCCTCCCCCACCGGTGTGCCGCAGCAGTAGGCGGTCCTCCCGGACGGCGTCCTCGGTGTCGACGTACCAGAGTTCGCTCAGCAGGCTGCGTGCCTCCGGCCAGGGGGCGTCGGCGTTCGCCAGGTAGTTGCCTTCGGTGATCACCAGGCGGGTGTGCGGCCGGATGACGTGGCGGGCGGCGATCGGCTCGTCGAGCGTGCGGTCGAAGTCCGGCGCGTAGACATCGTGGAAGCGCTCGTCCACCACTCGGCGCAGCAGGGCGACGTAGCCCAGGGCGTCGAAGCTGGGCGGTGAGCCCTTGCGGGCACGGAGGCCCAGGCGGTCGAGCTGGGTGTTGGAGAGGTGGAAACCGTCCAGTGGGAGGTAGGCAACGGCGCCGGGGCCCTCCCGGCGGTCGAGTTCGGTGATCAGGTACCGGGCGAGGGTGGATTTCCCTGCGCCCGGCGGGCCGGTCAGGCCGAGGACGCTCCGGCCCACGCGGGCGCCCCCACCGTTCAGCAGCTCGGCCGCCCGGGCCAGTAGCGCCTCGGGACCGACGAGGGGTTCGGCGACGGACTTGGGGCTGCTGTCGGGGCGCCGGGCGCCGGGGTCGTCCACATGCATGGGGCGCACCCTACTCACGAGGCGGCGGATTCGGCAGAGCGCGTTCCGGTAGGCCGTGTGCCGTCGGCGGCCGACCGGTCGGCGTGTGTCTGTTCGGCGTGTGTCCCGTCGGAGAGCGCCGGAAGGTCCAGGGTCAGCGTGCCGGCCGTCGCGTCGAGCCGGGCCGGGATGCCGAGGGGAACGGTGAGGGTGGAGGGGCCGTGGCCGAAGCCGAGTTCCCAGAGGATCGGCACTCCGAGCGGGGCGAGGCGGTCGAGCATCAGCTCCCGGACCCGCTCCAGCCGGCCGCAGCCGTTCCAGGAACCGAGGACGATCCCGGCCACTCCGTCGAGCGCGCCGGAGCGGAGCAGCTGGGTGAGGATCCGGTCGAGCTGGTAGGGATGTTCGTTGGTGTCCTCCAGGAGCAGGAGTGCCCCGGCGAACGAGGGGCGGGCCGTGGGTGTGCCACGGTCGGCGGCCAGGACGGAGGCGCAGCCGCCGGCGGTGATGCCGTGGGCGGCCCCCGGCACCAGTGGCGTCGCGGTGGGTGCGGTGAGGACGGTGGTGTCGGCCGGGTCGAAGAGGGTGCGGCGCAGGTGGCCGGCCGTCCCGGCGTCGGCGATGAAAGAGGTGGTGGTGGCCATCGGCCCGTACAGCGTGGCCACGCCGAGCCGCTGGGCGACCGCCTCGTGCAGGGCCGTGGCGTCGCTGAACCCGACCAGTGCCTTGGGCGGCGCGGCGCGGAGGGCGTCCCAGTCGACCAGTTCGGTCATGCGCTGGACGCCGTAGCCACCCCTGGCGCAGATGACGGCGGCGATGTCCGGGTCGAGCCAGGCGCGTTCGAAGTCGGCGGCACGGTCGGCATCGGTGCCGGCGAGATAGCGGAGCTCGGGGTGGGTATCGCGGAGGTGGCTGCCCGGTACGACGTCCAGGCCCCAGGAGCGGAGGAGGTCGGTGCCGATCGCCAGCCGCTCCTGGTCGACCGGTCCGCTCGGGGCGACCACTGCCACCCGGTCACCGGGGAGCAGCCGGGGCGGTCGGCGGAGCGCGTGGCGGGGCTGGAGTTGCGCCATCGGCGGCTACCTCCTGGTGGGGTGTTCGAGGGTTCGGCTGTTCACGTTATCCCCGCTCCGACCGGGTCCGGACCGCCCGCAGTGGTGCGGGGCACGGGGCGGGGCGCGGGGCACCGGGTGCCTGCCGCCGGGGCCGGGTCGGCCCGGCCGGGCCGGTGGTTGGCAAAGGCAGTCCCATGGGCTCGTCAGGCTTGCGTCACGGCCATCCGGCCGGGTCCGATACGAACGACCCTTTCGTTCCCTGGGTAATTGGCCGTCAGATGGCGCTCGCAACGCTCCGTCATCCCTCACTCACCCCTTGGCCCATCGAGCACTCGTGCGGGAGGATCATCCGAACACCATCCCGGAGGGCCCGCACCGATGACCTCGCTCGACCAGACCGTGTTCGACGACCCCTCAGGGGAGCCGTCGCCCTCGGGCGACCACGGCGGGCTGGATGTCGAGGCCGCCACCGCGGCGAACCTGCTCACCGCGCTCGCCACCCGGCTGCGCGCGGCGTACGAACAAGGGACGGACGTCGCCGGGCTGGCGGCGGCGGCCCACCGGTCCGAGTCCGAGGTCAGGCTGCTGCTCCAGCGGGCCGGGGTCGAGGCCCCACCGGACGGCCGGGCGCCGACGGGCGGATCGGAACGGTCGGACAGCGGCAAGGAGCGGGCGGGCGCGGGCAGGCCGTCGGGCAGACCGGCGCACGACGCGCAGCAGACGCAGCCGCAGCAACCACAGCCACCGTCACAGCCGCGACCGGTACGGCGCCCCACCCCCTCCCGTCGGCTGAGCCGCCTGCACCCGCGGGCCGTGCCCGACCCCGTCGGCCCGTCGGCCCCGGGCGAGTCGCGGCCCGCGCAGCCGGACGGCAGACAGCCGGTGCCTCCGCTGCCCGCACAGACCCCGATGGGCATCCTGATCGGCGCCTCCCCCAGCTACTCGGAGCCGCCCGCCCAGCCGGAGGACAGACAGCCGCGCCGTGTGCCCGCGCGGATCGTCAAGGTGGGCCGTGGGACGACTCTGGTGGTACTGCCGTCCTGGCGGGCCGCCATCGCGGTCTCGGTGCCGACCGACCTGCTCGTACGAGCCACCGGCCTGAGCGCGGACCAGCTCGCCGGTGCCCACCTGACCGTGCTGATGAACCCCGAAGCCCTGCACGACCGCGAACTCGACCTGCACGACTGGCAGTAGCGGCCGGACAGCCCCGGCAAGCGCCGGGTTCCACCGGGTGTCGACACGCGTTCTCCCCCGACCCGTCGGGTCGTTCCCGCCGTCGGGCCGAGGCGCCGCCCTAGGCTGGGCCCCATGCCCGCACCTGTGATCCTGCTGCCCGCCGACCCGCTCGCACCCCGGCGGCCCGACCCGCACTACGTGTGGGAGGCCCAGCAGGTCCGTGAGTTGGGCGGTGAGTACGCGTTGCTCGACCACGACGCGCTGCTGGCCGGCGAGGCCGGCGAGGCCGTCCGTCGGGTGCCGGCCGGGAGCGGACCGTTCTGGTACCGGGGGTGGATGATCCCCGTCCCCGCGTATGCGGCGCTCGCGCAGGCGCTCGGCGGGCGCGGGTGCACGCTGCTGACGACGCCGTCCTCGTACGCGAACGCACACGAACTCCCCGGCTGGTACGGCGTGTTCGAGGGGGCGACCCCGTCGAGCAGCTGGATCCCGGGCAACGGGGTGCCGGACGCGGGCGCGCTGGCGGAGAGCGCCCGGCTGCTCGGCGGCCAGGGCCCGGCGATCGTGAAGGACTACGTGAAGTCCCGTAAGCACGAGTGGGACGAGGCTTGCTACGTACCGGAGTTGGGTGATCTGCCCGCCCTGGCCCGGGTGGTGTCCCGGTTCGTGGAGCTCCAGGGCGAGTTCATGACCGGGGGTGTGGTGCTGCGCCGGTTCGAGGAGTTCGTGCGGGACGAGCAGGGGCGGGCCGTCGAGGCCCGGGTGTGGTGGGTCGACGGCGAGCCCGTCCTGGTCGGTCCGCACCCCGACAACCCCGGCAGCACCCCGGAGCCGGGGTTGTCGCAGGTCCGGACGCTCGTCCGGGCGCTGGGCTGCCGGTTCGTCACCACCGACCTGGCCCAGCTCGCCGACGGCCGGGGCTGGCGGGTGGTCGAGGTCGGCGACGGGCAGGTGAGCGACCTGCCGCGCGGGATCGACGCGTCGGCGCTGCTGGCCCCGCTGATCGCCGCCTGAGGTCGCTCACCTGCCCGGGCCCGGCCCGTCGGCTGCTCAGCCTGTTGGCCTGCCGGCCCGTCAGCCGCGTACCCGCTCGGGCTCGGGTGCGGTATCGCGGTCGGTGGGGCGGTCCGCGATGAACGCCTGCCAGAGCCGCGCGTACGCGCCGTCCAGTGCCAGCAGTTCGTCGTGGGCTCCGTCCTCGACCACCCGGCCGTGGTCCAGCACCACCACCCGGTCGGCCCGCTGCGCGGTGGTGAGGCGGTGGGCGATGACCAGTGTCGTCCGTCCGCCGCTCAGCCGGTCCGCCGCGTGGTTGACGGCGGCTTCGGTCGCCAGGTCGAGTGCGGCCGTGGCCTCGTCCAGCAGCAGCAGGTCCGGGTCGACCAGCTCCGCGCGGGCCAGCGCGATCAGCTGGCGCTGCCCGGCGGAGAGGTTGCGGCCCCGGCCGGTGACCTCGTGCCGGTAACCGCCGGACAGGCGCACGATCATCTCGTGTGCCCCGACCGCCCGGGCCGCCGCCTCGACCTCGGCGTCGGTGGCCGTCGGACGCCCGTACGCGATGGCGTCCCGCACCGTGCCGGCGAACAGGTACGCCTCCTGCGGGACGACTCCGAGCCGGTGCCGGTACTCGGCCAGGCCGTAGCGGGTGATGTCGGTGCCGTCGATGCTGACCGTGCCGCCGGTGGCGTCGTAGAACCGGGCGACCAGCTTGACCAGCGTGGACTTCCCCGCGCCGGTCTCACCGACCAGGGCGACGGTCTGCCCCTGCGGTATGTGCAGGTCGATCCCGGAGAGCACCTCCGGGTTCCCCTCGCCGCCGCCGTTGTACGCGAAGCTGACGTTCTCGAACCGGACCTCGCCGCGCAGCCGCTCCACCTTCACCGGGTCCTCGGTGTCCGGCGTACTGGTCGGCGTGCGCAGCAGCTCCCGGATCCGCCCGAGGCCGACGGACGCCTGCTGGTAGCCGTCGAAGATCTGCGACAGCTGGTTGACCGGGGCGAAGAACAGGTCGATGTACAGCAGGTAGGCGACCAGCGCGCCGATGGTGAGGGTGCCCGAGTCCACCCGGGAGGCGCCCACGATCAGCACCAGGGCGGCGGCCACGCTGGACAGGAACTGCACGAACGGGAAGTACAGCGAGATGTACAGCTGCGCCCGGACCCGGGCGTCGCGGTACTCGACGCCCCGGGCGACGAAGCGGTCGGTGTTGATGTCCTGGCGGCGGAACGCCTGGACGATCCGCATGCCCGCCACGTTCTCCTGGAGGTCGGCGTTGACCGTACTGATCAGGTCGCGGGAGATCTGGTACTGGGCGGTCGACTTCCGGCGGAACACCAGGGTGGCGATGACCAGCAGCGGCAGCACCGCGAAGACCACCAGGGCCAGCCCCGCGTCGATCACCAGCAGGGCCGCGAAGATCCCGCCGAAGGTCAGCAGGCTGACCACCGCGGTGACCACGCCGGTCTGCAGGAAGCTGGAGATCGAGTCGACGTCGGTGGTCATCCGGGTCATGATCCGGCCGGAGAGCTCGCGCTCGTAGTAGTCCAGGCCGAGCCGGTTCAGGTGGGCGAAGATCTTCAGGCGCAGGGTGTAGAGCACCCGCTCACCGGTGCGCCCGCTCACCCGGGTCTCGGCGCTCTGGACCAGCCAGTCGAGCGCCACCACGACGAGCGCGGCCAGTGAGGCGGCGGCCACACCGCCGAACGCCGCCTTGCTGACACCGTCGTCGATGCCGTGCCGGATCAGCACCGGTATCGCGAGCCCGGCGGCCGCGTCGAGCGCGAGCAGCAGCAGAGCCAGCAGCAGCGGGCGGCGGAAGGGGGCCAGCAGCCGGCCGAGGCCGAAGTCCGGATCGCCGGCCTCTGCGGCGGCGAGCGGGATGTCCGGGGTGTCGAGGGCGGCCGGGAGTGCGGCCACCTTGGCCAGCAGGTCCGGGTCGGCGGCCTTGCTCTCGGCGGGCTTGGTCCCGGAAGCCTTGCTCTCGGAAGCCTTGGCGGACTTCGCTTCGGCGGACTTCGCGGCCGGGAGCGGGGTCAGGGCCTCGGGCCGGCTCCGGGTCTGCTGAGACTCCTGGGACTGCTGGGTCGGCGCCGGGGCCGGGTGCTGAAGGGACGGCTGAAGCGCCGCGTCCGGGTCGGTGATCAACGCCCGGTACTGGGGACATCGGGCGTCGAGTTCCTCGTGCGTGCCGATGTCGACCAGTCGGCCGCGTTCGAGGACGGCGATCCGGTCGGCCAGCTGGAGGGTCGAGCGCCGGTGGGCGATGAGCAGGGTCGTCCGGCCGGCCATCACGCTGCGCAGCGCCTCGTGGATCTCCGCCTCCACCTGCGGGTCCACGGCGGAAGTCGCGTCGTCGAGCAGCAGGATCCGGGGGTCGCTGAGGATCGCGCGGGCGAGCGCGATGCGCTGCCGCTGGCCGCCGGAAAGCGTCAGGCCCTGCTCGCCGACCTTGGTGAGGTAGCCGTCCGGGAGGTCGCGGATGAAGCCGTCGGCCTGCGCCGCCCGGGCGGCGGCCCGGATCTGTTCCTCGGTCGCGTCCGGCCGCCCGTAGGCGATGTTGGTGCTGACGGTCTCGGAGAAGAGGAAGCTGTCCTCCGGGACGATGCCGACGGCGGCGCGCAGCGAGTCGAGTGTCAGGTCGCGCAGGTCGTGGCCGTACGCGCGGACGCTGCCGGCCACCGGGTCGTAGAACCTGGGGACGAGTTGGGCGACCGTCGACTTGCCGGAGCCCGAGCCGCCGACCAGGGCCAGCGTCTCCCCTTCGGCGAGCGAGAGGCTCAACCCGGCGAGGACGAGTTCGTGCTCGTCCGCGGCGGCCTCGTACCGGAAGTCGACGGCGTCGAACTCAAGCGCCGGGACGTCTGCCCCGGCCGGGTCACGGGACGTGTCGGAGGCAGCGAATCCTGCGGAGGCAGCGGATCCGGCGGACGCGGCCGCTCCGGAGAACGCCGGGAGGTCGACCGCGTCGGCGCGCTCCCGCACCAGCGGCTGCTGGTCGACCAGCTCCAGGACCCGCTCGACTCCGGCCCGGGCCTGCTGGCCCACGGTGATCAGCATGGTGAGCATCCGCACCGGGCCGGTCAGCTGGGCCACGTAGGTGGAGAAGGCCACGAAGGTGCCGAGCGAGACGTCCCCGCGTACGGCCAGCCAGCCGCCGAGCGCGAGCACGGCGACCTGCCCGAGCGCCGGGATGGCCTGCATGGCGGGGGTGTAGCGGCTGTTGAGCCGGATCGAGCGGAGCCGCGCGCCGTACAGACCGCGTGAGGCCTGTTCGAGTTTGGCGCGCTCCTGTGCCTCCTGACCGAAGCCCTTGACCACCCGGACCCCGCCGACGGCCCCGTCCACGACGCCCGCGACCACCGCCGCTTCCTGCTGGGCGGCCCAGGTCGCGGGGAAGAGCCGCTTGCGGCTCAGCGTCGCGATCCACCAGAGCGCCGGGCCCATCACCAGGGCGACCAGGGTCAGCGGGGGTGAGAGCCAGAGCATCACCAGGGCGGACATGCCGAACATCAGGAAGTTGCCGGTCATCATCGGCAGCATCGACAGCAGTCCGTTGATCAACTGCAGGTCGGAAGTGGCCCGGCCGACCACCTGGCCGGTGTCCAGGCTGTCCTGGCGGGCTCCGTCCAGGCGGGTGAGCGACCGGAAGAGGTCCGTGCGCATGTCCTGCTGGACGTCGAGCGCCAGCTGCCCGCCGTAGTAGCGGCGGATCTGGGTGCAGAGGAAGACCAGCGCGGCGGCCACCAGGAGCGCCACGGCCCACGGCAGGAGCGGGCGGGTGTGGGTGGTGATGACGTCATCGATGATCAACTTGGTGATCAGCGGCACGATCGCGGTGATCGCCATGCCGACGAGCGAGGCGCCGAAGGAGAGCAGGACGTTTCTCCGGTAACGCCAGCAGTATCCCGCGAGCCGGCTCAGCCAGCCGCGCTCGGACGCCGGGCCCGCACCGGGACCGGCACCGGGCCCTGCGCCGAGGCCGGCCACGTCGGTGGCGTCAGCGGCGGCGGTGGCCGTGTCGGCGGCGGTGCGGTCCGGACGGGCAGCGGCGGGCGGCGCGAGCGCGGTCGTCGCCGACCGGGATGCCGAGGTCGGGCCGGACGGGTCGCGGGGGGCGTTGCCACCCTGGGAAAGCTCCGCAGTGGATCCGTGAGTCTCAGGCATATTTAGGGATACTAACCATTCCGTCGAGTTGTCGTCCATCGTGATTCGACGGGCGTGCCAGACACTCGAACAGCACACGACCGAGCAGGCTTCCCGACCCGACCAGCCTGACTCGCCGGAACGGCGTTCCGCACCGGACCAGAGGGTCGGGCGGACTCCCCCGTTGGTCCTACTTCCCGGGGCCGACCGGGTCCACGACGGCGGCGGCGGCGGTCGCGGCAGTGGCCGCGGCTTCGGCATCGGCAGGCGCGGCGGCGCCGACAGCAGTGGCGGCAGCAGTCGCGGTCACGGCGGCGGCCGCGAAGGCGCCCTGCGCCAGGCTGTGCAGCAGCGACGCCATGGCGTCGCGCGGCAGTCCGCCCTTGTCCCCGTCCCCGGCGGCCGCCGACTGCGGGGCGGCGCTGTGCGGGGTCGAGTTGATCAGTCCGAAGACCGCGTGCACGGCCGCGCGGGCGAACGGGCCCGCCTCGGGCGTCGCCAGCGCCGGGAACGCCTCGCGGACCACCTCGACCCACAGCTCCACGTAGCGACGCTGGAGCCGTCGCACATGACGGCGGTCCTCCTCCTTCAGGTGCAGCAGTTCGCGGTCGTGCAAGATGATCAAGTCCTGGTCATCCAGCGCGAAGTCGACGTGCCCGCCGATCAGCGCATCGAGTGCGCCGGGCGCACTTCCGGCCTCCCCGACCCGTCGGCGGCCCTCCTCCAGCAGGCGCTCGCTGATGCCGACCAGAAGGTCGGCCAGCATCGCGTCCTTGCCCGAGAAGTGCCTGTACAGGCCGGGTCCGCTTATCCCGACGGCCTTGCCGATCTCGTCCACCCCGACACCCAGGAAGCCTCGGGCGGCGAACAGCCGGGCGGCCTCCCGCCGGATCTGGTCGCGGCGAGGGAGCGCGGAGGCAGCTTGGACGTTCGACATGATGCACATCGTAGACAGTCGGGTTATCGAGCGTTAACCTGACGGCGAGAGTTAACGCTCACTAACTTGGGTGCGGACCTACCTGTCCGTCCACCCGGATGGCTCCGAGGGCAAGGGAGCTCTTGAGATGGCCCCCGCATTCGTTGGACCGACCGTCAGGCCGACACCCGGCCCGTCGGCGGGTTCGTCCGGCAACTCGTCCGGCCTGTTCGGCGGCTCGTTCGCCGACCCGGCCGACGGCCCGGCCGCGTCGGCCGGAGCCGCCGCTGCCGCGCTCGCGCCCCGGCTGGAGAGCGCGGTCGACCCCGGCTCGGCCGCGTACCGCGCGAACACCGCCGCACACCAGGCGCTGGTCACGGAGCTTCGGGAGAAGCTCGCGACCGCCGCGCTCGGCGGCGGCGCCAAGGCCCGCGCCCGGCACACCGCCCGCGGCAAGCTGCTGCCACGCGAGCGCGTGGACACCCTGCTCGACCCCTCCTCCCCCTTCCTGGAGCTCAGCGCTCTGGCGGCCGACGGCCTCTACGACGGCGCGGCGCCGGCGGCCGGCGTGATCGCCGGCATCGGGCGGGTGGCCGGCCGCGAGGTCGTGGTGGTGGCGAACGACGCCACCGTCAAGGGCGGCACGTACTACCCGATGACCGTCAAGAAGCACCTCCGGGCGCAGGAGGTGGCGCTGGAGAACCGGCTGCCCTGCCTGTACCTGGTGGACTCCGGCGGCGCCTTCCTCCCGATGCAGGACGAGGTCTTCCCCGACCGCGACCACTTCGGACGGATCTTCTACAACCAGGCGCGGCTGTCCGCCGCCGGTATCCCGCAGATCGCGGCCGTGATGGGCTCGTGCACGGCGGGCGGGGCCTACGTCCCGGCCATGAGCGACCAGGCCGTGATCGTCCGCAACCAGGGCACCATCTTCCTGGGCGGGCCGCCGCTGGTGAAGGCCGCCACCGGCGAGGTCGTCACGGCCGAGGAGCTGGGCGGCGGCGACCTGCACTCCCGGACCTCCGGCGTGACGGACCACCTCGCGGACGACGACGCCCACGCGCTCTCCATCGTCCGCACGATCGTCTCCGGGCTCGGGCCGCGTACGGCCACGCCCTGGCCGCTGACCCCGGCCGAGCCGCCGGCGGTCGACCCGGCCGGACTGTACGGAGCGGTGCCCGTCGACCCGCGCACGCCGTACGACGTCCGCGAGGTGATCGCGCGCCTGGTGGACGGCAGCCGGTTCGCCGAGTTCAAGGCCGAGTACGGTGCCACCCTGGTCACCGGCTTCGCCCGGATCCACGGCCACCCGGTCGGCATCGTCGCCAACAACGGCGTGCTGTTCGCCGAGTCCGCCCAGAAGGGCGCCCACTTCATCGAGCTGTGCGACCAGCGCGGCATCCCGCTCCTCTTCCTGCAGAACATCACCGGCTTCATGGTCGGGCGGCAGTACGAGGCGGGCGGCATCGCCAAGCACGGCGCCAAGATGGTGACCGCCGTCGCGTGCACCCGGGTGCCGAAGCTGACGGTGGTGATCGGCGGCTCGTACGGCGCCGGCAACTACTCGATGTGCGGGCGGGCCTACTCGCCGCGCTTCCTGTGGATGTGGCCCGGGGCGAAGATCTCGGTGATGGGCGGCGAGCAGGCGGCCTCCGTCCTGGCCACCGTGCGCCGCGACCAGTTGGAGGGGCAGGGCGAGGAGTGGTCCGCCGATGCGGAGGACCAGTTCAAGAGGCCCGTGCGCGAGCAGTACGAGCGCCAGGGCAACGCCTACTACGCCACCGCCCGGCTGTGGGACGACGGTGTGATCGACCCGCTCGACACCCGGACCGTCCTCGGCCTGGCCCTCACCACCTGCGCCAACGCACCGCTCGCCGAGCCCCGGCCGTACGGCGTCTTCCGGATGTGAGCCGGTTGCGGGGCCGCGCCACCGGCCGGCCCCGCCCCGGCCCCTCCGACTCCGTCCGTCCCGGGCCGGCACCGTGTGCGGCTCCGTCAGCGGCACCGTCTGACACACCGCCCGACGCGCCGCCCGACGCACTACCGGGTTCGGATCGGCTCCGCATTCCAGTCGGCTCCTGACTCCGACTCCCCTCGATTTCGCTCGACTCCCCTCGACTTCCCTCGACCCGGAGGAACGCCTCCCATGTTCGACACTGTTCTGGTCGCCAACCGAGGCGAGATCGCGGTACGGGTGATCCGGACCCTCCGGCAGCTGGGTGTCCGGTCGGTCGCCGTCCACAGCGACGCGGACGCCGACGCACCGCACGTCCGTGAAGCCGATATGGCCGTACGCCTCGGCCCGGACGGGCACAGCGACAGCTCGGCGGTCGAGACCTACCTGCGCAGCGACCTGATCCTGGCGGCCGCCCGGCGCGCCGGGGCCCAGGCCATCCACCCCGGTTACGGCTTCCTCGCCGAGAACTCCGCCTTCGCCCGCGCCTGCACCGAGGCCGGCCTGGTCTTCATCGGCCCACCGCCCACCGCGGTGGAGCTGATGGGCGACAAGATCAATGCGAAGGCGGCCGTCCGCAGTGCCGGAGTGCCCGTCGTACCGGGCAGCCAGGGCGACGCCCCGACCGACGCCGAACTGACCGCCGCAGCGGCCGAGATCGGGTACCCGGTGCTGCTCAAGCCGTCGGCCGGCGGTGGCGGCAAGGGGATGCGGCTGGTCCACGACCCGGCCGACCTGTCCGCCGAGCTGGCCGCCGCCCGCCGGGTCGCCCGGACCTCCTTCGGCGACGACACCCTGTTGCTCGAACGCTGGGTCGAGCAGCCGCGCCACATCGAGGTGCAGGTCCTGGCCGACACCCACGGCCGGACCGTCCACCTCGGCGAGCGCGAGTGCAGCCTCCAGCGCCGGCACCAGAAACTGATCGAAGAGGCACCCTCCGTCCTGCTGAACGCGGAGACCCGCGCCGCGATGGGCGCAGCAGCCGTCCGCGCGGCCGAGGCCTGCGGCTACACCGGGGCCGGCACGGTGGAGTTCATCGTGCCGGGCATCGACCCCACCGGGCCCGCCCCCGAAGGAGTCATGGACTTCTTCTTCATGGAGATGAACACCCGTCTCCAGGTCGAACACCCCGTCACCGAGCTGGCCATCGCGATCGGGGCCGACACCGGGCAGCCGCAGCGGCTGGACCTGGTCGAATGGCAGGTACGGGTCGCCGCGGGCGAGGCACTCCCGTTCACCCAGTCGGACATCTCCTTCCTGGGCCACGCGATCGAGGCCCGTATCTGTGCCGAGGACCCCGACCGGGAGTTCCTGCCCACCGGCGGGCGGATCCTCTTCCTGGACGAACCGCACGGCACCGACGTCCGGGTGGACTCCGGCATCACCGCCGGCACCGAGATCGGCAGCCTGTACGACCCCATGCTGGCGAAGGTCATCGCGTACGGGCCCGACCGCCCGACCGCGCTGCGCCGGCTGCGGGCCGCCCTCGCGGACACCCGGATCCTCGGTGTGACCACCAACGCCGGCTTCCTCCGGCGGCTGCTCGCGCACCCGGACGTCGTCGCCGGCCGACTCGACACTGGCCTGGTCGAGCGGACCACCGAACAGCACCCGGAACTGCTGGCCTCCCCGTACACCGCCGCCGGTACGCCTGCCCCGGACGCCGACGCGCCCGCCGCCGTACCGGCGGTGTCCGCCGTGGAGACGCTGTACTTCGCCGCCGCACTGACCCGGCAGCTGACCTTGGCCCCGACCGTCGCCGCCAACGGCTGGACCGACCCGTTCTCCGTACCCTCCGGTTGGCGGATCGGCGGCGAGGCCGCCTGGACCACCCACCGACTCCGCCTGCCGGGCCGCGACCCGGTCTCCGTCCTCGTCCGACCCGTTGCTGCCGGCAACGTATCGGAGGCCACTGACAACTCCTCGACCAGCACTCCTGACCTGCAGGTCCGCCTGGCGGACGGGCCGATTCGGACAGCCCGGGCCACCCGGACCGCAGGCCGCCTGCAGCTCACCGTCGACGGCTTGCAGACCACGTTCGCACAGGCCACCGACAACACCGCCGCCGCCGGCCCGGTGACCTGGCTGGGGATCGACGGCGACGCCATGGCGGTGCACACCCACGACCCGGTCGCCGACCGGACGTCCACCGGCGCCGCCCACCACGGCGCGCTCACCGCACCGATGCCGGGCACCGTGACCGTGGTCAAGGCCGAACTCGGCGAGACGGTCAAACGTGGTCAAGCCCTACTCGTCCTGGAGGCGATGAAGATGGAACACGTCATCACGGCGCCGCACGACGGCACCGTCAGCGAACTGCGGGCCACCGCGGGCGGGACCGTGGCGATGGACGAGGTGCTGGCCGTCGTCACGCCCGCCGACGAGACGGCGGGCGGCGCGGCCGGCGACGCGGCGGCCGGCGACGGCACGTCCGCGCAGGTCGCGTCATGACCGCCGACGCCCAGGCGGGCGGACAGTCGGCGGACGGACAGTCGGCGGGCGGGACGACGTCCGAGGCGGCGCACGGGACGGCCCACGAGCCGGACGCCCTGGAGCTCGGGCTGCCCGAGCCGGTACCGGCCCCGGACCTGCCCGCCGAGGTGCGGATCCACGAGGTCGGGCCGCGTGACGGCCTGCAGAACGAGAGCTCGCTCGTCCCCGTCGAGGTGAAGGCCGAGTTCATCGCCAGGCTCGCGGCGGCCGGGCTGCGCACGGTCGAGGCGACCAGTTTCGTCCACCCCAAGTGGGTGCCTCAGCTCGCCGACGCCGAGCAGCTGATGCCGCACCTGGCCAGCCTCCCCGCCGCCTACCCCGGTCTCCGGCTGCCGGTCCTGGTCCCCAACGAACGCGGCCTCGACCGGGCGCTTGCCCACGGGGTCGGTGACATCGCGGTCTTCGCCAGCGCCACCGAGACCTTCGCCCGGCGCAACCTCAACCGGTCCGCCGACGAGGTGCTGGAGATGTTCCGCCCGGTGGTGCAGCGGGCATCGGAGGCGGGCGTGCCGACGCGCGGCTACCTCTCGATGTGCTTCGGCGACCCGTGGGAAGGCCCGGTACCGCTCTCCCAGGTGATCGGTTTCGGCGTGCGGCTGCTGGAGCTGGGCTGCACCGAACTGAGCCTGGGCGACACCATCGGGGTGGCCACACCCGGCCAGGTCACCGCGCTGCTCCAGGGCTTCGCCCGGGCGGGGGTGCCGGTCGAGCGGCTCGCCGTGCACTTCCACGACACCTACGGCCAGGCCCTGGCGAACACGTTGGCGGCACTGCGCTGCGGCGTGACCACGGTGGACGCGTCGGCGGGCGGCCTCGGCGGCTGCCCCTACGCCAAGAGCGCCACCGGCAACCTCGCCACCGAGGATCTGGTCTGGATGCTGCACGGCCTCGGCATCCGGACCGGGGTCGACCTCCGGGCCCTGGTCGCCACCAGCGGCTGGATGGCCCGGCAGCTCGGCCGCCCGAGCCCCTCCCGAGCCGTGCAGGCACTGCTCGGCGACTCCGCCTGACCCACCCCCTCCGGGCCTCCCGGGCCTCCCGGGCGGTCCGGAGGGGGTACCGTCCGGCGCCCGTGCGGTCCGTGAGCTCCACGGTCCGGGCCCCGGACCTGACCGGCCTCCGGACCGTGTGCCGGCCACCGGGCGTCCGGGGCCCGCACCCCGCCGCCGGGGCCTGCCCCGGCGTTCGCGGGAGCCCCGCCCCGTGCGGACCGCTTCCGCCGCCCACCGCCTTCTTCGCCCTCCCCCGCCATTCCCACCCGAGCGTCCGCCCGGTGGGGCCTCGACCGAGGAGAATCACCATGCTTGACCACCGCTTGGACCAGGAGCACGAGCAACTGCGGCGCACCGTGGCCGAGTTCGCCCAGGACGTGATCGCACCGAAGATCGGCGAGTTCTACGAGCAGGAGGAGTTCCCGTACGAGATCATCCGCGAGATGGGGCGGATGGGCCTGTTCGGGCTGCCCTTCCCGGAGGAGTACGGCGGCATGGGCGGCGACTACTTCGCCCTGTGCCTCGTGCTGGAGGAGCTGGCCCGGGTCGACTCCTCGGTCGCCATCACCCTCGAAGCGGCGGTTTCGCTGGGCGCGATGCCGATCTACCGGTTCGGCACGGAGGAGCAGAAGCGCGAGTGGCTGCCCCGGCTGACCTCGGGCGAGATGATGGGCGCCTTCGGCCTGACCGAGCCCGAGGGCGGCTCGGACGCCGGTGCCACCCGGACCACCGCCCGCTTCGACGAGGCGACCGACGAGTGGGTGATCAACGGTACGAAGTGCTTCATCACCAACTCGGGCACGGACATCACCGGCCTGGTCACCGTGACCGCCCTGACGGAACCGATCGCTCGTTCGAGTGAAGGTGGCTCGGATGTCTCGCCAACGCGCGAGATCTCCTCCATCATCGTGCCTACCGGAACCCCGGGGTTCACCGTCTCGAAGAAGTACTCCAAGGTCGGCTGGAACGCCTCCGACACCCGCGAACTCTCCTTCACCGAATGCCGGGTCCCGGCAGCCAACCTTCTCGGTACGCGTGGCCGTGGCTACGCCCAGTTCCTCCGCATCCTCGACGAAGGCCGCATCGCCATCGCAGCCCTGTCCACCGGCCTGGCCCAGGGGTGCGTCGACCAGTCCCTCCAGTACGCCGGTACGCGTCGCGCCTTCGGGCGGGCGATCGGCGCCAACCAGGTGATCCAGTTCAAGCTCGCCGACATGGAGATGCGTGCCCACACCTCCCGCCTCGCCTGGCGGGACGCCGCATCCCGGCTGCTGCACTCCGAGCCCTTCAAGAAGGAGGCCGCCATCGCGAAGCTGTTCTCCTCCGAGGCCGCCGTCGACAACGCTCGCGAGGCCACCCAGATCCACGGCGGCTACGGCTTCATGAACGAGTTCCCGGTCGCCCGGTTCTGGCGCGACTGCAAGATCCTGGAGATCGGCGAGGGCACCTCCGAGGTCCAGCGGATGCTCATCGCAAGGGAGTTGGGCATGACCTCGTCCTGAGGCCGCGCCCGGCACCGGGCCGCCGGAGACCGGCCACCCTCATCACACCGGCCACTCCGGCTGCCCGATCCACCCTGGCTCACGCTGACCCGCGCGAGTCCAGGCATTCCCCATCGGCCCCGACCCGATCACCGCCGACCGATCACCGCCGACCGGTTACGGCCATCACCGCCGACCGACCACGGCCGACCGAGCGACCCCGACCCGCTTCGGTTCGCCAGCTCCCCAACCCACCGATGCCTCAGGCCATCCGACTGCTCGCCAGGCCGCCCCTTGCGGGCCTTCGGCGGCCTCTCCCGCCGCGAATTCCAACACCCCGTCAGGGGATCACGATGACCGGCCGGTTGGCCCGGCGCGCCAGCCGGCCCGAGACCGACCCGAAGAGCTTGCCCAGGATGCCGTGGGTGCTGCCGACCACGATGGCGTCCGCCGCGTACTCCCGGCCGACTTCCTCGATCTCGTAACAGATGTCCCCGCCGCGCTCCACCAGGATCCACGGCACACCCG
Organism: Kitasatospora kazusensis; assembly: GCF_039529945.1. Classification (NCBI taxonomy): domain Bacteria; kingdom Bacillati; phylum Actinomycetota; class Actinomycetes; order Kitasatosporales; family Streptomycetaceae; genus Kitasatospora; species Kitasatospora kazusensis. The sequence continues at coordinate 18,822 of NZ_BAAANT010000053.1, read as the reverse complement.
CCAGGTAGTCGGCACAGGCCAGTTCCAGACCGAGGATCTCCGTCCGGTGATCCGGAAGATCTACGAAGACCGGAGGCTCGCAGCCCGCCCAGACCGTGGTGGGCAGACGGTTCGCAACATGGACGATCACCAGCCCGCAGTGCGAGCGGCGGGCCATGCCGACCGCGTACGCCAGTGCCCGCTCGCTCGACAACGACCCGTCGAAGCCGACCACCACACCGTGCTGGAAGGTCGGGTCGCAGGGCCGTACCGCCTGCCCCTCCAGTACCGGATCGCCGGCTCCACCGGTCTCACCGGGCCCGCCCGGTCGGCCGATCGCCGGCCCCGCACCATCCGTCACCACGTCCTCCGGGCGCTCTTCCCTGCTCTCACCTCTCCGCTGTCGCGGCTTGGGCCAGCCGCGGCGGACGATGTCCCGCGCCAGGACCACGGCGGACCGCCGACCTCGCGGACCACCGACGGAAGTCTCATCGGCCGGCCTCGCAGGGTGTGCGCCAACAGATCTGGGGCGCTCAAAACCAACCATGGCTCAAGGCTCTTCAAGTGAGATGGGCCGACAGGAAAGGACGATGCTGCCCAAGCAGCAGGCCCACCCGCGACACCGAGCCGCTCTCCGCCGAACACCACCGAATGCGACCTGCTTCCTTTCAGAGTACGACGGGGGCCCCGCGCAGCCCAGCAGTAGAGCCTCGAAACGGCAAGGATCCCGCTAACGGAGGACGCGTGCGCCGCAGCTTGCGCGCCCCCACCCAACGGCTCCGCACCCACGGGGGAGGAGGTTCCCAGGAGCTTTACCGAGGAGAGCCCTTCAGCGCAACAGGACAACCACACAACGTGATCGGACTGTCATCGATTGACCACACCGGCCACGTCCCGCTCGCCGGCCCGTGCCACCACTCCATGCCGTTCCCGCTGCACCCGCTGTCGTCCACCACACCCGCGCCATCCGTGACGCTCCGCTTTCGGCCAGTTCGGCAGAGTCCGGTCCTGTTATTGGCAAATGCCTCCTGCATAGACCCGCCCGCTGGCACCATGCAGCGCATGCCGCTGCTCCTGTTCGACCTCGACAACACGCTCCTGCCCCGGGATTCCGCATTCCTCGCCTGGGCACAGGATTTCCTGGAGGACCACCAACTGCCGGCCGACGACCTCAGTTGGTTCGCCACCATCGACGGTGGCGGCTACGTACCGCGCAGTACGGTACTGGGCGCCGCCAAGCGCCGCTACGGCCTCGACCACTCGCTGGAGTTCCTGCTCGCGCACTACCGGCGAGGCATCAACTCCCATATCCACTGTCCGCCTTCACACATCGCGGCGTTGCGGTCGGCCCGGGCGGCCGGGTGGACGCTGGGCATCGTCAGCAACGGCGGTACCCGACCCCAGCTGGAGAAGATCCGTCGCACCGGCCTGGTGCCGCTGGTGGACGGCTGGGTCATCTCCGAAGAGGCCAGACACCTGAAGCCGGACCCTCGGATCTTCGAGATCGCCGCGCAGCGCTGCGGGGTCCAGCTGACCCGTGACTGGACGTCACACACCTGGATGGTCGGCGACCACGCACCCGCCGACATCGCGGGAGCCGAGCTGGCCGGACTGCGGAGCGTCTGGCTCCACCACGGCCGCCCCTGGGCCGAGCCCGGCTACCGGCCGACCGTGAGCGCGGCAGGCCTGCCCGAGGCGGTCGGCCTCGTCCTGAGCGCACGCAACGCTCCGACCCTCCGGCCGCGCTCGTACAGCGCGGGCCGCCCGCAACTCGCCGGGCTCGCCCCTGTTACCCCGCTCGCCGCCGCACCTGTCGAGGCCTCAGGTGTCCGTATGACCGGCTCATAGGACCCACCGCGAGCGCCTGCACCCTGCCGCCGGCCACCCAGCTCGCCCAACTCATCCGATCTGCCCTACTCATCCGATCTGCCCAGCTCGCCCGGTCCGCCCGGTCCGGCAGCTCGCTCGGGCCGCCGGCTCCCACCTGTCCCGCCCGGCTTCGATGCCGCCGTGTCTCTCTCCCCCCACACACACCACCACCCCACACCACCCCAGCGCATCGCCGGACGCCGTCCGCGACGGATTCAGCGCCACCAGCGAGTCAGCCCCTGCTCAGTGAAGCCCAGCCTGCGGTACAGCGGTTCGCCGAGCAGGGTGGCCACCAGAGTGCTCACTCGGTCGGGGTGGGCGGCAAGGGCCGCTTCGACCACCATCCGCGCGAGACCCTTCGACCGGTGCTCCGGCAGGGTCGCCATCCAGTAGACGCCCATCGCCTCGCCGTCGTCATAGGTCACGCAGGCACTGGCCGGGCTCCCGTCGACCCGCGCCAGCCAGACCCGGCACCCGGGTACGGCGAGCAGCGCCTCCGGCAGCAGTCCGCCTCGCGACCACGGCCGGCTGCCGCTCACCGGGAACCCCTCCACCACCGTCCGTTCCGCCGCCGCGAGCCCCTCGGCGTCGGTCACTTCCCCGACCGTCCGGACCTCGCCCGACGCACCGGTGCCGAGACCACGCCCCCGCATGGTTGCTTGACCGGCCCCGCAGCCGACCGGCGGCCCGGCGGGCAGCGGCCCGGGTTCGCGGGTCATCACCGGCATCTCCAGGGAGGACTCCCGACCGGAGGCCCTGAGGTCCAGGCCCAGGTAGGGATCCTCCAGGCAGAGTTCGCCCGGGCCCCACTCCTGGAGCAGTCTCGTCAACTCCGCCGCCAACGTCGCCGCGAGCCCCTCGTGGTCGCCGTACGGCCGTGTGATCACGACGCGATGGGCAATTCCGGCTGCCCGGGCGCAGCGGACGGCCGTATAGCCCTCGCGCCGAACGTGCTCCCAGCCCTGCACTTCCGCCTGGGCCGACCAGAAGCCGACAGCGTTGTCGTTGGCCTGTTCGAGTCGGCCGCGGTTGCCCATGCGCCGACCCTAGCCGCCGGACCCGATGTCGCTCCAGACGCCTCCGGCACTGCACAGCGGGGCTCACACAGGCGCGCGTTCGTACCGCGTGCGCCCTCTCGTGAACCGCTCATTTTCAGTCAATCTCACTCCGGCCTTGCCGCGTTGGGGAAAGCCGCAGCCCAGACCACCCGGTGGGGCGCAGTCCGCCGTACCGCTCTCGGGCCGGTCGTGCGACAACAAGCCACCGTTGCCAAGGCCCCCTTCCCAGAGGGGTCGACGGGTGCCACGCTTCGTGATCGAATGCATCACGCCAAATTGCCATGTCGACATAGCGTCGGATGGTGAACTTGTCACAACGGCAACCGTCGGACCCAGTAGATTCGATCTTGGCGAGCAGTACAGCACCACCACACCACACCACCGAGGGGGCTGGAGCGCCTTGAGCAGGGTGAGCAGGAGCGATACGGGTCCTGACGGCGGCCAGTCACCGACCGGCCCCACAGTCCGGGTTTCCAGAAGCGCCGAGCCCACCACGGCCTTTCCGACCGCCATGGGCTCCCCGACGACGGCCGTCCGGTCGTCCGACGCTCGGCAGTCGACCCGTCCGCTCGGCCAACTGCTCATCAACTCGGCAGCCGGTCAGCCGGCTTCTCCGCCCCAACCGGCGACGGCCTCGCCTTCGGCACCGTCCGGCGGCCACCAGACCGGGTACCCGAACAACTACCCGACCGGGCATCCGGCCGGTCATCCGAACGCCCAGACGCCCCATCAGCTCATGGGCCAGGGCGGGGGGCAGCCGTTCGGCCACTGGGCCCACCAGGCTCCCGGACAGTTCCCCGGTCAGCACGGCGTCCCGTCGACCGGTCCGGGCGGGTCCGCCCTGCCCGGGACACTGCTGCCTGGCGGTTCGTCAGCCGGAGTCGGGTCGGCGAACGGCGGGTCCGGGTCAGTGTCCGGAGGTTCGTCGCCTCTGACGATGCCCCGGAAACTGTCGGGCCGTCGGCGCCGCGAGACCGTGGCCGTCCTGATCTTCGGCGGGGCCCCCATCTTCGAGAGCTCGATCCCGCTCTCGGTCTTCGGGGTGGACCGGCAGGACGCCGGGGTGCCCCGCTACCGCCTGTTGGTCTGCGCCGGCGAGGACGGCCCGCTCAGCACCACCGGCGGCCTGACCCTGACCGCCCCGTACGGACTGGAGGCGCTGGCCCGGGCCGGCACGATCGTCGTACCGGCCTGGCGGTCGATCTCCCAGCCGCCGCCCGTCGAGGCGATCGCCGCCCTGCGCAAGGCGCACCACGAGGGCGCGCGGATCATCGGCCTGTGCACCGGCGCCTTCGTGCTCGCGGCGGCCGGTCTGCTGGACGGCCGCCCCGCCACCACCCACTGGATGTACGCGCCGACGCTGGCCAAGCGCTACCCGCGCGTCCACGTCGACCCGCGTGAACTCTTCGTCGACGACGGCGACGTGCTCACCTCGGCCGGGACGGCGGCCGGCATAGACCTCTGCCTGCACGTCGTCAGGAGCGACCACGGCGCCGAAGCCGCCAACGCGCTGGCCCGTCGCCTGGTGGTGCCGAGCCGACGTGGCGGCGGCGGGCAGGCCCAGTACATCGATCAGTCATTACCAGAAGAGATCGGCAACGACCCGCTCGCCGAGGTGGTGACCTGGGCCCTGGAGAACCTCAATCAGCAGTTCGACGTGGAGGTGCTGGCCGCCCGTGCCTACATGAGCCGGCGTACCTTCGACCGCCGGTTCCGTACGCTCACCGGCAGTGCTCCGCTGCAGTGGCTGATCACCCAGCGGGTGCTGCAGGCGCAGCGGCTGCTGGAGACCTCGGAACTGTCGGTCGACGACGTCGCGCGGCGCTGCGGCTTCCGTTCCCCGGTCGCCCTGCGCGGTCACTTCCGCCGCCAGCTGGGGGTCTCTCCTGCCACGTACCGGACGACCTACCGGGCCCGTCGGCCCGCGCCGGTCTCCGGCGTGCCGTCGCAGGCCCATCCGGCCGACCGGCTGAACGGCGCGCTCAATCCGGGCGGACCGCTCGGCTCCCCCGGTTCGCCGAACCCGATCGGCGCCGGTACTCCGGCTTCCGGGCCGGGTGGACCGGGCGGACCGGGCACAGCAGCGGGGGCTCCCGGTGTCACCGCTCCCGGCGGCGCTGGGGCGAGCGGCCATCCGGCGCCGGGCCTCCAGCGGCCGGGTGCCGGGGCGGGGCCGGCCGGGGCGCCCGGAAAGAACCGGGTCCGTCCGCTCGTACCCGCCCAGTCCGGCCCGGCGACCCACCGGCCGCTCCGGACGCCGGAGGCCGGAGGCGAGCGTCCGGCGGACGGCTCCGGCGAGCGCACAGCCGTGCGCAGGCCGACGCACGGCGTCGAACGCGGCGTCGACGGGCAGCAGCCGGAACGGGCGGTCTCAGTCGAACGTCCGGGCGAACGTCCCGCCGAGCGGGCTGTGGAACGCTCCGTGGACCACTCTCCCGAACGGGCCGTGGAGCACGCGGTCGCGGAGGAGGACGGGCACGGTCAGCCCAGTGCCCGGGGGCTGGGCCAGGGCCACCGACCGGAGGGCGCCGGGCGGACCGGCACCCGTACGGACGGGGACTCCGACGGTGGCGGCGGGGCAGCGCGGCCCGCCGGTGCCGACCGGGAGCTGTCCGCTTCACGTGATCGCGCCGTAGGGTGAGTGACGTGAACGACCGTTTGGTATGGATCGACTGTGAAATGACGGGGCTCGACCTCGACCGGGACGCCCTGGTCGAGGTCGCGGCACTCGTGACCGACTCCGAGCTCAACATCCTCGGCGAGGGTGTGGATGTGATCATCCGGCCACCGGCCGAGGCGCTGGAGGGCATGCCGGAGTTCGTGCGCGCGATGCACACGTCCTCGGGCCTGCTCGACGAGCTGGACCAGGGCATGACGCTCGCCGAGGCCGAGGCACGCGTCCTGGCCTACATCCGGGAGCACGTGCCGGAGGCCGGCAAGACCCCGCTGTGCGGCAACTCGGTGGCGACGGACCGCGGCTTCCTGTCCCGCGACATGCCTGCGCTCGAAGGCCACCTCCACTACCGGATCGTGGACGTCTCCTCGATCAAGGAGCTGGCCCGCCGGTGGTTCCCGCGCGCCTACTACAACAGCCCGCAGAAGGGCGGCAACCACCGCGCCCTCGCGGACATCCGCGAGAGCATCGCCGAACTCCGCTACTACCGCGAGGCCGTGTTCGTCGACCAGCCGGGCCCGGACACCGATGCGGCCCGGGCGATCGCGGCGAAGTACCAGCTGCCCACGTCCTGAGCGGAAGCCCGGCGGGAACTGACCGGGAGCCGACCTCGGCCGCACTCGAAACCCTGGCGCGAGCACCCTCTCGGATCCTGTAGAGTTCTTTCTGTCAGCGCGGGAACGCGCCGGACAGATGGTGGGTATAGCTCAGTTGGTAGAGCACCTGGTTGTGGTCCAGGTGGCCGCGGGTTCGAGTCCCGTTACTCACCCCAACAGCCGTCAGGGTCCGATCTCTTGGAGATCGGACCCTGACGGCTTTCTGCATTCCCGCGACCGTCGGCCGGGCCGGCGGGTGGCCTCGCCGCCGGGGTCCGGACCGGACCCGGACCGAGGATCCCAGGTCTCGGCTCTCGGGCCGGCGTCGAAGCGGCTGGAGCTGACGTCGAGCAAGTTTTCGGCATCCCGCCTCCCCCTTGTAGCTACTCACTAGTAACATCTCTCGCATGACCACACCTTCGATCGGCCAGCTGCTCGACTCCACCGTGCCGATGGCCCACACGCTCAAGCTTGAGTACCTGGAGACCAGCCCCGAGCGGGCCGTGCTCCGGCTGCCGGACCAGGCCGCGTTCCACAACCACGTCGGCGGCCCGCACGCCGGCGCCATGTTCACCCTGGCCGAGTCGGCGAGCGGCTGCATCGTGCTGGCGGCCTTCGGCGACCAGCTCTCGCGGGCCGTGCCGCTCGCGGTGAACGCCGAGATCGCGTACAAGAAGCTCGCCATGGGCGTCGTCACCGCCACCGCCACCATCGGCCGCCCGGTGGCCGACATCGTCGCCGAGCTGGACAAGGGCGAGCGCCCCGAGTTCCCGGTCACGGTCGAGATCACCCGGGCCGACGGCGCCGTCACCGGCGTGATGACCATCACCTGGACCCTGCGCCCCAACTCCTGAGCCACCGGAGCCGCGACGGTGGGCGCCCAGGCGGCGGACCGCTGAACAGCGGGCCCGCGAACAGCCGGCGCCCGGGGTGTCCGCCCCGAACCGGGAGGACACCCCGCCGTCCTGATGCACGGCCACGGCGAATACGCCGTCTGCCCCGTAAGCCGTCGAATAGGCCGAAAATCGCCCCCGTTCACGGAGCGGGAGTCGGGTCGGAGGCGGGTCAGAGGCGGGTCGGAGGCGGAACTGAAGGCGGATCGGCAGAGCCGGACACGGGCGAGAGCCGGGCGGGGCCGGACCGAGGCCAGGGCCGGGCCGGGCAAGCGGCTGTCCGGCAGCGGGCGGTCGGGGCGCAGCCTGAAGACCGGCCCTCCGGGCAACCCCACCGCCCCGCCCTCACCCTCCGGCGTGACTTTCGGTAGCGGTCGCTCGTTCTCCCCTCACGTGCGAGCCAATCATGCGATCCCCCCGCAGCCCGAAGCCTCCGCGCCGAACCCCGCCGTACGCCCGACCGCCGAACCCCCGACCCCCGTGTCTCCGAGCGCGGTTTCTCCGGCGGTTCTGCCGCCAACCGCAGGGTCACCGACCGCAGGGCTACCGACCGCAGGGCCCCAGTCGGGCGGTCGCCCGGCCGGTTCGGCGCCGTGGTTCGGCCGGGCGGTCGGGCGGCTGCCCCGTCCTCGTACGCTGGCGGCCGGGGGTGCGGTGCTCGCCCAGGTCTGGGGGCTGGGGCTGGGCGTGACCAGCGCGTACGCGGTCGGCGGTGACCAGGAGACGGATCTGGTCAGCATGACCGATGCCCCCGCCCTGCTCGACCAGTTGACCGGCACCGCCCTCCCCCTCCTCGGCCGCCCGGCCGCCCCGGTCGGGCAGGTGCTCCGGGAGCGGATCAGGGCGGGCGGGTTGCCGCTGCCGGGGCAGGCCGCCACCGTGCCGGACGCCTTCGCGATCGCCGCTGTCCTCCTGCCGTCCGTACCGTCGCAGTCCCGGGGGGACGACGCTCCGCGCGCCTCGCGGTCCGTTCCGAACGCCGGGGAGGGCCGGGCCGCCGGACCGGTCGGCCCCCTGCCCCCGGCGGTGGCCGACCACCCCGCCCCTGCCCGCCCGATCGCCGCGCAGGCCGCCCGGTCCGCGCCCGTTGCGGCCGAGCAGGCGGTCGTCGGCGCGCAGGCCGACAGCCTCGACCAGCCACCCGCCGACGCTCCGGCGCTCGCCCTGACCGCCGCCACACCGGTGGACGGCGACGGCGGCTACACCACTGTCCTCGTCCCGATCGCGGCCGGCATGCTGCTGACCGGTGCCGCGATGTACAAGCACCGCGGCCTCCCGCGCGGCCACTGAGACGTCCTGCGGAGCTGCCGTACGGTCGGACCGGAGCGACAACCGGACGCACCCGGGCCGGGCGTGGGCCGCGCGAAGAGCGGACACGGCCGGGCAACGTCAGCGTCAGCGTCAGCGGAAGACGCCCGGCGGCGGTGCGGGTGAGGGAGCGGCGGTCGCGTCGGTGGCCGGGACGGCTCCGGCGGTGAAGTCCGCCAGTCCGCGACCGTGCTCGACCCGGCCGAGGTAGGAGTCGGAGGCCACTCGGCGGCCCAGTTCGTCGATCGGCAGCGGGTTCTGGGCGGCCGCGAGGATCAGGTTGCCGAACCGCTTGCCGCGCAGCACCGCAGGGTCGGCCACCAGACAGACCTCCGGGAACACCGCGCGCAGCGTGGCGGCCTGGGAGCGGGCAAAGAGCAGAGCGGAGCCGTCGGTGATGTTCACGGCGTACCGGCCGCCGGGCGCGAGGGCCCGGGCCGCCAGGGTGGTGAACTCGGCCGTCGCGCAGTGGGCGGGCACCTGGGCTCCGGCGAAGATGTCGGTGATGACCAGGTCCACCGTGCCCTCCGGCGTCCGCTCCAGCACCGCGCGGGCGTCGGCGCCCCGGACCTTGATCTGCCAGCCGCGCTCCAACGGCAGTTCGGCGCGGACGAGTTCGGTCAGCGCGGTGTCGATCTCGGCGACCTGCTGACGGGAGCGCGGGCGGGTGGCGGCGACGTAGCGGGCGAGCGTGAGCGCGCCGCCGCCGAGGTGCAGCACCGTGATGGGCTTGCCGGGCGGGGCCGCCAGGTCGATGAGGTGGCCGAGCCTGCGCTGGTACTCGAAGCCCAGGTAGGCCGGATCGGCCAGGTCGACCAGGGACTGGGGTGCGCCGTCGAGCAGCAGGGTCCAGGCCAGCGGCCGGTCGCGGTCGGGGAGGAGTTCGGCCAGGCCGGAGTCGACCGGGCGGGCCAGCGGGCCCTGGGCGTGTGTTCTGGCGCCACCGGCTGCGGCTCCGGGAGCTGTACCGGAGGAATCGGCGGGTGTCGGCTCGCTGTCGGTACGAGCCCTGCCGGCCCTGTTGCGTCCCATGGCGACCATTATCGCCGTGGTGGCGGACGAGTCCGCAGCTCAGAGCCGCCGGAGGTCGGTCGGAGATCGGAGATCGGTCGGAGATCGGTCGGCAGGCGCTCCGGCCCCCAGGCCGGGTACGCGCCGAGTGCCCGCCGGATCAGAACGGGCTGAGGCCGCCGGCCGTCAGGGTGCAGGCGGCTTCGCAGAGGGCCGAGCGCAGCACCCACGCGTCCGTCGGCCGGGCCAGGCTGCTGGGGCCGGTCGGCGGCATCACCCAGCGGGAGTCGGTGGGCGGGAGCAGGGCGGCTCCGGGCGTACAGGTGCTGCCGGGCAGGTGCCAGCGGTCGGCGGTGCCGGCCGGGACCAGGAAGGCGATCGCCGACCCGCTCGCGCTCTGCAGCACCGAGCCGCAGGCGCGCCGCAGGCGCAGGATGTCGACCGTCTCCAGGCCGTGCCGGACGGCGACCGTGACGGTGTCGTAGCCGACCGGGACGGGCCGGACGGCCGGGCTGCCGCCGCCCGGGTAGGACGCGGGCTCGCTGCCGAAGCCGTCCGGCAGCAGAGCGGGTGCACTGCCGGTCAGCACCCTCCCGGCGGCCGGGCGACGGTACTGCGACACTCCGATGGGCATGGGGCCCTCCTGTCACCTCGTCAGGTCGGAAAGCCCGCCCACTCGATCGGGTGGGGGCGCGGGCAGAGCCTTCCACGTATCAGGACAACGCGGAGCACCCCGGGAAGGCCACGGGGAGGCCTACAGCAAGCCATGGCATTTCATGGCAGAACTCGGCAATGCCACTCGAAATAAACCGAATTGACCGCACATCATCCGGAAATCCACCGAGTCCGACCCGTGACCTTCGGTACTGTCATGGCAGGAACCAGCCGCCGGAGAGGCGGCCGGATCCGCAGACCAGCAGCCGGCCCCGCAGAACCCCGGCACGAGCTCGGAGCGCAGACCATGGCAGCCACGAGATCGGGCGGACCGCCGCAGACGCCCACCGGCGCCCACCCCACCGCCGCCTCCGGGACGTCCGTGCCGGCTTCCCCGCCGACGCCCGCCCCCACGCCGAACTCCGTCATGCGCGAGCTGCGCGGGGACCGCTCGCCCGGCGAGTTCGCCACCGCGATCCGCCGGGCCGCCCGCGAGATCGGCGAGCACGTCTCCTGCGACGCCCGCTACGTGGGGCGGGTGGAGGCGGGTGAGATCCGCTGCCCCAACTACGCCTACGAGCGGGTCTTCCGGCACATGTGGCCCGGCCGCTCGCTGCCGGAGCTCGGCTTCGCCCCGCGCACCGAGGTCCGCCGCCGGGTGGCAGGGCAACCTCCGCCACCCGGCAACGGGGCACCGTCGCACCGCGGCGCGCTCCTGCTCGACGACCCGCACCAGCCCGACGAGGAGAACGACGACATGCGTCGCCGTATGTTCCTGAGCGGCGGCTCGACCGCCTTGGCGGCGGCGGTCGGCCTCGACCGGCCGACCCGTGCCGCCCCAGCCGCCGGATCACCGCACCCGGCCCAGGCACCCGTACCGGTGCTGCCGTTCCCCCGCCGGCCGGTGCCGCACCCCCGGAAGGTCGGGGCCGCCGAGGTCCGAGGCGTCGAGCAGGCCGTCCGGGACCTGCGCACGCTCGACGACGCACACGGCGCCGACGCGCTCTTCGAGCTGGCCGGCCAGTCGCTGCGCAGCGCGTACGTCCTGCTGAACGACGGCGAGTACAGCGCCGCGACCGAGCGCCGACTGCAGGCCGGGGCGGGCGAGTTGGCGATCTCGGTCGGCTGGCTGGCGCACGACTCCAACCGGCTGGGCGATGCCCGCTCGTTCTACGCGGAGGCGCTGGCCACCGCCCGGATGTCCAACGACCCGGCGCTGGAGGCGCACGTCTTCTGCAACAGCGCCTTCCTGGCCCGGGACTCCGGCCGGCCCCGCGAGGCGCTGCGCGCCGCTCAGGCCGGGCAGTCCGCCGCCCGGCCGCTCGACTCGGACCGGCTGCTCGCCCTGCTCGCGATGCGGGAGGCCGGCGCCTGGGCCCAACTGCACGACCGGTCGGCCTTCGAACGGGCGCTCGGGCGGGCCCGCACGCTCTTCGAGCGGGGCGAGTCCGAGGCGGATCCGGAGTGGATGTCCTTCTTCGGGGAAGCGGAGCTCGCGGGGCTGGAGGCCCAGTGCTGGTCGGCGCTGGGCGAGTGGGACCGCGCGAGCGACCGGGCCGGCCAGGCCATAGCGCTGCAGGATCCGCACTTCGTCCGCAACCGGGCGCTCTACACCGCCGAGCTGGCCCACGACCGGCTCGGCCGGGGCGACCTGGCCGGGGCGGCGGCCCACGGTTCGGCGGCCGTCACCCTGCTCGGCGAGGTCCGGTCCGCCCGGATCCGGGGCATGCTGGCCGACACCGTGGGCCACCTGCGGAGCCGCTGCGCGGTGCCGGAGGTGGCGGCTTTCGTCGCGGAGTACGACGCGGCGATGGCGGCCTGAGGGCGGGACCGCCGGGGACCGCCGAGGAGCGCCGGGAAGTGCCGGGAGCACGGCGCAGGCCTTGGGGGCACGGGGGCGCGGGGACCCGGCCTCGACGGGCGCACCGGTGCGGCACCGTACCTGCCGGGTCCGCGCCGTTCCCCGCGCCCCCAAGGGTGAACCCGCGCCGTACCGGCCGGCTTCGGGCGGTTCCCCGCGCCCCCGGCGGGTGAACCGTCAGGCGGGGTCGAGGTGGCTGGTGTCGTTCCAGATCTCGACGGCGGGGAGGCCGTACTCCCAGGACAGGACGGAGAGTGCGGCCGTCCCGAGCTTGAAGCGCTGGGCGTACTCGGGCGGGAGGCCGAGCCAGCGGGCCGTCAGGATGCGCAGCAGGTGGCCGTGGGCGAACAGCACCACGTCGTGGTCGGCGCAGTGCATGGTGGTGCTGTCCGGGTGCGGTGTGCCGTGGTCGGAGTTGAGTCCGGCGATGAAGCCGTCCACCCGGGCCGCGACGTCGGCGAGCTTCTCGCCGCCGGGCACGCCGTCGCGCCAGATCAGCCAGCCGGGGTGGTCGGTGTCCCGGATGTCGTGGCCGGTCCGTCCTTCGTACTGGCCGTAGTCCCACTCCATGAGCTCCGGGCGGTCGACGGCGCGGTCGCCGAAGCCGGCCAGCTCGCAGGTCTCCCGGGCGCGGGAGAGCGGGCTGGTCCAGACCGTGGCGCCGGGCAGGCCGTTCCAGGGGGCCGCGGCCAGTCGGACACCGAGGGCGCGGGCCATCGCGCGGCCTTCGTCGGTGAGCGGGATGTCGGTGCGGCCGGTGTGGCGGCCGGTGGCCGACCATTCGGTCTCGCCGTGCCTGACGAGCACGATGCGGGCGGGCATGGGGAACTCCTCGCAGCTGGGTCGGCGGGGTGGCCGGCCTCCATGATCCCCCACCGTCCGGCCGCCTCGTGGCAGCCGCCCGGGGATCACTTTCCGCGGTCCTGAACGGCGCGCTCCCCTCGCCCTGTTCCCCCGTCCGCCCCCTGGTGTCGGTACCAGGTGCGACACTGGGCCGCACCATGAACGTCTTGCATCTGGAGCAGGTCGGCCCGCTCGCACAACAGCTCGCCGCTCTGCGCGGCCGGGCGCCGCAGCGCAGCCTCGACGCCCGTGCCCTCGCCGCGCTCGCCGCCAATCCGGGCTGCCGCCGCCGTACCCTGCTCGACGCCGCCGGTGTCGACAAGGGCGCCGTGGCCGAGCGGCTGGGCCGCCCGGCCCCGTTCGGCCAGTCGCCGTTCGCCATCGCCCGGGGCAACGTCTTCGAGTTCCGGCTCAAGGAGAACGGCTACGCGGCGCTGCTGGAGCCGCTGCGGCACCGGCTCGGCCTTCCGGCCGACGGTGCGGTGCCGCTCGCCGTGCCCGACCTGCTGCACCGCTCCAGCCCGGCCGTCCGGGCGGAGCGGACGGCCATCGCCCTCGCGGAGGCCGCCGCCGACCCGGCGGCCTGGACGCTGCTCGACCACCCGATGCTGCGGCTCACCGTCGCGGGCGGCCCGGCCTATCTGGAGCCGGACGCCGTGGTGGTGCACGGCGGCCGCTGCACGGTGGTGGAGATCAAGTCCTTCCCGATCCTGGACGGCTCGGCCGACCCGGCCAAGGTCGGCGCGGCGGCCCGGCAGGCCGCCGTCTACGTGCTGGCCCTCCAGGAGACGGCCGCCGCTGCGGCGGGCCGGGCGGCGGACCCGTCCCCGTACGCCGTCCCCGACCTGCCGGGCAGCCCGGAGCTGACGGTGCTGCTCGTCTGCCCCAAGGACTTCACCAACCGGCCGACGGTCGCGGCCGTGGACGTCCGGCGCGAGCTGGCCACGACGCGCCGTCAACTCGCGCTGATGACCAGGGTCGACCAGTTGCTCGGCTCGCTCCCCGCCGGCACCACCTTCGACCTCGCCCCCGACGAGGCGGGCAGCCCGACCCGGCCCGCCGAGGAGCTGGCCGGGGCCGTCGAGTCGGTGCCCGCCGCCTACAGCCCGGACTGCCTCTCCAGCTGTGAACTCGGCTTCCACTGCCGGGACCGGGCCCGCTGCGCCGACTCGGTCGAGCAGCTCGGCCGGGGCGTGCGCGGCGAGCTGGGCAGCATCGGCACCGTCGCCGAGGCGCTCGCCGCAGCGGCGGGCCCCGCAGGCGGCGGTAGCGAGGCCGGCCACGGCGGCCAGGGCGACCACCCGGCGGACGGCGAACGCCTGGCGTACGCGGCGGCGCTGCGCGCCGAGGCGCTGGCCGAGGCCGCAGGGAGGGACGCGCGGTGAGCCTGCTCAGCACCCTGGCCCGACTGGAGGCCGTCCGCAGCGGGCGGGCCGAGCCGCTGGCGACGGTCCGGCACCGGCACCTCTCGACCCGTCCGATGGTGGTCGTCCCGCTGGCCGCCGCCGGTGAGGCGGGCGCGCCGCTCGCGGTGCTGCTCGGCACCGACCGGGAGGCGCCCCGGCTGCACATCGTCCCGCAGCCGCTGAACCGTGCGCAGCGCTTCGACTTCCTGGCCCGCTTCGCCGCCGACCTGTTGCCGTACCTGGAGTCCTTCGGCGCCGAGGTCGAGCAGATCGAGGCGTCCGAGAAGGATCCGGAGACCGGCGAGAAGACCCAGGTGTTCCGCGAACTCTGCTCCGATGCACCGCAGTTGGTCGTGCCGAACCTGGGGTCGATCCGGCATCTCGCGCTGCTCGGGCGCTCCACCCGCTTCCGCCGTACGGCCGAGGACGCCGACCCGGGCCCGTACCCGGCGCCGACCCGGGTTCCGCTGCTGGGGCGGTGGCTGACGCATCTCACCGAGCGCTCCCAGGTGCCCGGCTCCAGCCTGCTGCTGCCGATGACCGGCCTGCTGGCCCGCCACTGGGCGACGGGCCAGAGCCATCTGGAGGACCAGCACCTGGCCGCCCAGCTCGCCTGGCACTCTCCGCCGCCCGGGCTGACGGGCGCGCAGGCGGCCGAGCTGGCCGAGACCGAGCGCGACGCCCACGGCCAGCTCACCCACCCCCCGGCCGGCCCGGTCACCGACCCGCGCTTCGACGAGCTGGTGCTGGCCCACGCGATCACCCGGCACGACGCCGCCCTCGCCGCGCTCCTCGCCGGCACCACAGACGCCGACGCCGCTGCGCACGAACGCGCCGAGCTGCTGGCCAAGTCGGCCTCCGAGCAGTTGCACGCCGCGCTGGAGAGCGTCCTGCTGCCGACCTGGCGCGATGTCTGGCAAGGGCTCGACCTGCTGTACGCCCTGCCCCCGGCGGCGCACCTGGCCGAGCGTTGGGAGGGCGACCGGTGGTCCTACACCGGCCACCGGGACCGGCTGGCCGCCGGGGAGCCCCCGCAGCCGAAGCAGGACGACGCCGTCACGGCCGCCCGCAAGCTGGCCCAGCGTGAGCGCGAGCAGGTCCGGGTGGACGTCCAGGAAGCTCTGGACGATCCGCTGGTGATGGCCGAACGGCGGCTGGCCGGTGAGGCGTTCACCGGCGTGGTCACCGAGGTCACGCCCGCGTACGACACCTCGGGCCGCTCGCCGAAGCCGCGCCCGCTGGTCACCGTCCGCAGCACCGACCGGCCGCACGCCGACCCGGGCCGCGAGGCGCACCGGGCATGGGGGTCCCCCCGGCCGGAGGCTGGGGGAGCCGCGACGGCGCAGAAGGCCGTGATCGTGGCCGCCGACCCGGCCGAGGGCACCATCACGCTCCAGGTCACCTCCGGGATGGGGCGGAAGAAGGAGCCGGAGCCGGGCAGCCTGCCCGAGCCGGGTGACCGGGTCACCTTCACCTTGTTCGAGCTGGCCCCCCGCCAGTCGGCTCCGCTGCCCGAGCCCGACGACACGCCCTGGACGCACGGCGGCCCGCCCGGGAGCGCCGACCACACGCCCGCCGCCGCCGAAGAGTGGGAATAGCCGGCACCATGACCACCGACCGTACCGACCACACCCGCCGTACCGACCACCCCGACAAGGCCGACCAGGCCGCTGCCACCGCATCCGCCTCCGCATCCGCCTCCGCAGCCGCCGACGCCGCCGTGGCCGAGATCCTGACGGCGGTCTCCCGTCCCGCCCCCGGCGCCCCGCGCGGGGTGGTGGTCGACTCCCCGCCCGGCGCGGGCAAGTCGACGCTGGTGGTGAAGGCCGCCCGGGAGCTGGTCGGCCAGGGCGAGCGGCTGATGATCGTGGCCCAGACGAACAGTCAGGTCGACGACCTGGTGGACCGGCTGGCCGCCAAGGGCCCGGACCTGACCATCGGCCGCCTGCACGCGAGCGAGTCGCGCCCGGCGGCGGAGGCGCTGCGGCACGCCAACGTGACCGCCTCCGCCAAGGTCGCCGACCTGCTGGAGCAGGACGTGGTGATCTCCACCGCCGCGAAGTGGCAGTGGGTCAAGGCCGAGGCCCCCTGGCGGCACGCGATCGTGGACGAGGCGTACCAGATGCGCTCGGACGCGCTGCTCGCCGTGGCGCGGCTGTTCGAGCGGGCGCTGTTCGTCGGGGACCCGGGCCAGCTGGACCCGTTCACGGTGGTCGGCACCGACCAGTGGGCGGGGCTCTCGTACGACCCGTCCAGCAGTGCCGTCGTCACCCTGCTCGCGCACAACCCGGCGATCCGGCCGCACCGATTGCCGGTCTCCTGGCGGCTGCCGTTCTCGGCCGCGCCGCTGATCTCGGCGGCCTTCTACCCCTACACCCCGTTCCGCTCCGGCACCGGCCCGGACGAGCGCCGGCTGACCGCCGCCGTCCGCCCGGACGGATCGGCCGTGGACGCGGCGATCGACGAGGCCGCCGAGCACGGCTGGGCCCTGCTGGAGCTGCCGGCCCGGCACACCGTCCGGACCGACCCGCAGGCCGTCGCGGCCGTGGCGGACACCGTGCACCGCCTGCTGCGGCGCGAGCTGACCGCGCACTCCGAGCAGGGTTCGACGCCGCTCACCCCGGGCCGGATCGCCGTCGGCACCGCGCACCGCGACCAGGCCGCCGCCGTCCGGGCCGCGCTGGCGGCGCTCGGCGTCCCGGTGGACCCGGCGGCCGGTCCGGCGGTCACCGTGGACACCGCCAACCGGCTGCAGGGCCGCGAGTACGACGTCACCGTCGTCCTGCACCCGCTCTCGGGCCGGCCGGACGCCACCGCCTTCCACCTGGAGACCGGCCGCCTGTGCGTGCTCGCCTCCCGGCACCGGCACGCCTGCATCGTGGTCGCCCGCGCCGGGATCGCCGAACTCCTGGACGACCACCCGGCCGCCGAACCGGTGTCCCTCGGTGTCACGGTCAAGTTCCCGGACGGCTGGGAGGCCAACCACGCCGTCCTCGCCCACCTCGCCGAACACCGCGTCCGCCGGTAGCCCTCCCCAAAAAACGGATGAACGGGGGCCGCGCGTCACCGGAGGGCCCCGCACCGTCACTGCCGCCCGGATCCGCGCAGCCCCTCGCGCCCCGGGCCGGGCCCGGCGGGCGTACTGGGGGGAGAACCGGCGCACGGCTGCGGAATAGCGCTTGCCCGCGCACCGTTCCGCTACGGGCCGCTGCCGAGTGACAATGGACGGCGGCCCAGTCAGGCCGCCCGTTCCCACGGCGGCCAGCCAGCCACCACCCCGGAGGTGCCCGACCATGCCCGATCGCCAGTCCCCGATATCCGACCAGAGCGGCCCCACCGCACCGGCCGCCTCGGGCGCGGGCGCCCCCGTCCGCAGACTGCGGCCGGCCCAGCTGCTCTTCGAGCCGCAGGCCGACACCCCGGAGCCGGAACGGTTCTTCGACCTCGATTCCATCACCGACCCCGCCGAACTACTGCTTCGCTCGACCGAGTTGGCGCTCGCCTTCCGCGCCGCCGCCGAGCGCGCGACCGACTTCCAGGCGGTCGCCGCCGCCCAGCTGGCCGATCCCCGGCGGTTCGACGCGCTCTCGCCCACCGAGATCGCCGACCGCGTCGAGTGGACGCCCGACTACGCGGCGCGGATGGTCGAGTACGGCCGCGGCCTGCTCAAGCAGCCGCGCGGCGGAGAGCACTGACCCGCCGCGCACCGGGGGTGTTCGATCGCCAGTGGCATATGCGCGGGGGATGGTACTCGCCCCCTCGGGCCGCTGTCCGGCAAACCGGGTTTTCGCTCCGCCCGGCGGCCGCCGCCCGCCAGGCTGCTGGACGTGGACATCTGGACCTATCAATCCGTTGAGTACGTCACCGTGGCCGGTGAGGCCTGGCTCGCCTCTGCGAGCGAGTACCCGCGCAGCATGCGCGCGTTGTGGCAGTCCCGCCCGTGGGCGCCCTCGGTGCTGCCCTGCGGTCGCGCCTTCGACGTGATCAGCATGCCCTCGCTGTTCGGCCGCCGCGTCCTGGACGAGCTCTGGGCCTCCGGGCCGGGCTGCGGACCGGTCGCGGCCTTCCGGGGCCGGACCCTGCTGTTCGTCCAGCCGGGCGCCGCGGCCCGGCTGCGCACCCTGCTGGCCTGGGAGGAGTGGGCCCGCGAGGTACCGCCGCTGCTCTGCCACGGGACGGGCGACGCGGTGACGGTGCCGCCCGTCCAGCGGATGGTGGACGCGCCGGAGTCCCCCGGGCAGGGCGCGGGCCGCTGGATCGTGGCCCCGGACTCCCGGGAGCCCTGGCTGCCGGGCGCCGCCGTGGTGCTGTGGGCCTGCGTACGCGCCTCGCGCGGACCCAGGCCCGCGGCGGCCCCGGAGCCCGTGAAAAGCGGCTCCGACGCGTCCGGCCCGGGCCGGCTCCACCCGCTGCCCTCGGCCTGACGCCCGGCCGGCGGTATTCGATTTTGGCTCCGCCCGGACCCGCTGCTAAAGTTTGGCCTGTCACCAAGCGCCGCTAGCTCAGTTGGTTAGAGCAGCTGACTCTTAATCAGCGGGTCCGGGGTTCGAGTCCCTGGCGGCGCACAGACACACTGAAGGCCCCTCGCTCACGCGGGGGGCCTTCAGTCGTTCGATCGCTGGCCGATCACGAGGGGCGTGTGGGGGTACCTCCCGGCCGAAGGCCGGGGG
>NZ_BAAANT010000052.1:0-38409 GCF_039529945.1 Kitasatospora kazusensis | reverse complement strand
TGCCGGCACCCCGCTACGACGTCGGCAAGACCGTCAAACGCGAACTCACACTCGAAGCCCACAAGGCCAAAGCCACGACGACTGCATAAAAATCAAGGTGAGAGCGTGGTGGTGAACCGGGCGGTGTTCGGTGGGGCCGGTTCGTTGAGGCCTCGAACGTTCGTGCTGGCCGCTGGGCGGGCGTAGACGAACGGGCCTCTTGGTAGGAGTGCGGTTGTCGAGACCAACCCTCCGGCCCAGGAGGCCCGTTGCTGTATCAGTTCGCCATCTCCGTGCCGACCGGCGCCACTTCGGACACTCTGGCGTGTGACTGCTGCGTTCACCAGTACGGAGCGATCGCGGCGGGGCGGCGTGCGCCGCACTACCCGTCCGACATGACGGATGCGGAATGGGCGGGGATACCCAGATCGTCCACGCGCCCGTCGGGGTGCCGACTGTCGTGACCGGGAAAGACGCGGCGAAGAAGGCGCCGGACTGTAAGCGGGGCCTGGCCGTGGACGTGCTGGTCCGGTCATTGCCGTGATCGTGCTGGCTGCCTCGCGGCGTTGGTCAGGTTGTGGTTTCGTGATCGACCACGACGTGCGAAGCACGGGGGGTGGCCGCCACCGAGGCGACCGCTCGGGCTTGGGATCATCTCTCTTGACACGAACCAGTAACACACGGTCAAAATAGGTTTCCGCAGCTCAGGGTGATCAGGATAATGATCACCACCGCCGCGTGCCGCCCAGCCGGAGTGCGGCGAATCCCCCTCAGTACGAAGGAAACAACCATGCCCTCCAAGAGGCTTGTGCCCACGGCGATACTCTGCGCGGCACTGGCGGTGGGCGTCACCTCCTGCGCCGGCACCAAGAACGACCGGGCCGCCGCTCCCGTCGCCACCGGTACCACTCCAGCGGCGTCGCCGGAGGTCGACATCAGCACACTCGGCGCCGACGAGATCATGAAGCGGGCACATGCCGCGATGGCTGCGGTGACCTCGTTCAAGGTCGACGGCAACCTCGCGGTCGACGGAAAGGTCTTCTCGCTGAGCCTCGCTGCGGACAAGCAGGGCAACTGCGCCGGTTGGGCCAGGATCTCCGGAGGCCAGATCGACATCCTGCGCCACGGCGCGCAGACCTGGATCAAGCCCGACGCCACGTACTGGAAGGACCTCGGCACCCAGCTGGGCGATGCTCAGGTCGGGGCCGCTGTCGCGCAGCAGTTCAAGGACCACTACCTGACCGGTGACCAGAACGACCCGGATCTCAAGGAGGCGGCCGGGATGTGCGACATGGTCAACGGCATCGCCAAGGACAACGGCCCCGACGGCAAGGTCACCAAGGGCAGGGCCATCGTCGCCAACGGAGTGAGGGCCGTCAGTCTCACCCTGACCGACACCGACGGCTCGACCAGCACCGTGTACATCGCCGCGGACGGCGTGCCCTACGTGGTCGAGCTGGAGCAGACGACGGTCTCCCCGCCCAGCCGGCTGAACCTGAGCGCCTTCGACAAGCCGGTCACCGTCCAGGCGCCGGCAGCCGACAGCGTGATCGACTACAAGCTCTTCCAGGAGAAGATCAAGAGCCTCTGACCGCGGTCCAGGGGGCGCGGATGGTGTGGTGGGCCGGTCTCATCACCCTGACGCGGAAGCTGGCGAACGAGCGTCTGCACTGGCCGGAGTTCCGGCCCAGCGCCTGGACCCGCGGCCGGGCTGAACAGGCCCCGCTCACCCAGGAGCCAGCCGCGCGCCTGGAGCGCATAGGCACGATGACGCACCTTCTCCTCCTCGTTCAACCGCGCCGCATCCCGCCCCAGCGCCCGGGTCAGCTCCTGCACCGTCACCGGCCCCGACGCGGCCGGCGCCGTCTCAAAGACCTGCCGATAGGCCCCGCACAACGCATCGACTCCCAGCCCCGGCTGCCAGGCCGGCGGCCGGGCGTCATAGCCCTCCCGCAACACCGGACCCGCCGGCACCGCCCCGGCCATACGCACGGGTTCCCCCACCACGGTCGGCGCCGGTGACGCCCCGTCACTCTCCCTGGCCGGGACCGCCCCTTCGGCGAACATCCGTGCCACCTCCTCGCGGGCGATCCGAGCATGCTCCAGCCGCTGACGGGCTGCCTCCGCCTGAACCTCGGCCTCCCGCAGCATCTCCAGCCAGGACTCCAGGTCCTCCCGGGCCCGAGCCTCCCGGACCTCCAACAACGCGATCACCGACGGCATCCCGCACCTCCACGACCAGGCCAACTCCCCGCAACCGGCCACCCCGACACCGAGACCACCCGAAAGCTCCTGGTCATCGAGCTACAGACCGGTTCACCACCACGCTCTGAACCCCGCGCAGCTGCAGCCGGGCCTTGAGGAATTCCATCTCCGACAAGGTCCCCAGCAGGCCATCGTGGCTCAGCTCCCCAACCAGCTCACGAGCCCGTTGCACCGAGACTGCTGAGACCTCTCGAAGGACCTTCAAAGCCGGGACGAGACCGGGAACCGGACCGACCAACCGCAGCCGAACGGGTCCGTGCGCCGCGAGTAGAGCCTCCCGGACATCGCCGGGCGCCGGTCCTGGGCCAGCGTGTTCGCACGCGTGGGTGCCGCAGGACCCGCAGGAGAACTCCGAGTCCCACCACAACTCGTCGTGAAGGATGAACTGGTTCACCTGTCGCACTGCCGTGCTGCCGCACTCGCATAGCGATGCGATCTTCGCTGTCCGACCAGTCACCCGGGCTCCCTGATGTTCCACTCCCGCGGCAGATCCTCGCCGCAGAAGACGCAGACGAAGTCCTCCTCCCGCACGATGTTGAGATCTCGGCAGGAGCGGCATCTGCGGAAGACCACCTCGTGCGTGAACCCGGACGGGCGGTGGACCCCGATCCGGTCCAGGGCCGCGGCCACGGCCGGCCACGAGCTGACATCAGGGCAGTAGCCGGTCGACTGGTTGCTGGCCGCCTCGACCATCCACCGCCCGGACTCCGTACGGAAGCTCATCTCGCCGGCGCTCAGCACCGCGCCGCCGCCGGCGCACACCACATGCTCGCTGCGGCGCGGAGCCAGTCGCAGCACCGTGCCGCCGTCGACGACGAATGTGAACGGCTCGGCCAACTCATCCAGGGTCAGCGCAGAGACCCACTCGCCGAAGTCCGCCGACGAACGGATGCTCCGACCCTCACCACCCGTCCGGACGAGGGCCTTCAGCTCCGCCGGACCCACATACCGATACCTCTGCTCCCGCGACTCCACGTGCACCAACCTAGCGGCTCACGCAGCAAGGACCCGGGGGATTTCCGGGCTCGCGGCGTCCGTGGCCGCTCCCCTGGGACGCATGGAACCGAGCGAGCGCGCACGCAGAACAACTGGAACGGCGGGGACGACCGCGGTTCAGCCGATGTGGTCGCGCCGCGCCGCGTGGGACCTATCCTGAGGCAATGCTTCACGAGCTGTGGGACGAAGGCGACGAGGGAAAGACGTTCTGCCTGGCCGGGCCTCGCGGAGACGGGGCTCGTGCGCTCTTGTCCGAACATGCCCGGCTCGTGTGGACCGTCGAGGCCGCGAGCCACTTCGACGCGATGACGTTGTACTACCAGCGCATGGGCTGGAATGCCTACACCACAGAGCACCCGGAGTGGGACAACCGGACCTACGCCGAGCACGGCTGGGAATGATCAACCCGTTTCATGCTTCCAGCCACATGCGCGTGGTACTCGACATGCGGATCTCCGGTCAGGTCAGCACGACAACCGTCGCAGAATCAGCGAGGCCGATGCTGTCGCGCTGTACCGCGCGAGTACGGGACGTACGTACGCCCCGGTGGCCAAGGACCTGGGCGTCAACGACGAGACGCTGCGGGTCTGGATGGATGCGTGAGGCCGAGCAGGCCGCCGTGCCCGGTACCGTGTGAGGCCACACGAGCATGGTCCCGCGTAGCGCTGACAAAACCAGGTGATTGGGTCTCCTTGACGGGGCCATCAGGTGGCCTTGTTGAGTCTGCGACAGCACATGAGTGCATGGTGAGCGAGATCAGACCGGCGTGAGGCCAAGGTGCTATTTCCTGTGACTGGCGAGGCCTTTGAGTCGCAGGCCTCGGCAGATGGGATCATCAGGCCTCTCCTGTGCTCGTGGGACGGGTGGACCGCTGACGGGCCTTGTCGTGCAGCTCGGTCGCGAGCGGGTCGGCGCGGAGTGCGTCGAGGCGGGCTCGGGCGGATGCCGTGTCGGGGGCGTGGGCGCAGGCGGCTTCCTGAACTCGGGGTTCGCAGTCGTCGATCGCCTCCTCGGTGAAGCCGTCCGCCACCGGCTGGGGCGCGCAGCCGCGCAGGCCTTCGAGGAGCGCCTCGCGGGCGTAGGAGTGGACGGTCGACTCCCAGGCGTGCACCAGGACATCGGTTGCCCCGGCGATGCGGAGCCGCCCGAGCCCCTTGGCGGGGGACTCTGTCGCGCACCAGGAGCCCTCGGCCGCGGCGGTGGTGAAGGCGTTGAGCAGGTACGGGCTGTCCTCGGACTCGCCGCACCCGGAGAGGACTTCGACGGCGAGCCATTCGAGGAAGTCATCGCCGCTGACGCTCCACGCGCGGGCCCGGGGGACGGCCGCGCTGCCCAGGTGCCGCAGGGCCTGGGCGATGCCTGGCGTCCCTCCGGCGGCGTTGCGCAGGCCGGCGTCCTCGGCCATGTCGAGGACGACGAGGTCGCCGCGCCGCCCCAACTCCCGCAACGCCAGCTGCCTGCCGCGTCCGGGGCGTGCGGCGACCAGCCGGTGCAGGTCGGTCGTGCCGGTGTCGGAGAGGTCGGGCCGGACGGGTGCGGGGCCGCTGTCCGTGCCGCCATCGAGGAAGCGCCGGACTCGTGGCCAAGCTTGGGCCCAGGAAGTCCACGGGGCCGACTTCTCGTCGATCGCGGCCCCGAGTTCGGCGTCGCCGCGTCGCGCGAGGATGTCCGCGTCGAGTCCGGTCCAGAGCTTCGGGAGCTGCTCCCAGGCGTCGCTGTACGCGATCGTCTCCAGGCCGTCGGCCCAGTGCCGCCCCTCGACGGCGTAGCGGCGCAGGACCGGTACGGCGTCGAACCGGCCGAGCAGCGGCAGCTCCGTGAGGATTCGGAGGGTCGGCTCGATCCCGTCGGCGTCGTCCCCGTCGTAGTCGAAGACGTACCGCTCGATCGGATCCAGCGGCAGGTCCAGCCGGTGGATCAGCCGGGCGAGGTAGCTGGAGCGGTGCTCGGTCTGCCGGTCCCAGCGGCTGTCGGTGACGGCGCACGCGTACACGAGGTCGGCGGCGACGCCGGGGTCGCTGAGCGCGCGGGTGGCCCCGATGCCGCGGCCACGCTGGAGCTGCCCATGGAGGCTGGACGGGTCGGCATACGTGAAGTCGTTCATCAGCGCAGAGCATCCCGTGCTCCTGGCCCGGCCACCAGCGGATTTCGCCGGTGGGCGGCCAAAGTCCGTGAGGCTTCACAGGCTCCGGCCAGCCGGCCAAGGCGGCAGGCAAGCCATCGCCAGGTCACATGAGAACTCGCCGGATCGGACGCCAGGTCTGCTGAGAACCCGACAGGTCACGGGAGAACGGACAACAGGGGCAGTCCTCGTAGTCGAGGGGGCCGGCGGCCGGAAACAAGCATGCATGCTTGCTTTATTTCCGGCCCGGTGCCAGGCTGCTGCCCGAAGGCGGGCGGCTGGGGAGGCGTGCGGTGCTGCGGATCGGCAATGCGTCAGGGTTCTACGGCGACAGGTTCGCCGCTTTCCGGGAGATGCTCACCGGGGGGCCGCTGGACGTGCTCACCGGGGACTACCTGGCCGAGCTGACCATGCTGATCCTGGCCCGGGACCGGTTGAAGGACCCCCGGCTCGGCTATGCCAAGACCTTCCTGGGCCAGTTGGAGGAGTGCCTCGGTCTCGCCGTGGACCGTGGCGTGCGGATCGTGGTCAACGCCGGCGGGCTGAACCCCGGCCGACTGGCCGAGGCGATCGGCGAGTTGGCGGACAAGCAGGGCATCGCCGTCCGGGTGGGACACGTCGTGGGGGACGATCTGCTGCCCCGGGCCGAGGAGTTCGGGCTGCCGGGCGGCCTGCTCGCGGCCAACGCCTACCTGGGGGCCTGGGGGATCGCCGAGTGCCTGCGCGGCGGCGCCGAGATCGTAGTGACCGGACGGGTCACCGACGCGGCGCTGGTCGCGGGGCCCGCCGCCGCCCACTTCGGCTGGGGCCCGGGGGACTTGGACGCCCTCGCGGGTGCGGTGGTGGCCGGGCACGTGCTGGAGTGCGGCGCCCAGGCGACCGGCGGCAACTACGCATTCTTCCGCGAGCACGACGTGACCCGCCCCGGCTTCCCGATCGTCGAGCTGCACGCCGACGGCAGCAGCGTCATCACCAAGCACCCCGGCACCGGCGGCGCCGTCACCACCGAGACCGTCACGGCCCAACTCCTGTACGAGACCGGTGGATCCCGCTACGCCGGCCCCGACGTGACGGCCCGGCTCGACACCGTCCGGCTGACCCAGGACGGCCCCGACCGGGTCCGGATCGACGGCGTCCACGGTGAGGCCCCGCCGCCCGCCCTCAAGGTCGGCCTGAACCGGATCGGCGGCTGGCGCAACGAGGTCGTCTTCGTCCTCACCGGCCTCGACATCGAGGCCAAGGCCGCGCTGGTCCGGACCCAGCTCGCGGCCGCGCTGGACCCGGCCCCCGCCGAGGTCCGCTGGACGCTGGCCAGGACCGACCACGGCGACGCCGCCACCGAGGAGACGGCCTCCGCCCTGCTCCGGCTGGCCGTCAAGGACCCGGACCAGAAAGTCGTCGGACGGGCCGTCGGCACGGCGGCGGTCGAACTCGGCCTGGCGAGCTACCCCGGCTTCCATCTCAGCGCGCTGCCCGGCCCGGGGACGCCCTACGGCGTCTTCGAGGCCGCGTACGTCGAGGCGCGCGCGGTCGGCCACACGGCCGTGCTGCCGGACGGCGCCACCGTGGCGATCCCGGCGCCCGACATCACCCGCGAGCTGGTGCCCGCCGAGCAGCCGCCGCTGCCCGAGCCCCTCACGCCCGGACCGACCCGCCGGGTGCCGCTCGGCCTGGTGGCCGGGGCCCGGAGCGGCGACAAGGGCGGCGACGCCAACCTCGGCGTCTGGGCCCGGACCGAGGACGGCTGGCGCTGGCTGGCCCACACCCTCACCGCCGAGCTGCTCCGCGAACTCCTGCCCGAGACAGCCGGGTTGGCCGTCTCCCGGCAGCTGCTCCCGCAGCTGCGGGCCGTCAACTTCACCCTCACCGGGCTGCTCGGCCAGGGCGTCGCCGCTCAGGAACGCTTCGACCCGCAGGCCAAGGCGCTGGGGGAGTGGCTCCGTGCCCGGCACCTCGACATCCCGGAGGTCCTGCTGTGACCGTTCTCCCCACCCGCCTCGACCCGGCCGGCCCCGAGTACGCCGAGCACCGCGCCGCGATGCTCGACAAGCTGGCCGCCCTGGACACCGAACACGCCAAGGCACTGGCCGGTGGCGGTCCCAAGTACGTGGAGCGCCACCGCAGTCGGGGCAAGCTGCTGCCGCGCGAGCGGATCGAGCTGCTGATCGACCCGGACTCGCCGTTCCTCGAACTCTCCCCGCTCGCCGCCTGGGGCAGCGACTACCCGGTCGGCGCTGCGATGGTCACCGGGATCGGCGTGATCGAGGGCACCGAGTGCGTGATCACCGCCAACGACCCGACCGTGCGCGGCGGCGCCAGCAACCCGTGGACACTGCGCAAGGCGCTGCGGGCGAACGAGATCGCGCTGAGGAACCGCCTCCCGCTGGTCAACCTGGTCGAGTCGGGCGGCGCCGACCTGCCCAGCCAGAAGGAGATCTTCATCCCCGGCGGCGCGCTGTTCCGTGACCTCACCCGGCTCTCCGCCGCCGGAATCCCCACCGTGGCCGTGGTGTTCGGCAACTCCACGGCCGGCGGCGCGTACGTGCCGGGCATGTCCGACCACACCGTGATGGTCAAGGACCGGGCGAAGGTGTTCCTCGGCGGGCCGCCGCTGGTGAAGATGGCGACCGGGGAGGAGTCCGACGACGAGTCGCTGGGCGGGGCCGACATGCACGCCCGCACCTCCGGCCTCGCCGACCACCTCGCCCTCGACGAGCCCGACGCCCTGCGGATCGCCCGCCGGATCGTGCACCGCCTGCACTGGCGCAAGCCCGGCCCGGACCCGGACCCGGACGCGCTGGCCGCGCCGCCGAAGTACGACGAAAACGAACTGCTCGGCATCGTCCCCGGCGACCTCAAGGTGCCGTTCGACCCGCGCGAGGTGATCGCCCGGATCGTCGACGGCTCCGACTTCGACGAGTTCAAGCCCCGCTACGGCACCAGCCTGGTCACCGGCTGGGCGAGCCTGCACGGGTACCCGGTCGGCATCCTGGCCAACGCGCAGGGCGTGCTGTTCAGCGCCGAGTCGCAGAAGGCCGCCCAGTTCATCCAGTTGGCCAACCAGCGCGACATCCCGCTGGTCTTCCTGCACAACACCACCGGCTACATGGTCGGCCAGGCCTACGAGCAGGGCGGCATCATCAAGCACGGCGCGATGATGATCAACGCGGTCGCCAACAGCACCGTCCCACACCTGTCCGTGCTGATGGGCGCCTCGTACGGCGCCGGGCACTACGGGATGTGCGGGCGGGCCTACGACCCGCGCTTCCTGTTCGCCTGGCCGAGCGCCAAGTCCGCCGTGATGGGCCCGCAGCAGCTGGCCGGGGTGCTGTCGATCGTCGCGCGCCAGTCGGCGGCGGCGAAGGGGCAGCCGTACGACGAGGACGCCGACGCCGCGATCCGGGCGATGGTCGAGCAGCAGATCGAGGCGGAGTCGCTGCCGGTCTTCCTCTCCGGCCGGCTCTACGACGACGGGGTCATCGACCCGCGCGACACCCGCACGGTGCTGGGCATCTGCCTCTCCGCGATCCACAACGCCCCGGTCGAGGGCGCGCGCGGCTACGGCGTGTTCCGGATGTAGGACGACGGCGGATCTGGCGGTGGACCGGGCGGCAGAGCCGGCTGTACAGCCGGCGGTAGGAGTAGGGGCTGACTGACACATGATCACATCACTGCTGGTGGCGAACCGGGGCGAGATCGCCCGCCGGGTCTTCCGCACCTGCCGCGACCTGGGCATCGCCACCGTCGCGGTGTACTCCGACCCGGACGCGGACTCCCCGCACGTCCACGAGGCCGACACCGCCGTCCACCTGCCGGGCGCCACCCCCGCCGACACCTACCTGCGCGCGGACAGAATCGTCCGGGCCGCGCTCCAGGCCGGCGCCGACGCCGTCCACCCGGGCTACGGATTCCTCTCCGAGAACGCCGAGTTCGCGCGCGCCGTCGAGGCGGCCGGGCTGCTCTGGATCGGTCCGCCGCCCGCCGCTATCGCCGCGATGGGCTCCAAGACCGAGGCCAAGCGGCTGATGGCCGCGGCCGGCGTCCCGGTGCTGTCCGTCGGCGCCGAACCCACCGAGGCGGACCTGCCGCTGCTGGTCAAGGCGGCGGCCGGCGGCGGCGGGCGCGGCATGCGAGTGGTACGCGAACTCGCCGAACTGCCCGCCGCGTTGGCGGCGGCCCGGGCCGAGGCGGCGAAGGCCTTCGGGTCGGACGAGGTGTTCTGCGAGCCCTATCTGCCGAGCGGCCGCCACGTCGAGGTCCAGCTGATGGCGGACACCCACGGCACGGTCTGGGCACTCGGGGAGCGGGACTGCTCGCTCCAGCGGCGCCACCAGAAGGTGATCGAGGAGGCTCCGGCGCCCGGGCTCGACCACGAGTCCCGCACCGAACTGCACCGCGCCGCCGTCGCGGCCGCCCGCGCCATCGGCTACACCGGCGCCGGCACCGCCGAGTTCCTGCTCGCCCCCGACGGACGGTTCTTCTTCCTGGAGATGAACACCCGCCTCCAGGTCGAGCACCCCGTCACCGAATGCGTCACCGGGCTCGACCTGGTCGCCCTGCAACTGCGGGTCGCCGAAGGCGAACGGCTGCCCGCCGAGCAGCCCGCACCGCGCGGCCACGCCATCGAGGCCCGGCTCTACGCCGAGGACCCGGCCCGCGACTGGCAGCCGCAGACCGGCACCCTCCACCTCCTCGAAATCCCCGGCGTACAGGTGGAGTTCGGCGTCGGCTCGCAGGACACCGGGCTGCGCCTCGACTCCGGCGTGCACAGCGGCAGCGCCGTCGGCATCCACTACGACGCCATGCTCGCCAAGGTGATCGCCTGGGCGCCCACCCGCGCCGCCGCCGCCCGCCGCCTCGCCGACGCCCTCGGCCGGGCCCGGATCCACGGCCTGGTCACCAACCGCGCCCTGCTCGTGGCCGCGCTGCGCCACCCCGCCTTCCTGGACGCCCGCCTGCACACCGGCTTCCTCGCCGAGCACGCCGCCGAACTCGGCGCCGGGCCCGGCGGCGGACCAGGCGCCGAAACCGGGAAGAACGCCCCGCTCGCCGCCCTCGCGGCCGCCCTCGCCGACGCCGCCGGCCGCCGGGGCGCGCTCCCGTCCGGCTGGCGCAACCTGCCCTCGCAGTCCCAACTGAGGCTGTACCGCGACGCCGAAGGCACCACGTACGAAGTCCGCTACCGCCTCACCAGGGACGGCCTGCGCGCCGAAGCCCACCCCGACACCGAGCTGCTCGCGGCCCGCCCGGACCGCGTCACCCTCCGTACCGCCGGCCTCACCCGCAGCTTCGACGTCGCCGCCTACGGCTCCACCGTGCACGTCGACTCCGCACTCGGCCCGGTCACCCTCACCGCCGTCGACCGCTTCCCCGACCCCGCCGCCCAGACCGACCCCGGCGCACTGCTCGCGCCGATGCCCGGCACCGTCGTGCGGACGGTGGTCGCCGTCGGCGACACCGTCACCGCGGGCCAGCCGCTGCTCTGGCTGGAGGCGATGAAGATGGAGCACCGGGTCTGCGCCCCGGCGGACGGCGTGCTCGCCGAACTCCGCGTCGCCCAGGGCCAGCAGGTCGAACTCGGTGCCCTGCTCGCGGTCGTCCAACCGCTCACCTGACACACCCCCGAGCACCCAGGCAAGGAAAGGACCACCCTGATGTCCAGCCCCTTGATCGAGTCCACCGAGCGCCAGGCGCTGCGCCGAGCGGTCGGCGACCTCGCCCGCCGCTACGGCCCCGCGTACTTCCAGGCCAAGGCCCGAGCGGGGGAGGCCACCGACGAACTCTGGGCCGAGGCCGGCAAGCTCGGCTACCTCGGCGTCAACCTCCCCACCGAGTACGGCGGCGGGGGAGCGGGCATCGCCGAGCTCTCCATCGTGCTGGAGGAACTCGGCACCGCAGGCTGCCCGTTGCTGATGCTGATCGTCTCCCCGGCGATCTGCGGCACGGTGATAGCCCGGTTCGGCACCGAGCAGCAGAAGCAGCAGTGGCTGCCCGGACTCGCCGACGGCACCCGCCGGATGGCCTTCGGCATCACCGAGCCCGACGCCGGGTCCAACTCGCACCGGATCACCACCGTCGCCCGCCGCGACGGCGAGGACTGGCTGCTCACCGGCCGGAAGGTGTTCATCTCCGGCGTCGACCGGGCCGACGCCGTGCTCTTCGTCGGGCGCACCGAGGACGCCACCACCGGCAAGCTCAAGCCCGCCCTGTTCATCGTCCCGCGCGACACCCCCGGCTTCGAGTACCAGCCCATCCCGATGGAACTCGTCACCGCCGAGCGGCAGTTCCAGGTCTTCCTGGACGACGTCCGGCTCCCCGCCGACGCGCTGGTCGGGGACGAGAACGCCGGTCTGCTGCAACTCTTCGCGGGGCTCAACCCCGAGCGCATCATGACCGCCGCCTTCTCGCTCGGCATCGCCCGGCAGGCGCTGGCCACCGCCGTCGAGTACGCGAAGACGCGGAAGGTCTGGGACACCCCGATCGGCGCGCACCAGGGCCTGGCCCACCCGCTCGCGCAGTGCGCGATCGAGGTCGAGCTGGCCCGGCTGATGATGCAGAAGGCCGCCCACCTGTACGACGCAGGCGACGACGTGGCCGCCGGTGAAGCCGCCAACATGGCCAAGTACGCTGCCGGAGAGGCGGCTTGCCGTACCGTCGACCAGGCGGTGCAGACCCTCGGCG
Organism: Kitasatospora kazusensis; assembly: GCF_039529945.1. Classification (NCBI taxonomy): domain Bacteria; kingdom Bacillati; phylum Actinomycetota; class Actinomycetes; order Kitasatosporales; family Streptomycetaceae; genus Kitasatospora; species Kitasatospora kazusensis. The sequence goes on along the minus strand of NZ_BAAANT010000052.1, from coordinate 26,366 downwards.
GCAACGGCCTGACCCAGGAGTACGGGCTGGCGGCGCTGCTGACGGCCACCCGGGTCGGGCGGGTCGCGCCGGTCAGCCGCGAGATGATCCTCAACTACGTGGCGCAGCACACCCTGGGCCTGCCCAGGTCGTACTGACCGCGGCCTCCGCCCTCTGGTCCACGCGGGCCCCGTCGTCCTAGGGTCTGTCCCACCGTCCCCGCCGGGTGCAGGACGCGGGCTCCCGACGCCGCGTGCTGCTCCGACCCGAGCGGTGGGACACCCGCAGGAGGATCCGCACCACCTCGAACCCCCGGAGGCGTACATGGTGTTCCGCAGCGACTACCCCGACATCGAACCGCTCGACCTGCCGATCCACGAGGAGGTGCTCGGTACGGCGGCGCTGCACCCGGACACCCCGGCGCTGATCGACGGTGTCACCGGACGGTCCGTCAGTTACGCCGAGCTCGACGCGGATGTCCGGCGGGTGGCCGCGGGGCTGGCCGAGGCGGGTGTCCGTAAGGGTGACGTGGTCGCGCTGCACAGCCCGAACTCCCTCGCGTACCCGGTGGCCTTCTACGGCGCCACCCGGGCCGGAGCGACCGTCACCCCCGTCAGCTCGCTGGCCACCGCCGGCGAGCTGGCCGGGCAGTTGCGCGACAGCGGGGCCCGCTGGATCATCACCGTCTCGCCCTTCCTGCCGGTGGCCACCGAGGCGGCCGCCGTCCTCGCGGCGGAGGGCCGGCCGGTCCGGGAGGTCTTCGTCTGCGACGCCAGCGACCGGCACCGCTCACTGGCCGACCTGCTGGCCTCCACCGCCCCCGAACCCGGGCTGTCCTTCGACCCGGCGGCCGACATCGCGGTGCTGCCGTACTCCAGCGGGACGACGGGGCTGCCCAAGGGGGTGATGCTCAGCCACCGCAACATCTGCGGGAACCTGCTGCAGACCGACGCGGTGTACCGCCCGGCGGTCGGCGAACGCATACTGGCGGTCCTTCCGTTCTTCCACATCTTCGGCCTCACGGCCCTGCTGAACCAGCCGCTGCGGGCCGGTGCCACCGTCGTGGTGCTGCCGCGGTTCGACCTGGAGCAGTTCCTGCGTACGATCCAGGAGCAGCGCATCGAGGGCATCTTCGCCGCCCCGCCGATCGTGCTGGCGCTGGCCAAGCACCCGCTGGTGGACCAGTACGACCTGTCCTCGCTCCGCTACCTGCTCAGCGCGGCCGCGCCGCTGGACGCCGACCTCGCCGACGCCTGCGCCCGCCGCCTCGGCCTGCCCCGGGTGCACCAGGGCTACGGCATGACCGAACTGTCGCCCGTCACCCACGTCCTGCCGCAGGACGACCTCGACCCGCCGCGCGGGACGGTCGGCCGGATGATCGCCTCCACCGAGCTGCGGGTGCTGTCGCTGGACGACCCCGGGACGGAGCTGGGCGTCGGCGAGCGCGGCGAACTGGTCTTCCGGGGGCCGCAGGTGATGCGCGGCTACTTCGGCCGGGAGTCCGAGACCGACGCGATGATCGACGCGGACGGCTGGCTGCACACCGGCGACGTCGGCTACGTCGACGAGCGCGGCTACCTGTTCGTCGTCGACCGGGTGAAGGAGCTGATCAAGTACAAGGGCTACCAGGTGGCCCCGGCCGAGCTGGAGGCCCTGCTGCTGGCCCACCCGCAGATCGCCGACGCCGCCGTGATCGGCGTGACGGACGGCGACGGCGTGGAGCGCCCCAAGGCGTACGTGGTCCGGGTGCCCGGCAGCGTGCTGACCGAGGAGGAGGTGACGGCGTACGTGGCCGGCCAGGTCGCGCCGTACAAGAAGGTCCGGGCGGTGGAGTTCCTGGCGGCCGTGCCCAAGTCCGCCAGCGGCAAGATCCTGCGCCGCGAGCTGCGCGACCGGGCCCGCTGACCAGGCACTCCCCGCCGTTCTGAGAGGATCGGACCCTACCGCGTACGACCACCCGAAAGCAGCCATGACCACCCACGCCGCCTCCCGCACCCCGCAGCAGAGCCGCAGCCGCGCCACCCGCCGCAGGCTGTTGGAGGCGGCGGTGGAGTGCCTGGCCGAACTCGGCTGGAACGGGAGCACGGTGGCGGTGGTGGCGGAGCGCGCCGGGGTGACGCGCGGTGCGGCGCAGCACCACTTCCCGACCCGCGAGGACCTGTTCACCGCCGCCGTGGAGCACGTCACCGCCGAACGCCTGGCCGCCGTCCGGGTCGACACCGGCGAGCTGCCGCCCGCCGGGCCGGAGCGGACGGCGGCGGTGGTGGAGCTGATCGTCCGCCTCTACACCGGCCCGCTGTTCCGGGCCGCGCTGCACCTGTGGGTGGCGGCCGCGACCGAGGAGCCGCTGCGGACCCGGATCGTCGCGCTGGAGAACCACGTCGGCCGGGAGTCGCACCGGGCGGCGGTGGAGTTCCTGGGCGCCGACGAGGGCATCCCGGGCGTCCGGGAGACCGTCCAGGCCACCATGGACATGGCCCGGGGCCTGGGCCTGGCCAACCTGCTCACCGACGACGGCCCGCGCCGCGCGGGCGTGGTCCGCGAGTGGGCCCGCATCCTGGACGCGGTGCTCGCGCGCGCCGACGACAGGTCCTAGGGCCTGTCGCGGCCGGCACGCGACCACCGGCCCGGGCCTCAGGGGCGGCGGCCCCAGGCGGAGATCATGGGGGCGGTGGTCAGGTCGAGGTTCCCGGCGGCGACGTTGGCGAGGTGCTCCTCGATCTCGGCCTCGGTGGCCAGCCCCTGGGCGAGGAGTTCGGCGCGGAGCTGCCGGACGGTCGCGGCCTCCAGGGTGCGGCAGGCCGGGGAGGTGACCGGGAAGAACCCGTCGGCCTGGACGTCCGCCAGGCCCGCACCGCGCAGCAGCCGGGGCAGGGTCCGGCCGTAGCCGAGCTCGGCCCCGCGCTGGGCGAGCAGGGTGCGGAAGCCGTTGCGCAGGTGGTTGGCGAGCCGTTCGGCCGGCCCGTGCTCGTCCGGGGCGCTGAGCGGCTGGAGCGCGGGGTCGGCGTCCTCCAGCAGCAGCCAGCCCCCCGGTCGCAGGCTCGCGACCAGGTTCCGCAGGGCGGCGGCCCGGTCGGCGACGTGCACCAGGACCAGGCGCGCGTGCACCAGGTCGAACGGGCCGGCGGGCGGCGCGTCGGCCGCCACGTCGTGGCGGGCCGTCTCGACCAGGGGATCGACCGTGCCGTCCAGCCAGCGGGTGTCCAGGTCGGTGGCGAGCACCCGCCCGGTCGGCCCGACCCGCTCGGCCAGCCCGTTCGGGACGGACGGCCCGCCCGCGCCGACCTCCCAGCAGGCCCAGCCCGCGCCCACCCCGAGCCGGTCGACGTGCCGGAAGGTCACCGGGTCGAAGAGGGCCGAGATCGCGGCGAAGCGCTCCCCGGCCTCGTCCCGGCGGTTGTCGAGGAGGTAGCGCGGTTCTGTGGTCATGGGAAGATCCTGCCCTTGGACGGGCGTCTCAACGGGGCCCTCCGCCGGTTCCGCCCGGTCGGTACGGGCACCGGGGAATTGCTCGCCGACCCGCCGGTGCGAGGAGTCGCCGTGCCGCGTGCGGCCGTGCAGTCTGGTGTGAGCCGGATTCGCCCGGCCCCGACCGGGAAAGGTACCTGGCAGGTGATGTCCTGACCATGCACGGAATCCAGAGGCCCGATCCCGACGGTGCCGGCCGCACAGGGGCGGCAGGCGCCGCTTCGTCGCGCCTGGAGGGCCACCGGCTGGTGCCGATGGCCACCGTCCTGGTGGACGACGAGGGCCGGGTGCTGCACTGGAGCGAGGACGCCGAGGCGTTGACCGGCTATGCCGCCGCCGAGGCCGTCGGCGCCCGGTTGGCGCAGCTGCTGGTCCCGGAGGCGGAGCGGCCCGAGGTGCTGGAGCTGTTCGGGCGGATCACGGCCGGCCGGCCGTGGTCCGGCGTGTTCGCCGTGCGGCACCGGGACGGGCACCGGGTGGAGCTGGACTTCCGCTCGTACCCGATCGCCGGTCCGGGTGGCAGCCGGCTGGTGCTCGGCACCGCCTCCGACCTGAAGGCGCTCGCCGACGTGGAGGGTGACCTGGCCGTCCTGAACGGCTTCTTCAGCCAGTCCCCGATCGGGATGGCCGTCTACGACACCGAGCTGCGCTACGTCCGGCTGAACAACGCGCTCGCCCGGATCAACGGCATCCCGGTCGCCGACCACCTGGGCCGCCGGATCAGCGCCGTGCTGCCGGGCATCAACAGCGCCGAGATCGAGGCGGTGATGCGGCAGGTGCTGGCCACCGGACGGCCCGTGGTGGACGCCCGCTCGCACGGCCGCACCCCGGGCGACCCGCGCCGGGACCGGGCCTGGTCGGCCTCGTACTTCCGGCTGGAGGACCCGGCCGGGCGGATCCTCGGCGTCAGCTCCTCGATCATCGACGTCTCCGAGCGCTTCCAGGCGGAGGCCCGCGCCGCCCGGGCGCAGGAGCGGCTCGCGGTGCTGGCCGAGGCGACCGCCGGGATCGGTACCACCCTGGACCTCCAGCGCACCGCCGAGGAGCTGGTCGAGGCGGTCGTCCCGCGGTTCGCCGACTTCGCGACCGTCGACCTGCTGGAGCCGGTGCTGCGCGGCGAGGAGCCCGCCGAACTCTCGCCCGACCGCGGGGTGAAGCTGCGCGCGGTGGCCGTCGGCGAGGCCTACGAGGCGGGGCTGACGACGACGGCCGACGCGGTGGGAGAGACCTCCGAGTACGACTCGCGCCGGGTCTACACCGAGTGCCTGCGCAGCGGCCGCCCGCTGGTGCGGCCGCACGTGGACCGGGAGGTGCTGTCGGCGCTGGTCCAGGACGAGCACCGGGTCGGGCGGGGGGTCGCGGCCGGCATCCACTCGTACCTGATGGTGCCGGTCATGGCGCGGGGCATGGTGCTGGGCGGCGCGGAGTTCGTCCGGACCCGCAACCCGGACGCGTTCAACACGGCCGACGTGGCGCTCGCCGAGGAACTGGTCGCGCGGACGGCGATCGCGCTGGACAACGCGCGGCTCTACCGCCGCGAGCGGGAGACCGCGCTGACGCTGCAACGCAGCCTGCTGCCGCAGGAGATCCACCGCACGCTCGGGCTGGAGATCGCCTACCGCTACCTGCCGAGCAGTGTGGTCAGCGAGGTCGGGGGCGACTGGTTCGACGTGGTGCCGCTCTCCTGCGGGCGGGTGGCGCTGGTGGTCGGCGACGTGATGGGGCACGGCATCCGGGCCGCCGCCACGATGGGCCAGCTGCGGACGGTCGCGCGGACCCTGGCCACCCTGGACATGCCGCCCGAGCAGGTGCTCACCCGGTTGGACGAGACCGCGATGGGCATCGGCGAGGGGCAGTTCGCGACCTGCATCTGCGCGGTGTACGACCCGGTCGACCGGACCTGTACGGTCGCCGCCGCCGGGCACCTGCCGCCGGTCTGGGTCGCTCCCGACGGGACCTCGCGGACGGTGGACCTGCCGCCGGGGGTGCCGCTGGGAGTCGGCGGGGTCGCCTTCGAGAGCACCGAGTTCACCCTGCCCGAGGGCGCGATGGTGGTGCTCTACACCGACGGCCTGGTCGAGCGCCGGGGCCGCGACCTCGACCACGGCATCGGGTTGCTCTGCCGCACCCTCGCGGGCGCCACCCGGACGTTGGAGGAGAGCTGCGACGCGGTGCTCGCCGAGCTGGTGACCGACGGCACCGAGGACGACATCGCCATGATCATGGCGCGGGCGCTGCCCGTCCCCGAGGACCGGATCGCCACCCTCCCGCTCAACGGCGACGGGCCGATCCCCGGCCTGGCCCGCCGGTTCACCCGCCGCACGCTGGCCGCGTGGGGCCTGTCCGGGCTCTCCGACTTCGCCGAACTGATGGTCAGCGAGCTGGTCACCAACGCCCTGCTGCACGCGGAGGCGCCGCGCCGCCTGCGGCTGTTCCGCGACCGCACCCTGACCCTGGAGGTCGCCGACTCGGGCGCGCAGGCGCCACGGCTGCGGAGCTCCGCCGAGGAGGACGAGGGCGGCCGGGGCATGCACCTGGTGAGCGAGCTGGCGCACCGCTGGGGCGCCCGGGCGACCAAGGACGGCAAGGTGGTCTGGGCCGAACTGGAGCTCCCGCTCGGCCGCTGAGCGGCTCCCGCCGGGGTAGGGAACCCAGGGCGCACCATGTACGGACCAGGGGCGCGGGGAACTGCGCGGGGCAGCTGTGCAGCTCGCCTGAAGTTGCACTATCCAGGGGCGCGGGGAACTGCGCGAAGCGGAAGGTGCGGCGCCGTCACTTCCGGTTTCGCGCAGTTCTCCCCCAGCCTTCGGCCGGGAGGTACCCCCACGCGCCCCTGGGGTAGCCGGTTCTGAACGTCGGCCTACGGCTTCTTCCGCAGGAGGTACCAGGCGGTCGCCGCCGAGGCGAACAGGAGGGCTGCCGAGAGCACCGCGGCGACGTTCATGCCGTGGACGAAGGCGTGCTTCGCGCCGGCCAGGAGCGGCCCGCCGACCTCCGCGGGCAGGGTCGCGGAGGCCTCCACCGCGCCGCCGATCGACTCCTGGGCCCGGGCCGCGACGGCGGGGTCCGTCCCGGCCGGTAGGGCGAGCGCGCCGACGTAGATCGAGGTGACCACCGAGCCGACCAGCGCGATGCCCAGGGCGGTGCCGAGCTCGTACGCCGTCTCCGAGACGGCCGAGGCGGCGCCGGCCTTCTCGGCGGGTGCGGCGGTGAGCACCAGGTCGGCGGCGAGGGTGTAGACCACGCCCTCGGCGGTGCCGACGGCCAGGAAGGCGAGGCCGAGCAGCAGGTACCCGCTGTCCTGGTGGACCCAGCCGAGCAGGCCGATCCCGAGGCCCATCGCCATCAGGCCGCCGGTCAGGGTGGCCCTGGCACCGGTGCGCCGGGCCAGCCGGGCCGTCAGCAGGCCGCCGACGACGGCCCCGAGGAAGGCCGGGAGTTCGGCGATGCCGGCGGTCAGCGGGGAGTAGCCACGGACCAGCTGGAGGTACTGCGACATGAAGAACACCACGCCGGAGAGCCCGATCAGGGCCGTCAGCGAGCCGAGCGCGGCGGCCGTGAACCGCGGGTTGCGGAACAGCCGGACGTCCAGCAGCGGGGACGGCAGGTGCAGCTGGCGGTGGACGAAGGCGGTCAGGGCGGCCGCGCCGAGCGCGAAGCTGACGGGGACGTACCAGTGTCCGAGCCCGTTGGCGGCGGCTTCCTTGACCGCGTACACCACGCCGATCACGCCGGCCATCGACAGGGCCACGCTGCGCACGTCCCAGCTGCCCGGCTTCGGGTCCTTGGACTCGGGCAGCAGCCAGGCGCCGAGCACCAGCAGCAGGGCGAGCACCGGCAGGTTCAGCAGGAAGACCGAGCCCCACCAGAAGTGCTCCAGCAGTACCCCGCCCACCAGCGGGCCGAGTGCGGCGCCGGCGGTGGCGCCCGCGCCCCAGACGCCGATCGCGGTGGCCCGCTCGCGGTCGTCGGGGAAGAGGCCGCGGATCAGCGAGAGGGTGGACGGCATGATGGTCGCCCCGGCGACGCCGAGCAGCGCGCGGGCCATGATCAACCAGCCCGGGCCCGGTGCGTACGCGGCCAGCAGGGAGGCGGCGCCGAACGCGGAGGAGCCGATCAGCAGCAGCTTCTTGCGGCCGATCCGGTCGCTGAGGGCGCCCATGCTGACCAGCAGGCCGGCCAGGACGAAGGAGTAGCTGTCACCGATCCAGAGCAGCTGCGTGCCGCTGGGCTGCAGGGTCTCGCTGATGGAGGGGAGGGCGAGCGACAGGACGGTCGCGTCGATCGCGACCAGGCTCACCGCGAGCACCAGGACGGCGAGGCCTATCCAGCGGCGGGGGTCGGCGGCGGGGGAGTGGACGACGGTGGCTCGGGCGGTGGTGCTCATGGTTGGTCGGGGCTCCTGAGGGCGCCGCCGAGGAAGAGTTCGGCGAGCGAGTAGGCACTGTCACGCGGGGCGAGGCGTCCGTCCTGGACGGCCCAGCCGACACCGGCGACGAGATCGAAGAAGGCTTCGCTCAGCCAGGCGGCGGAGAGTTCGATCCGGAACACGCCCTGCTGCTGGCCGCGGAGGAAGAGCGCGCGGACCCGGGCGTCCTGGATCTCCCAGAGCTCGTTGATCTCCGGGTCGTCGTAGAGCTGGTTCTCCCCGGCCAGGAAGGCGCAGAGCGCGGCGTCCGGCACCAGCGCGTCGACCAGGCGGCGCAGCGCGGACTGGGCGTCGCCGGTGTCGATCTGGGCGGTGTCCAGTGCGGCGGCGAACCTGCGCAGGCCGGTGGCGCCGACCTCGCGGATCAGGGCCTCGCGGCCCGGGAAGATCCGGTGCAGGGTGGCCCGGCTGATGCCGGCCGCGCGGGCGATCTCGTCCAGGTGGGCGGTCGGGCGGCGCGAGAGCACGCCGACAGCGGCCTCAAGGACGGAGTCGCGATCAGTAGCCATGCGGCAAGTGTAGGTCAGATGAGACGTGGATGTCTCATTCTTTTCGTCGACGCCTCATCTGGGACGGTGGAAGGGCAGTGAAGGGCGGCGAAAGGGCAGTGAAGGGCGGCGAAAGGGCAGCGAAGGGCCGGCGAAAGGGCAGCAAAAAACCGGGGACGACGGTGTCGTCCCCGGCTGGTCCGGTCGGCTCGGCGCGGGTCGTGGCCCGGCTCCGGCCCGCTCAGCTCTGGTTGTAGAAGCCCGTCTCGTCGAGCGGCCGGTCGATGACCGTCACCTCGACGTCGGCCGGAGTGAGCAGGAAGACCCGGCGGGCGATCCGCTCGATCCCGCCGCAGGTACCGAAGACCAGCCCGGACGCGAAGTCGACCATGCGCTTGGCCTCGGGGTCGGTCATCTCGGTGAGGTCCATGACCACCGGCGTCCCGGCCCGCACGTGCTCGCCGACCGTGCGGGCCGCTTCGAAGCCGGTCGGCTTCAGGGACGCGATCTTCTGGAGCGCCGGGATCGTCGGTGCCGATGCCTGCGTCGCCCACGGGTCGTCCGGCACCGCGGCCGGGTAGTTCCCGGAGGGCATCAGCCACCCGTTGTGGTGCTCGTCGCGAAGTGCTCCCATGCCGCGCCTCCCTGCCTCGTCCCGTACTGGTCCACCCGGGTGTCCGTGTCCTGCTGACACGGCATCCACTCGTCGGAACTGTCCGAGTATCGCATTGATCACCGCTCCGGTGCCCGCTCGCGACCGCCGTACGGGGCGTGGCGTGCAGGAATCCCGGGGGTACCCGGGTACCTTTTGCGACGCCGCAGGCCGACGGAAGGTTGCGCGCGTAGACCATATCGGCGCGCGCCTGGCAGTAGTTGACGTTTCGTCAACAGTCGCGTAACGGATTCACTCTCCGGTGGATCCGTCGATCGCCTCCCGCAGCAGATCGGCGTGTCCGTTGTGACGCGCGTACTCCTCGATCATGTGGACCAGGATCCAGCGCAGCGTCACTTCCCTGCCACGGGCGGGCTTCTTGGCCACCGTGTCCAAGGAGAGACCGTCCGCCGCCGCCCGGGCCAGCGCGATCTGCGCCTGCCAGGTGGCGAAGGCCCCGGCGACGTCGGCGGTGTCGACCGCGTTGAAGTCGGCGTCCTCGTCCTCCTCGGTCCAGTAGATGTCCTCGGTCTCCTGGCCGGCCAGCCGGCTGACGAACCAGGCCTGCTCCACCTCGGCCATGTGCCGGACCAGTCCGAGCAGCGAGAGCGAGGAGGGCGCGACCGGGCGGGTGCGCAGCTGCTCGTCCGTCAGCCCCTCGCACTTGAGGGCCAGGGTGGCCCGGTGGAAGTCGAGCCAGGCCGTCAGCATGGTCGTCTCGTCGGCGGCCAGGGGCGGATCGATACGCGGTGTCGTGGTCATGAAGGCCATCCTGGCCGAGCCCGCCGACCGGCGGTAGCGAATTCCCGGCGCGCCGTCAGGGAGGCCGCCGGGGAAGTCGCCAGGGGGTTGCCCGGGGTGCCTCCAAGGGGTGCCTCCCGGGGGTGTCGCCGGGCAACGCGGTCAGGGCCGGTACGGCAGTTGCGGCACCTCGTAGCAGGTGGTGGTCATGTCGGCGACCTGGGTCGTCCAGCCGCCGTGGCCGCCGTACGCGCCGTCCTGCCAGCGTGCGGCGTCCAGGCAGGCGCGGGTGGGGCCGTCCGGCTGCGGAGCGGGCGTGAAGGAGGCGGGCAGGATCAGGCCGTGGGCGTCGTACGGCTGCGCCCGGTTCATGAACCGCTCCACGCAGGCCCTGGTCAGGCCCGTCCCGCAGGAGTCCATCGCGTCGGTCAGCCACTGGGCGCCGGCCCAGCCCTCCAGCTCCCAGGCGGACAGCAGGCCCGCACGCTCCGGGTACCAGCGGGCCATGGCGTCGCGGAACTCCTTCACGGCGGGGTAGCCGGTGTCCTCGTAGTTGCGGCTGGACGAGGTGGACCAGAGCGCGTTCCGGCAGCCGGGGGAGGAGCGGTAGTCGTCGCGGACGGTCTCCGACCAGTTCTGCACGTTGGTCACCTTGGCCGCCACCCGCACCCCGGCCGTGTCCAGGGCCTGGCAGAGCGCGGCGTTGCCCCGGGCGTCCATGGCGTCGAAGACCAGCTGCGAGCCGTCCGCCTTCATCGCCGCCGCGACCGCCTGGAAGTCGGGCAGCGCGAAGTCCACGGTCTGGGCCAGCACCCGGTAGCCCTCGGCCTCCAGGCCCTGCGTCAGCTGCGTCGCGTAGCGGGCGGAGTCGGCCTGGTTGTAGGACACCACCGCGGCGTTGCGCGCACCGAGCCGCTCCTTGAAGAAGCGGAACACCTCGGTGCTCTGGTAGAGCGTGCCGTTCCAGCCCACCGAGCGGCCGTCCCGCGGCGCGCTGCTGCCGTAGATGCCGTAGAGGTGCGGCCACTGGTCGTACGCCGTGCCGATCGGCTGGCCGCCCACGTCCGGCACGCCCTTGCCGCTCACGTACGAGGCCCCGGCGTAGTCCAGCACGCTGCCGGAGACGAAGGCGAACACCTGGTCGTGGTCGACCAGCTGGTGGACGCAGCCCTGGTTGCCGATCCCGCTGCCGCCGTCGTCGCAGGTCACGACCTTGACGGTGCGTCCGTGCAGGCCGCCCCGGTCGTTCAGCGAACGGAAGAACGCCAGCGCGCCGTAGCGCGGCCCGCTGAAGGTCTCGCCGCCGACCGGGCTGGTGAGCGAGGTGACGATGCCGATCCGGATCTCGGCGGCGGTGACACCGGTGTCCGTCGCGCCGCCCCCGGGCGAACCGGCCGGGGCTGCGGAACGGCCGGCGAACGCGCTCCCGGGCAGGCGGGTGCCGCAGCCGGCCAGCAGGACGGCTGCGGCGAGGAGAACGGCTGCCCGCCGGGCGGCGCGAATCCGGGGGCGGGTTACGCCGTCCGGGCGACGCGGGCCCGGCCGCCCGGTCCGGGCGGCCGCACCGGGCGGGGTCAGGCGCATCCGGGGAGGCCGGTGGCGCCGCTCAGGGTGACCAGGCCGCACAGAGTCGAGCTGGAGACCTTCCAGGTCCCGTTGTCGAGGACCGCCCTGCCGGAGGCGGCGGGCTCCACGACCGTCCCCTGGAGGGAGAGCGTGTAGGTCACGGTGGCGTCCGTGGGCGAGGTGAAGGTGACGTTGGTGACCTGGGCCTTGACCTGGCCGACCCGGGGGTCCTGGGAGAAGCCCTGCAGCAGCGGCATCAGCTGGTCACCGTTCTGCAGCAGTGCCGCCTTGGCGGTCAGCGGGGTCGTCGGGTCGAAGAACTTCTGCCAGTTCGTCGTGATCATGGCCTGGGCCGCCGCAGGGTCGGCCGGGGCGGCCCCGCCCGCGGAAGCGGACACCGAAGCGGATGCGGAGGCCGGGGGCGAGGTGGACGCGGACGCCGACACGGAAGCCGACGCGCTCGCGGAGGCGGAAACCGAGGTGCTCGGGGAGGACGCGCTGGTGCTCTTGCTGCTGCTGCAGGCGGCGGAGCCGACGGCGAGCAGCAGGACGGCGAGCAGGGCGCTCGCGGCCCGCCGGGTGGTCTGGGTCGGATACATGGGTTCCTCACCGTCGGTCTCGGTCCGTCCGGGAGGGCATCCGGCGGATCTCCGGCGTACTCCGCCCTTCCCGGCCGGTGTGTCCAGGGCCCTGGTCCGGGCTGTTCCTGGAAACGTCGCAGGTGACACCATGAAGGCGGATATATGGGTAAATCGCAATTCGAGGGCGAGAACGGAGAAACCTCCGTGAACCGGACGAAGCGGGTCCCAGGAGCAGAGGCCGTCCGGGCGGTGGTCCGGGCGGTGCGCGAGTCGCCGGGGTGGTTCGCGGCGGTGGTCGGCGCCGTGCTCTGCGTGCTCGGCTGGTACGGCGTGTCCGGCGAGGCCCTCACGGCCCGCCAGCTGCCCTACCTGGCCTCGGCGACGGTGCCCGGAGCCGCGCTGATCGTGGCCGGAGCCGTGCTGGCCGCCGCCAGGGCGCCGGGACGGGGCGGGCCCGGGGACCTGACCGACCGCCGGGTCGAGGTGCTGTACACCCTGCTGGTCGAGCAGCCCCCGGATCCTGACCCCGTTCCTGACCCCGGCGCACCCCCGCCCGGGTCCGCCCCCGGCGGGGCGGCACTGCTGGCGCTCCCGGAGGGGACGCTCTACCACCGCCCGGGCTGCCTGCTGGTGGCGGGCAAGGACCGGGCCGAACCGGTGGACGGACCCCGGCTGCGCGAGCGCGGCCTCGCCCCCTGCCCGGTCTGCGAACCCGCACCCGGACGGACGGACTGACCCGGATGGCCGGCGGAGCCTCCTTCGGCCTCACCGTGGACCTGGCACTCGCCGGGCTCACGGTCGGCAGCGCCGCCGCGCTCAGCGGTATCGGCCTGGTCGTCACCCACCGCGCGACCGGCGTCCTCAACCTGGCCCAGGGCGCGCAGGCGATGGCCACCGCCTACCTGCTGCGCGAGCTCGTGGTGGTCCGGCACTGGCCGACACCGCTCGCCGCCGCCTTCTGCCTGCTGCTCGCGGCCCCGGCACTGGGCCTCCTGCTGGACGCGCTGGTCTTCCGCCCGCTGCAACGGCGCGGCGCGGGGGCCGCCGAGACGATGGTGGCCTGCCTGGGCGTCTTCGTGCTGCTCATCGGCACGGTGGTGCTGCTCTGGGGCACCGCCCCGCTCGCCGACACGCCGTCCCTCGTCCCGGCCACGTCGATCACCCTGCCCGGCGGGCACGTGCTGCGCCTGGACACCGCCGTCCAGCTCGGTGCCGTGGCGGCTCTCGCCCTGCTGGTGGCCGCCGTCACCCGGTTCACCGCCTTCGGCGGACAGCTGCGCGCGGTGGTCGACAACCGGCGGCTCGCCGAACTCACCGGGGTGGACGCCGACCGGGTCTCGGCCGCCGGGTGGGCGTTCGGCTCGTTCACCGCCGGGCTGGTCGGCGTGCTGCTGGCGCCCTTCCTGCTGCTGGACCCGTACGGGCTGCCGCTGCTGGTGATGGAGACCATGGCGGTCGCGGTCGCGGCCCGGCTGCGCAGCCTCCCGGTGGCCGTCGCCACCGGGCTGCTGCTCGGGATCGCGCAGAGCGAGCTGACCCGCCTCCGCCCGGGCGGGCAGCTGCTGCCGCTGGTCCAGGCGGTGCAGGCGAACCTGTTCGTGATCGCCCTGCTGGTGGCGGCGCTGTGGGGCCGCACACTCGGCGACGGCTCCGAACCGGTGGCGGGCGGCGGCGGTCGCGCCGTGGCCAGCCCGGCCGGGCGGGCGGCGCGGGCGGCCTGCGTCGTCCTGGTCCTGCTGCCGCTCGGCTTCCAGGGCGGCGACCTGCGGCGGGCACTGTTCGTCCCCGCGCTGGCGCTGGTGCTGCTCTCGGTCGTGGTGGTCACCGGCTACAGCGGGCAGGTGTCGCTGGGCCAGGCCGGGTATGCCGGGCTCGGCTCGCTCGGGACGGCGCTGCTGATCTCCGGCCGGATCCCCGGCCTGCCCCCGCTGCCCGCCGTCCCGGCGCTGCTGCTGGCCGTCCTGGCCACCGCGCCGCTCGGGCTGCTCACCGGGTGGCCCGCGATCCGTCGCAGGGGCCTGGCACTGGCGCTGGTGACGTTCGCGGTCGGTACGGCGATGAGCCGCTTCGTCTTCGAGCAGCCGTACGCCACCAGCGGGCTCACCCTCGACCGCCCGGCCTTCCTGGACGGCGACCGCGCCTTCTACGCCGCCGAACTGCTGCTGCTCGGCGCCGGGCTGCTGCTGGTGCGCAGGCTGCACCGCGGGCGGCTCGGCCGCGCGCTGACGGCGATGCGGGACCACCAGGCCGGCGCCGAGGCGGCAGGGGTGGACGTGCCCCGCCTCAAACTGCTCGCGTTCACCGCCGGGGCCGGGCTGGCCGCGCTCGGCGGCGGGCTGATGGGGCTGGCGGGGCGGGCGTTCGACGCGTCCGCCTTCGATCCCGTCCAGGGTCTGATCTGGTTCGCGACGGTGGTGGTCGCGGGCGCCGACAGTGCGGTCGGGGCGGTGCTGGCGGCCGCGCTGCTGGTCGGCCTGGACGCCGGCACCGTGCCCGGCGTCTCGGCGGTGGTGGTCGGCGTACTGGCGATGGCGCTGGGCCGGATGCCGGGCGGCCTCGCCGGGGCGGCCCGGCGCGCCGCCCGCTGGGGCGGGACCCGGCCCGGGCCGGCCGAACCGCCGGGCCCGGCCGGAACGCGGCTGAGCCCGGCGGGCGCGCGGGTGAGGGCGCGGATCGCGGAGCGTGCCGGGCCGAGCGCCGGGCCGAGTGCGGGGGACCGTTTCGGGGGGCCGAGGTGAGCCGGGCGGGTGCGGGACGGCTGACGGCCCGCGGGGTGGTCCGGCGGTTCGGCGGGATCGCCGCTGTGGACGGCGTCGACCTGGTCGCGCCGCCGGGCCGGATCACGGCGTTGGTCGGACCCAACGGCGCGGGCAAGAGCACCCTGTTCGACTGCCTGAGCGGCGCCGCCCGCCCGGACGAGGGCCGGGTCCTGTTGGACGGGTGCGACATCACCCGGCTGCCCGAACACGCCCGCGCCCGGCTCGGCCTGGCCCGGACCTTCCAGCGGATCGCGGTCTTCCCCACCCTCACCGTCGCCGAGAACGTCCTGGTCGGCGCCGAACAGGTACGGCGGCACGGCGCCCGGGCCGCGACCGACCGCGCGCTCACCCTGCTGGGCTTGGCGGCCGCCCGGGACGCTCCGGCCGCCGAGCTGCCCACCGGGACGCTCCGGATGGTCGAGCTGGCCCGCGCGCTGGCCGCCGGCCCCCGGGTGCTGCTGCTCGACGAGCCCTCGGTCGGCCTGGACGCCGCCGAGACCGCCCGGCTCGCCGCCGTACTGCGGGCGCTCGCGGCGGACGGCCTGCCGTTGCTGCTGGTCGAGCACGACACCGAGCTGGTGTCGGAGCTGGCGGACGCCGTGTACGCGATGGCGGCGGGCCGGGTGGTGACCGCCGGACCGGCGGCGCGGGTGCTGGCCGATCCGCGGGTGGGGCTGAGCTGGGGGGAGGCGACGGGATGACGGTCGAGGCCGAGCTGCGCGGCGTACGGGTCCGCTACGGCCCGGTGGAGGCCCTGCACGGCGTCGACCTGGCCTTCCCGGCCGGGCGGATCACCCTGCTGCTCGGGCGCAACGGCTCCGGCCGGACCAGCGCCCTGCACGCACTGGCCGGTGTGGTGCCGACCTCGGCCGGGCGAGTGCTCTGGCGCGGCAGCGAGGTCGGCGGGCTCGACGCGTACCGGCGGGCCCGGCAGGGCCTGGCACTGGTGCCCGCCGAGCGGGCCGTCTTCGGCTCGCTCACGGTGGCGGAGAACCTTCGCCTCGCCACCCCCGGCGGGGACGCCGAGGCCGTCGGGGAGTTCTTCCCCGAGCTGCTCGCCCTGCTGGGCCGCCCGGCCGGGACCCTGTCGGGCGGCCAGCAGCAGCTGGTCGCGGTGGCGCGGGCGCTGCTCGTCCGCCCCCGGCTGCTCCTGCTGGACGAGCCCGACCGGGGGCTGGCGCCCGCCGTGGCCGCGCGGCTGCACGGGATGCTGCTCGACTCCGTCCGGGCGGGCCGGACGGTCGTCCTCGCGGCGCAGTCGCTGCCCCGGCTGCCCGCCGGGGACTGCCTGGTCTACCGGCTGCACCGGGGACGGGTGGTCTTCGCGGGTGAGCCCGGTGAGCCGGGCGGTCGGGACGTCATCGACGGGCCGGGTGGGGTGGGTGCGCTGGGTGGGGCGGGTGGGGCGGGTGGGGCGGGCTCAGGCGGTGGTGGCGGCGGCGGTGGCGGTCGCGGCCCGCGAGCGGCGTGACGACCGCCAGAGCGAGGCCAGGCTGAACACGCCCATCGCGGCGATCACGGCGGCGGAGAGCAGGAAGGCGGGTGAGCCGGGCGTACCGGCGCTGGCGCCCGCGACCACGTACGCGGCGGTGCCTGGCACCACGCCCAGCGCCGTCGCGGAGAGGAACGGCACCGTCCCCACCCCCGAGAACGCGGCGCCGTAGTTCGCGGCCTGGAACGGGATGCCCGGAATCAGCCGGAGCAGCAGCACACTGCGGAAGCCCTGCTCGGTGAGCCGCCGGTCCAGTGCCGCCAGCACCTTCGCCTTGAGCAGCGGGCGCAGCGCGTCCCGTCCGAGGACACGGCCGAGGCCGAAGGCGAGTGCTGCGCCGAGGGTGGTGCCGAGCACGGCGAGCGGCAGCCCGACGGCCACTCCGAGCAGCAGCCCGGCGGCCGCGTTCAGCGCGGGCTTGGGGACGAAGGCCAGGGTGCCCAGCGCGTAGACGGCCAGGAAGACGGGTACCCGCCAGATCCCGGCCGTCCGGGCCGCCAGCAGCTGCGTCGGGTCCCAGAGCAGCAGCGATCCGGCGGCCGCGCCGAGGATCAGCACGAGCAGGGCGAGGCGCAGCCAGGGCAGGCGGGCGGCGGAGGGGCGGGGGGCGTCGGGCACCCGTCGAGCCTAAGCCAGCCCGGCCGCCGCCCGGCACCTGCGCACCCCTGGGTGGCTAGGAGCGGGGCGCGGGTCAGCGGCCGGGCCGGGGTGCGCGGCGGCGGTGGTCGCCGCGCAGGACCATCGCGGGCACCTCGTCGTCGTACGCGCCGCAGGCGGTCGCGGACCACGGCGACCACTGCTGCGGGACGGTGTAGTAGGGAACCAGCACCCGGGGCGAGCGGCGCCCCGCCGCACCGGCCGGGAGCAGCGCGGGCAGGACGTCGGGCAGCTGCCCCGCCAGGATCGCGTTGCGACAGGCCGGGCAGGCCGGCCGACGGTCGGCCGCGGCTTCGCGGGCCCCCACTCGGGGCCGCTGCCTGGTCTTCTTCGCACTCCGGGCCGGGACGTGCGGCACCGGGGCGTGCAGCGGGTTGTAGAAGCACCGGACGACCTGCGGCGCGGAGCGGTGGCCGGCGTGCAGTGCGTGGGCGGCGGCCAGCCGTTCGACCGCCCGCTCGGCGAGCACCACGGCGGCGGTGAGATCCGGCAGGTCCACGGCCTCGTCGAGCAGCTTGCCCGCCGCCTCGTACGCCTCCAGGGCCCACAGGTAGTCCCGTCGGGCGGTCGCCTCCTCGGGCGGGAGCCGCAGTTCGGCCGCGCGGAAGACGTCGCCGACGGCGGCCAGCCGCTCGGCGGCGAACTCGGCCAGCCGGTCGCGCAGCACCTCCCACTCGCGCAGGACGAGTTCCTGCTGCTCCTTCGACAGCCGGCGGCGCGGTCGGCGCCGTTCCGGCTCGGCGTTGCGCAGCAGCCTGACGAACCACCAGCGGCGGAACATCTGACCTGACCTCCTGGGGAGTGAACGGGTGGCCCATTGTCCGCACCCCGCCGGACCTGCGGAAGGGCGGGGTGCCCACTGGCCGTGCCGTCGCCCGCCCGGTCGGCCGCCCGGCCGTGTCGCCGTACCGCCGCCCGCCCGGCGGGGGCGCTCTGGAATGATGATCACCGCGCCGACTCCGTTCGACCTCAGGGGGAATCTCGTGCAGGAGCACCACATCCGGCCGGACGGCATGCCGCCGGTCAACGGCTACAGCCACGTCGTCGTGTTCAGCGGCCGGACGGTCGCCGTCTCCGGTCAGCTGCCGCTCGACCGCGACGGGCAGGTGGTCGGCGTGGACGACCCGGAGGCGCAGATCACCCAGGTCTTCGAGAACCTGGTGACCGCACTCGCCAGTGCGGGCGCGGGCATGGAGCACGTCGTCAAACTGACGGTCTATCTGACCGACCTCGCCGACCTGCCGTTCTTCCGGCAGGTGCGCGACCGGTACCTCCCGGTGGAGCGGCCGCCGGCCTCCTCGCTGGTGCAGGTCAGCGCACTGGTGCACCCGGCCTGCCGGGTCGAGATCGACGCGCTGGCAGCGGTCTGACCCCGGGGCGGGCACCCCTGCGTGGTTCGCCTGCGCGGGTTCGCTTTTGCCGGTCCGCTTACGCCGCATCGCTTACGTGGATCCGCCTACGCCGCTGTGGGCACGCTCACGTCCGCCGCGCTCCGCAGTTCCTTGAGGCGGGTGATGTCGGCGGCGTGACGGGCGCCCTCGACCCGGGCGGGGTCGTGGCGTCCGTCCGGGGTCTCGATGATCAGGGGGACGCCTGCGGTCGCCGGGTGGGCGAACAGTTCGCCGAACGGGTCGGCGCCGATGTGGCCCGCGCCGATGTTGGCGTGGCGGTCCTTGCGGGCGCCGACCACGTCCATGGAGTCGTTGGCGTGGATCAGCCGCAGCCGGCCGGGGCCGACCGACGCGACCAGGGCGTCGAGGGCGGCGGCCACCCCGCCCGGCGCCGCGAGGTCGTGGCCGGCGGCGAAGGCGTGGCAGGTGTCCAGACAGACCCCGACCCTGGGGTGGTGCTCCAGCGCGTCCGCGTAGGCGGCGAGGTCCTCCATCCGCGAGCACAGCGAGTTGCCCTGCCCGGCGGTCGGTTCGAGGAGCAGCCAGGGCGCGTCCTCGCCGAGCGCGTCCAACTCGTCCAGCAACGGCCGGACGTCCTCCCGTACCTGCGCCATCGCGGCGGCGTACCGCGAGCCGCCGTCAGGCGCCTGCCCGACGGCCGAACCGGTGTGCACCACGACCCCGAGCGCCCCGATCCGGTGCGCGCGCAGCAGTGAGTGGCGCAGGGACCCGGCCGACCGCTCCCTGGTGGCGTCGGAGTCCGAACCGAAGTTGATCAGGTAGGGCGCGTGGACGTACGCCGGGATGCCCTCGGCCGCGCACGCCTCCCGGAACTCCGCGTCCTTGGCGGCGTCGCCGGCCGGGGTGGCCCAGCCACGCGGGTTCGCGACGAAGACCTGCACCGCCTCCGCGCCCACCCGTCGTGCGTACGCGAGCCCGGTGCCGACCAGCCCGCGCCCGGCGACGGGCACGTGCGCGCCTACGGGGTTGCGGCGGGCGGTGGCGGACGGCTGAGCTGCGGCGTTCATGGCTCAGAGGATGCCATGCCGCCTTCCGGTGGCGGTCCGGGCCCCCGGGCGGGGCGGCGGTGAGCGGAGAGCAGTCGAGGGAGGCGTCGGGGAGGCGTCGAGGAGGCGTCGGGGGGAGGAGCCTTCGATGAGCACGTTCGAGCCGGAAATCCCGTCGGGAGGCCGGCTGTGCTCGACCGCCCTCGGCAGTGCTCGGCGGCTGTGGCCCGCGTCGCGGCCCGCGCTGTGCGCCGTGCTGTGGGCCGGGCCGGTCCTGTGGGTCGGCGGCGTACAGGGGGAGCGTTCTCGCAGTTCGGTGCCGCTTGCGTGCGCTGGGGGCGCGCGTGGCAGGAGTTGCTCCCGTCCGGCGTGGGCCCTCCGGGCGGCCCCGGATCGCTGCTGGAGGGCTGCCGGATCGCCTCCGGGACGGTTCCGGCGTGGATTCGGCGTGGATTCGGTCGGGGCTGGAGCGGATGCCGGTGGTTGGTCGGTGAACGTACCGGTGTGACCTCGGATTCGAGAGTGCGGAGCGGAGAGTTCGCGTTTGCGCGGCGCCGGGACGGATATCAGGAAATGCGGTGAAAACACGGCCACAGGACGGTCGGTGGCCGAATCGTTTCCCTTTGTAACGGAAGTGTTGCCTCCAAAATCGTGAAGCAACACGATGACTCCGCCCACGCACTATTGGCAGCGTTTGACGGAAGGCATCATCTGATGAGCTTCACGATCAAGAGCACCAGGACAGTGGTTTCGACGGCGGCGGTCGCCCTTGCCATGGCCGCGAGTGTGGCCGCCGCCGGACCGGCCGGTGCCGCCACCGCCACAGGCACGGCCCGAGCGGCTGCGCCGCACACGGTTACCAGGGTCGTCCCGCACGACTACTCGTGTGACAGTTACGGTTCGAACTCCTTCAGCTGGTGGGAGAACTGCCGAATCACCAGCGGAACCGCCCGCGCCATGGCAGCCTGCGCCGACGGGACGGTGCACCCCGGCAACTGGGTGGGCGTCGGCTACTGGCGTTTCGGTATCAACTGCTACCCCTACGCCCTGGAGAGCTCCTGGATCGAGAGCGGCAGCTGACGAGGGCAGCTGACGAGGGCAGCTGACCAGGCGCCGTCAGGTGCCGGCCGAGGGGCCGGCGGGCCATGGCGGAGGCGAGCGGCCCGGCGTGGATGGCGCCGGGCCGCTCGTCGCCTTCCCGCCTGCGGGCCGGGTGGCGGCCGGGTGAGAGGATCTGAACCGCTCAGCCGTGCCCACCCGACGAAGGTTTACGGAGCTCCGATGGCCGACAGCACCCTTCCCGCATGCCGCTGCGGGTGCGGCGGCACACGGCTCGGCAGTCACGGCTTCGCCGACGCCGACGGCGGCGGCCACGCCCAGCGGGCCCTGCTCCAGCGGCTCCGTACGGACTTCGGTGACCCAGCGGATGCCGGGTCCACTGCCGGGTGCGCTGTCGGGTCCACGGCCGCGTCCACCGCCGGTTCCGGTGACGCCGCCGAGGTGGTCGGCCGGTTCCTCGACTGGTACGACCGGAACCGGGGCGCCGGGACGGCCGACTCCTGGGCCACCGTCCGGCAACTCGTCACCTGGCTCGACCAGCGGAACGGCGGCGGCGACCACGAGACCGCGATGCGCCTGATGAAGCTCAGCGAGGAGGTCGGCGAGACCATGCAGGCGTACATCGGCGCCACCGGCCAGAACCCCCGCAAGGGCGTCACGCACACCCGGACCGACGTGGCGGACGAGCTGTGCGACGTCATCGTCACCGCCATGGTCGCGCTGGACCGGTTCACGCCGGACCCGCAGGAGCATCTCGCGGCGAAGATCCAGCGGATCGCCGAACGTTCCCGCGCGCAGCTGGACGCGACCGCCGCCGAGGGCGCGCAGAGCCCCCGCTGACCGGTCGGGCCGGCCCCGGCGAGGTGCCGGAGACAGGACGGGTACGCGTACCGGCCCGAGTGCCCCGGCCGATGCTGGATCATGGGGTGGAGACGGGCCCGTCCAGCGCAGGACCGCGCAGGACCGCGCAGGACTGCGAGGGCGGCGCTCGTCGCCGTCACCGACCTCGCCGAAAGAGAGCCCCAGCGATGACCGAGCCGTCCGCTCACGCCCAGCAGATCGCCGCCGTCATCCGGCCCTCCATGCTCCTCGGCCTTCAGGACGCCGAGCTCGTCGGCCCCACCGGGACCGAGCGCATCAACGAGTGGGCGGACTGGATCGCCGCCGCCGTCGCCCAGACGGTGGTCCACCCGATCACGGCGGAACGGGACGCCTTCGCCGACCGGGTCGACACCCTCAGCCAGATCGCCAAGCGCCACAAGGACGGCTACACCGAGGCCGTCGGGGACGTCCAGAAACTGGAGGCCCGGGTCGCCGACCTGGAGGCCGAGTTGGCACAACTGCGCGCGGCCGCGACGCTCGACCGGCTCTGAGGCCGCTCCGAGGTCTGCCATCGTCATGGTGTCGTCCACCGGCCTTGCCGACGCCGAAGAATGGCGGGATGATCCGCCTCGGTGATCACTGGGATCGGCCGGACCGGGGGAATGCAATGGTGCAGGTTCTGTTCTGCGGGGCGACCAGGGAGCTTGAGCTCTCCGGGACACGTCCGGGGCTGCTCGCACTCGGGCAGCTGTTGCGGGGGCAGGGCGGAGGCTGCGATCTCTCGGACAACCGGCACCCCGCCCCCTACGAGCGGGCACTGTCGCGGATCGCGTTCCGGGAGACGCCGGGGCGTGACACTGCTTCCGTCGTCGTGGAGGGCCAGATCCTGAGCATTCAGGGCGGACGGGAAGCACTCGACCTGCTGGCCGACAACATCGAGGGGTTCGCTCGCGAGTCGGATGCGACCCACCACCTCCACGTCGACTATCCGACGTACGACTTCATCACGCCCGAGTCGGACCCGATGGTGCTGGCGTTCACGCGGTAGGCCACGCGCCCGCTGTGCCCGCGGTCCGGGCCTCCACGCGGTCCGAGTTCGTTGTTCGTTCTCCGGCCTCCGGCGCTGTCCGCTCACCGTAGGCCGGAGGGCTCCGGCGCCGGTTCGCCGGTCGTGCGCAGCCGGAGGGCGCCCGCGCTGAGGACCAGACAGGCGGCCAGGGCGGTGACGACGCCGAAGGAGAGCGTGAGCGACTCGGCCTGGGCGATGGCGCCGATCACGGCGGGTGCGATCAGGCCGGAGGTGTAGGTGACGGTGGCGACTCCGGCGATGGCCCGGCCGGGGTCGGATCCGGTGCGTCCGGCGGCCGCGAAGGCGAGCGGGACGACCGGGGCGACCCCGACGCCGATCAGGGCGAAGCCCGGGACGGCCAGGTACGGGGTGTCCGCCGCGACCACCAGCAGACCGCCGAGCGTGGCCACCACCCCGCCGGCCCGGATCGTGGCGACCGGGCCGAACCGGCGGATCACCAGGTCGCCGCCGAGGCGGGCGAGGGCCATGGTGGCGGCGAAGGCGGTGTAGCAGGCGGCGGCCGTGCCGGCGGAGGCGCCGGTGACGTCGCGCAGGTAGACCCCGCCCCAGTCCATGCCGGCGCCCTCGGCGAAGACCGCGCAGAAGCCGACCAGGCCGATGGCGAGCGCCGAACGCGGCGGCAGGGCGAAGCGCGGCGGAGCCTGCCCGCCCGGTTCGGCGCGGGTGTCGAGCAGCCCGCCGCAGACCGGCTGCGTCAGGGCCGCCAACAGCACCGCCGTGACGGCGAGCTGCAGTCGGGGGTCGAACTGCTGGTGCGCCGCCAGGACGCCGAAGCCGGAGGCGATCAGCCCGCCCACGCTCCACATCCCGTGCAGTCCGGACATGATTGACCGGCCGAGCCGCTGTTCGACCTCCACCCCTTGGGCGTTCATCGCGACGTCGGCCATGCCTGCCGTCGCGCCGTACGCGAGCAGCGTCAGGCAGAGCACCGGCAGGCCGGGGGCGAGCATCGGGAGCGCGAGGGCCAGGCACCAGAGCGTCAGCAGGCCCCGGACGGCGGCGCGCGCGCCGTAGCGGTGCACGGTCCGGCCGGCCAGCGGCATGGCGAGGGAGGAGCCGATGGCGGGGCAGAGCAGCGCGAGGCCGAGTTGCCCGGGGCTCAACCCCAGGTGGTGTTGCAGCCAGGGAATGCGGGTGACGAAAGTGCCCGTCACGGCGCCGTGCACGGCGAAGACCAGGGAGACGCTCCGCTTGGCGCCGACGACGTCGACGGCAGTGCCGCTGCGCGCTGCCCTGTCGCTGATGCCCACGGTTTCCGTCATGCCTCTCGTCCCTCCCTGGGAAGCCGTCCGGCCGACCCGGGCAATAAACTATCAGGAAGGGAACCTGATAGATATATCCGATCGGAGGGAGGCATCTATCAGGAAAGGAACCTGATAGATGCCTCTGGAAGGATGCACTCCCATGACCACCGCTCGCCCGGCAACCCCGAGCACCGCCCGTGCCATCAACGACCGGTTGGCGCTCGACCTGCTGCTCAGTCAGGGTCCGCTCACCGCATCGGAGCTGCGGACGCTGACCGGCCTGTCCCGCCCCACCGTCGCCGACCTGCTGGAACGCCTCCAGCACGGTGGACTGGTCGCGGTCGCGGGGGAGAGCGGTGAGCAGCGCCGTGGCCCGAACGCCCGGCTCTACGCGCTCGTCGGCGACCGTGCGCACCTGGCCGGCATCGACGTCCGCGCGACCGGCGTCAGCCTGGTCATCGCCGACCTGACCGGGCGCACGCTGGCCACCGCCGAGGTCCCGGCGGTGCCCGACCCGGCAGTGCCCGGCGCGTCGGGTGGGCCGGACCTCGTCGACCGTACGGTCCGGACGCTGCTGGAGACCGCCCGCGAGGCCGGGGCCGGGAGCCTGCACACCGTCGCTGTCGGCGCGCCGGGCATGGTGGACCCGGTGACCGGTGCGCTGGCGAACGCCGGTGGGCTGCCTCGCTGGCACAACGAGTTGCTCGGCGCGCTGCGGGCCCGGCCGGGCATGGACGTCCTGCTGGAGAACGAGGTCAACCTCGCGGGCATCGCCGAACACCGGATCGGCGCGGCCCGCGATCGGGACACCTTCGTGCTGCTCTGGCTCGGAGAGAGTGTCGGCGCCGCCGTGATGCTGGACGGCCGCCTGCGCAGGGGCGTCTCCGGGGGTACCGGTGAGGTCTGCTTCCTGCCCGTACCCGGCACGGTCGGACTGCCGAGCGCCACCGCCTGCGAGGGTGGCTTCCACTCCTTGGTCGGCAGTGTGGCGATCTGTGAACTGGCCCGCCGGCACGGGCTCGCGGTGCCGGGGGAGAACCAGCTGCCCAGCCCCGGCCCCGCGCCGCGCGCGGAGGCGGTGGTGCGGGCGGCGGTCGAGAGCGAGGACCCCGCCGGGAAGGCGTTCCTGGCGGAGCTGGCCGAGCGGATCGCGGTCGGCGCGGCGGCGGTCTGCGTCGTGCTGGACCCCGGGTGCGTAGTGCTCGGCGGCGAGATCGGCCGGGCCGGCGGGCCGGTGCTGGCGCGACTGGTCGAACGACGGTTGTCCGGATTCTCGCCGCTGCGCACGGAGGTCCGGGTCGGTGCGGCCGGCGGGGGCGCGGTGCTCGCGGGGGCCGTCCTGACGGCGGGCGACGCGGCCCGGCGGGACATCTTCGGCGAACTTCTCCGGTCCTAGTAGGGCTTGGTCAGGTCTGTTGAGCGGTGGCGTGTCCGTTTGTCGGTTGGATCGTTGTTGGTGTGTGACACCAGGGGAGATGGCCGAGGCCCGTGAGGACCTGGAGGCGTTCGCGGCGGAGATGTTCGAGGCGTTCACGCGTGCGGACCAGCACCGCTGGGGGCAGGCGTATGTGCGCGGTCTGCTGCTGGAGGGGCGGCGGAAGTCGGTGGAGCCGATGGCGGCTCGGCTTGGAGAGGACGGCAACCGGCAGGCGCTGGCGCATTTCGTGACGTCGAGCCCGTGGAACCCCGCCCATGTGCGGGCTCGGCTGGCATGGCGGATGCACGAAGTGATCAGGCCCAGCGCGTTGATCGTGGACGACACCGGGTTCCTCAAGGACGGGGACGCCTCGGCGTGCGTGTCGCGGCAGTACACCGGCACCGCGGGCAAAGTCACCAACTGCCAGGTGGGGGTGTCGGTGCACCTGGCCCGCGACCACGCCTCCTCGCCGGTGAACTGGCGGTTGTTCCTGCCCAGGTCCTGGGACCCGACCAGCGACCTGGCCGATCCGGCCAAGGTCGCCCGGCGCGAGCGCTGCGGCATCCCCGAGGGGCTGGGTCATGTGGAGAAGTGGCAGCTCGCCCTGGACATGATCGACGAGAGCCGGTCCTGGGGTGTCGAGGTGCCGCTGGTCCTGGCGGACGCCGGCTACGGGGACACGGTCGCCTTCCGTCTGGGCCTGAACCAGCGCGGCCTGCACTATGTGGTCGGCGTTTCCGGTCGGCCCGCCGCCCATCCCGCCGCCGCCCGTCCCCTCATTCCGCCCTACAACGGCAGCGGGCGGCCGCCGGTCGCCAGGTATCCGGACCCGGCCCGCAGCGTGAAGGCGCTGGCCGTCGAGGCGGGACGCGGCGCGGCCAGGCCGGTGTCCTGGCGCGAGGGCTCACGCCCCGGCAAGGGCCGAACCGGGTTGAAGCGCATGTACTCGCGGTTCGTGGCCCTGCGGATCCGCCCAGCCGGGCGGGAGATCCGCGATGCCACCGAAGGCGTGGAACTGGCCGAGTGCTGGCTGCTGGCCGAGTGGCCCGCCAAGGAGGCCGAGCCCGTGCAGTTCTGGCTCTCCGACCTGCCCGCCGACACCCCGCTGACCACCCTGGTCCGCCTGGCCAAACTCCGCTGGCGCATCGAGCACGACTACCGCGAGATGAAGCAGGCCCTCGGCTTGGCGCACTTCGAGGGCCGCACCTTCAACGGCTGGCACCACCACGTCACCCTCGCCTCCCTCGCCCACGCCTTCTGCACGCTCCGGAGGCTGACCCGATCCCCAAAAGAAACGGCAGCGGCCTGAGCCTCTACCAGGTCGTCCGCGAGCTGCAGTTGCTCCTCGCCACCTGGGCCGGCGCCTGCCCCACCTGCCACCGCGACATACCCACACCAATACGAACCTGACCAAGCCCTACTAGCCTCAATACCAGTGACTTAAGGATCTTTGCTGGTAGGCTGCCTGTCCAGGAGGTGCCTGGATGCCACGCCCTGGGCAGGTCAAGCCGTCGACGGACGAGC